>WVWW01000212.1:0-3120 GCA_011773795.1 Acidobacteriota bacterium
CTGCCGCCGGAGCTGCGACCCGGAGTCGCCTTCGGCCGGCTGCCACCGGAGCTGCGGCCCGGAGTCGCCTTGGGCCGGCTGCCACCGGAGCTGCGGCTCGGAGTCGCCTTGGGCCGGCTGCCGCCGGAGCTGCGGCTCGGAGTCGCCTTGGGCCGGCTGCCGCCGGAGCCGCTCCGCGAGGAGCGCGTTGCCGCCGGCGCCCCGCGGCGTTCGCGGGTCGAGCGCGGGCTCGACATGCTCTCGTACACCTCGCGCATCCGCTTGCGCGGGGTCTCGCCGCCCTCGACTCTCGTCGTCGTCCCGCCGGACCCGCGGCGCGTGTCGGCGGGCCGTGCGGCCTTGCGACCCGGCACGCTCGTGGGGGTCGAGTCGCGCCCGTTCCCGCGGCGCACGACGCCGCCACCGGCGCCGTCGTTCGTCGTCAGGTCTCGCTTGCCCGGCCGCGTCGCCCGCGGATTGGACCCGCCCAACCGGTCCCGGTCGGCGGCCACGGGGCCGTCGCGCCGCGAGCCGGAGCCCGGAGGCTGAACCCGCTGACGCCCGGCGGCGGCCGCGCCGGTGCGCTCGCGCATCGCCCGCACGCGCTCGCCACGTTCGGCCATCAGCCGACGCTCGGCACCGCGCAGGTTGTCACTCGCCCGGCGCGTTTCCTGATCGACGGACCGCAGGTGAGCGACGCGGTCCGATCGCACGTGACGCAGCGCCCGCTCACGAGCATCGGCCGAGCGGGCCAGGTCGCGTGGGTGCGCCCTCGGCGGCCGCGTGACCACCGCGGAATGCGTCAGGTAGTCCTTGCCGATGTGGTGGTAGTCGACGTAGTAGCGGTGGTAACTGTGGTAGTGGAAGTGGTTGTAGCCGATGAACGACCACGACGGACCGTAGTACCCGTAGCTGTACGCCCACGGCCCGCCGCAGTAGGCGGTATTCCAGTAACCCAGCGGGCTCCAGCCGATGTAGGCCGAACCCCACGACCAGGCGACCCAGGCGCCGCCGAACACGCGGCCCGGGATCCAGCACCACGCCCCGCCGTAGTAGCCCCAGCGGCCGTAATGGAACGGAGCCCAGCCCCAGGGGCGGTAGGAGACCCAGAAATAGCCTCGCGACCCGTAGGTCCAGTAGCCGTCGTAGTAAGGACGCCAATCCGCGCCGACGTCGCCCGGGTACCAGACCCAACCGTACTCATCGGCGTAGACCCAGCGGCCGTGACGCGAAAGCTCGCGGTAATAGGGTCGCACCTCGTCGGGCACTTCGTCGTACGCGTCGGAATTATCGGCGTAGCGTTCGTTCTCACGGAGCTCCGCATCGCGCTTGGCGACCCAGCGATCGAAACTGTCGCCGCGCAGCGTGTTGAAGGAGACCGGGGCCTCCGGGGTCTCTCCCGGGTAGATCGTCGTCTTCGTGCCCGACCGCAGCAGCACCGACCGTTCGCCTACCGTCACATCGACGACCCCGCGGTGCGAGGCGACGTAGGTCACGCCGTCCTCGTCGACCGCGACGCGAAGATCGGCATCCTCGGAGAGGAACACGCTCGCCGCGGGGGTGTCGACGCGGAACTCGGAATCGCTGGTCAGGAGGGCGTTGATCCGCATCGCGCCGTGCTCGACCTGCAACACCGTGTTGTCGGCGACATCGGCGTAGGGGTCGGGCATGGAGAGAAAGGTCACGTCGGTTGCGCGGTCGATGCGCACCAGCGTCCCTCCGGCCAGCTGGATCTCGGCGCGTTGGTCGAAGGCGGTGATGACACTGTCTCCGGGGAAGATCGGGGCGTTGATGCCGGCCACCCGCTCGAGCGAGGGATCGGAATCGGTCGAGGCCCGGCGTACCGTGACCCCGTTCTCCTGATAGAGCAGACGCCCGAAATCACCGGCGACGTAGTCGTCGCCGAGCGCTTCGGTCTGTTGGGCCGAAAGGGGGGGTGCAGCCCCGGCGTGGAGGACGCACGCGGCGAAGAGAAGAACCCAGGTGAAGCGCTGTTTCATCGATACCTCCCCGGCGGGTGTGATCGACGCCCGCCGCAGATCCACCACGGCAGTTTGCAGGCTTCGTGCCACCGGAAGGGGAGCGATTTCCCCGGGGAACCGGGATTCCGACCACGGCTCCTGTCCTCGGTTCAGGACGGCCTGTCCTCCACCGGAGACAGGCGCAGGATGTGCTACGTTCCCGGTGAAAAATCCCGGTGAATTGAAATGGCCCGTCTACCCATCGTTCTTTACCCCGACCCCGCGCTGCTCCGGCCCACCGTCCCGGTCGAGCAGATCGACGACTCGTTGCGCCGGCTCGTCGAGGACATGATCGAGACGATGTACGCCGCCCCCGGGATCGGACTCGCGGCCAACCAGGTCGGCCGCAGCGAGCGGGTCTGTGTCGTCGACATCACCGCCGGTCAGAAGGAAGGCCAGCTCCACGTCTTCATCAACCCGGAAATCCTCGAGACCGAGGGGTCCGACGTCGACGAAGAGGGCTGCCTCTCGTTCCCCGGGATCACCATCGATGTCGAGCGTCCGTTCCGCGTGCGTCTCCGGGCCCTCGATCTCGACGGCACCGAATTCGAGTTCGAGGCCGACGACCTGCTCGGCCGCTGCATCCAGCACGAGTGCGAGCACCTCGAAGGCAAGACCTTCCTGCGCAACCTCTCGGGCCTGAAGCGGAGCATCGTGAAGCGGCGCATCCGCAAGCGCATCAAGGACGGCGACTGGGTGGCGGCGCCGGCGTCGTGAGGATCGTCTTCTTCGGGACCCCCGACGTCGCGGTGGTGTCCTTGCGGCAGCTCGTCGAGGCCGGGCACGACATCCCGCTGGTCATCACTCAGCCCGATCGCCCGGCCGGACGCTCGCGCTCGCCCGTCGCCTCGCCCGTGAAGCGCTGGGCGCTGGACGCCGGGCTGTCCGTCGAGCAGCCCGCCAAGGTGCGCACGCGGAGTCTCCGGGAGCGAGTGGGCGGTTGCGAGCCGGACGTTCTCGTCGTCGTCGCCTACGGGCGGATCCTGTCGATGCGGTTGATCGAGCAGACCCCGCTGGGCGCCGTCAACCTGCATTTCTCGCTGCTGCCGCGCTATCGCGGCGCCGCCCCGGTGCAGTGGGCGCTGGCCAACGCCGAGCACACGACCGGGGTGACGACGAT
>WVWW01000212.1:3175-3531 GCA_011773795.1 Acidobacteriota bacterium
ACTCTTCGAGCGGCTCGCCGCGATCGGGGCCCCCGTCTTGAACGAGACCCTCGAGCACTTGGCGGCCGGGGCGCTGACCCCGCAGCCGCAGCGTCACGACGATGCCACCCCGGCGCCGGTCCTGACACGCGAGGACGGCGAGGTCGATCCCGGACGGCTCGAGGCACGGCTCGTCGAGGGCCGTGTGCGGGGCTTCGATCCCTGGCCCGGTGTCTGGTTGCGGCGCGGCGCGAAGAGACTGCGGCTCGTCCGCGCCGAAACGATCCGCGACGCCTCCGGCCTGCCGGTGAGCGCCCCGTGGCACGAGCCCGGCACGCTGGTCGACGAGGGCTCGGGTGGTGTCGCGATGATCTGCG
>WVWW01000212.1:3562-20547 GCA_011773795.1 Acidobacteriota bacterium
CAGCGTCATCGGCGCCTCCGACGCGCTGAACGGCCGGCAGATCGTCCTGGGGGAGCGGCTTGAACCCGTCCGGCCGGACTGAACCTCGCACGCCGGACGTTCGTGCGACGGCCGCCGAGATCCTCGACCGGGTCGAACGCTCGGGAGCCTGGGCGTCGCGACTCCTCGAGACCCACGAGCAACGCTTCGCGGACCGGCGCGATCGCGCCTTGTTGCACGAGACGGTGCTCGGCGTCCTGCGCGGGCAACGACTTCTCGATGCCGCGCTGCAACGGGCCAGCCATCGTCCGCTGTCCGAGCTCGACGGGCTCGTGCGCGCCACGCTGCGTGTCGGCGCCTACGCGCTGATCTCTCTCGACCGCGTTCCCGATCACGCCGCGGTCTCGACCGCGGTCGAGTCCGTACGTCGCCGCAAGCCACGCGCCGCCGGGTTCGTCAACGGCGTGCTGCGCCGGCTGGCCCGGACGGAATCGGAACCGCCCGTCCGCCCCCGGGAGCGTACGGTCGAGGCCTGGGCATTGTGGACGTCTCACCCGGACTGGTGGGTCGAGCGCGTCGTGGAGCGGAGCGGTTGGGACGCGGCGATCGCGCTGCTCGAGGCGAACAACCGCCCGGCACGCACCACCCTGTGTCCGAACGGCGGCCGGATCAGCGCCGAGCGCCTCGCGGCGACGCTCGCGGAATCGGGCTGCCGCGCGCGACCGGGTCGGGTCGTCCCGGACAGCCTCCGCGTGCTGGGCGGGAGTCCGGGAGACGCGCTTTCCCGGGGCCTTTGCTGGGTCCAGGACGAGGCCAGCCAGCTGGTCTCGTGGCTGGTCGCGGCGGAGACCGGACAGACCGTGCTGGACGTCTGCGCCGCCCCGGGCGGCAAGACGATGCACCTGGCCAATCGGGTGGGAACGGCCGGCCGGGTGATCGCGGTCGATCGACACCGCGGCCGGATGAAACGACTCGCTCGCAACGTCGAGCGCTGCGGGCTCGGCCAGGTGCGACCGCTGATCGCCGACATGACCGCGCCGCCCCCCTTGGGGACCCGATTCGAGCGCATCCTGGTCGATGCGCCCTGCAGCGGCACCGGGACGCTGCGGCGGCACCCGGAGATTCGTTGGCGTCTGACCCCGGAGGCGATTAAGCTGATCTCGCTCCGGCAGGAGCGGTTGCTGGAACGCGCCGCAGGCCTGCTGGCGGAGGGGGGCCGGCTGGTCTACTCGGTCTGTTCGATGGAGCCCGAGGAAGGAGAACGAGTGATCGCGTCGTTCCTGGACCGCAACCCCGTGTTCTCGGCGGTCGACCCGAGCGGCGAGCTGCCCGAACCCGCCCGACGGTTCGTCGGCGCCGATGGTTACCTGCGCACCGATCCGGGCCGCGACGGCCTGGACGGCTTCTTCGCCGCCGTGCTGGGACGGACCCGCGCGTCGTGAAGGTGCGGCTCAAGCTCCCGGAGCTGTCGAAGCTCGTCGGCCGTAAGCTGCCGAAGTTCGTCGGCCGGATCCGCTTACCCACGTTCCCCGAGCCCGGCAGTCGCTGGACGCGCATCCTCACGGAGGTCCTGTGGGTCGGCGGCGGGCTGGCGCTCGCGGGGATCGCTTTCGTCGTCTCCTTCTTCATCGCCATGCGCGTCGAGATGAAATCGACCGAGGTGCGTGTACCCGACCTGACCGGGATGACCCTCGAGGCGGCCTCGCGTGAGGTCGAAGCCCAGGAGCTCGTGCTGCAGGTCGTCGACCAGCGCAACGATCCGGCGATCCCCTCGGGGCGCATCCTGCAACAGGCCCCGCCCGCCGATGTCTCGGTCCGGCGCGGTCGCAAGATCAAGCTCGTCATGAGTCTCGGCGGCAAGGTGCTCAACGTGCCCGACGTCGTCGGGCAGGCGGCTCGGACCGTCGAGATCGAGCTCAAACAGGAGGGCTTCGTCCCCGGGGACGAGGCGCGCATCCCCTCGGCGGTGGTGCCGACCGGTGCCGTGATCGCCCAGGTGCCCCAGCCCGACACGCCGGCCGTTCCGGCGAGCCGCGTCCACCGGCTGGTGTCGACCGGTGCCGAGATTCCGGTCTGGATCATGCCCGACCTGACCGGGATGGATCGTGCCGGGGCCGAGGCGTGGCTGGCGCGGAACGGTTTTCGACGCGGGGCGGTCCGTAGGGTTAGCATGAGCGGCCGGAGAGCCGGTTACGTGGTCGGGCAACTGCCGTTGCCCGGCTACCCGGTACGCTCCAACGACGTCGTCGACTTGACGATCGCGCAGTAAGGAAAGGAACCTCGCATGGCGGCGGTACTCGCACCCTCGATCCTCTCGGCGGACTTCGCGCGCCTCGGGGCCGACGTCAAGGAAACCGAGGCCGGCGGCGCGGCGCTGATCCACGTCGACGTGATGGACGGCCACTTCGTCCCCAACATCACGATCGGCTCGGGCGTGACGAAGGCGTTGCGCAAGGTGACCGACCTGCCGCTCGACTGCCATCTGATGATCTCGGAGCCCGATCGGCACGTGGACGATTTCATCGCAGCCGGGGCGGACATGATCTCGGTCCACGTCGAGGCCGCAACGCATCTGCACCGCACCGTCCATCGCATCCGCGACGGAGGGGTGAAGGCGGGGGTCGTCCTGAATCCCTCGACGCCGCTGTCCGCGCTGGACGAGATCCTCGGGGACGTCGATTTCGTGTTGCTGATGTCGGTCAACCCCGGCTTCGGCGGGCAGAAGCTGATCCCCTCCGTGCTGCAAAAGGCCCGCGCCCTGCGGCAACGGTTGGATCTGGAAGCCCCGGATGTGCGGCTCGAGATCGACGGGGGCGTTACCGTGGATAACGTCACGGAGGTCGCCGCCTGCGGGATCGACATGATCGTGACCGGGTCGGCGGTGTTCGGCTCGGGCGACATCCGTGGGACGACCGAACGGATGGTACGGCAACTGGCCGAATTGGCGGAACGTGAACGAACCTGCTAACCGTACGCCGTCGACAGGTCAGGTCAAGGTTCGCGTACGCTACCCCGAGACCGATCGCATGGGCGTCGCGTGGCACGGCCACTACCTGGCCTGGTTCGAGCTCGGGCGCACCGAATGGATGCGCGAGGCGGGGTGTCCCTACGGTGAGCTGGAGGACGAGAGCGGGATCTTCTTTCCCGTCGTGAAAGCCGGAGCGGACTACAAGGCGCCCGCGCGCTACGACGACCGGCTCTGCGTTCTGACCCGGTTGACGCGGCTCGGCGGCGCGCGCGTCCGGTTCGAGTACGAAGTGATGCGAGACCAATCCGATCAATTGCTGGCGACGGGTTTCACCGAGCACGGCGCGGTGGACACGCAGGGCAAGCCATGCCGGCTTCCGGCCGTGCTGCGCGAGCGTTTGGTCGAGCACGGGGCCGCATGTTGAGACGCGGATGGATCGCCGTGGCCCTGTGCGGGTTGCTCGCCGTGCTGGCCGGCGGCTGCGGCAAGAAGAAGAAGGACATCGACACGCGGCTGCTGGCGCCGCGCGACACCTATCGCCTCGCGCGCGAGGAGATCCAGCGCGGCAACCTGCGCCGTGCTCTCGAGGTGCTCGAGCGGATCGACTACCGGCTCGGCGAGGATCGCGCGTTGCTCGAGCCGCTCGCCCGCATCACCACGGCCGACGCGACCTTTTACCAGAACAACGACATCGCGCTGATCGACGCGCGCGCGTTGTACCTCGATTTCGTGACGCTTTACGCCGACCACGTGCTGGCGCCCTACGCGCTGTACCAGGCGGGCATCTGCTCGCTGAGCCAGGTCAACGCCCCGTCCAAGGATCAGACCGAGACGTACCAGGCGATCCAAGACCTGCGCTCCGTCGAGTCGCGCTTCCCCGGTTCGAAGTACGCCGTCGCGGCGCGACTCATGCGGCGGGTCGCCGAGGCGCGTCTCGTCGAGCACGAGCTCGCGGTCGGGCGCTACTACCTCAAGAAGGAAGCCTATCCGTCCGCGATCGAGCGCTTCCAGAAGGCGCTGGGGCAATTCCCGGACACGACCAAGACGGGGGACATGTTCCTCGCGATCGGCGAGGCGATGATGCGATCCGGGGACACCGAACAGGGACGTTTCTACCTCGACCGGGTGATCACCGACTACCCCGAGACCCCGCTCGAGACGCAGGCCAGGAAGACCCTCAAGAAGCTCACCGCTCAGCCGGCGAAGAACTGACCCGCGGCCGCGGCGTCGAGCATCCACGTGACCTTGCCGTGCTCCGGCGCCACGCGCTGCGCCGGGACGCGGACGGGATCGTGAGGCCCCTGCAGCACGCGTCGCAACGCATCCGTCTTGGTCTCCCCGGCCACCAGGAAGACGACCCGTCTGGCCGCGTTCACGATCGTCGGCGTCAGCGTCAGCCGGCGCTGCCCGCCATGTTGCCCCGCGCTGGCCGCGACCCAGCGGTCCTCGGGGAAGCTCGACCCGGGAAACCAGGACGCGGTGTGCGCATCCGCGCCGAGACCCAGCAGCACGACATCGAGGACCGGCACGCCGCCGTCGTTCTTGGGAACCGCAGCGGCCAGTTGTTCGGCGTACGCTCGGGCCGCCGCGTCGGGATCGGTTTCGGTGTCGAAGGCACGGAGCGCGGTCTCCTCCGCGCCGGCCGGTCGGAACAGGTGCTCGCGAATCATGCGCGCGTTGCTTGCCGGATGATCCGCCGGCACGCAGCGCTCGTCGCCGAGCCAGGCGTCGTGCCGGTCCCACGGGAAGTCGTCGGCGAAGGGCGGTGCGGCCAGCACGCGGTAGGTCGCGCGCGGTGTCGAACCGCCCGCGAGGGCCCAGTGGAAGTGGCCGCGCCGCGCCACCGCCTCCATCGCGGCGAACAGCAGCGCCCCCGCGGTGCCGACCGCGAGGTCGTGTTCGTCGTCGAACACACGCACGATCGGTTCAGGCATCAGCCGGTGAGCATCCTGCGTGTCGCCAAACGCCCGGGCGCGCCGGTCAGGCCGCCGCCGGGGTGACTGCCGCCGCCGCAGAGCCACAACCCCTCGATCGGCGTCCGGTACGCCGCGGCGTCGGGCTCGGGTCGCACCAGCCACTGGTCCAGGGCGTGCTCGCCGTGATGGATCTGGCCGCCGACAAGACCGTACCGTCGTTCGATGTCCGTCGGATCGAGCAGCTCGGAACCCACCACGCAGGCGCGGATCCCCGGAGCGCGGTGCTCGAGACAGCGCATGACCGTCTCGTTCAACCGCCCGCGTGCGGCGTCGCTCCAGCCGCCGTCGAGATCGTACGGCACGTACTGGACGAGCACCGACAGCACGGCGCCGCCCTGCGGGGCGAGGGACGGCGCGCCGAGGCTCGCCTGGTGAATCCACAGGATCGGGCGCTCCGCGAACGCGCCGTACTTCACCGCGTCGAACGCACGCTCGATCTCGTCGAGGGATTGCGCGGTCTGCGCGAGCTCGACGCCGTCGAGCGCTTCCGGCACACGATCGAGTGCGAGCAGCAGCTGCGCCGTCGTTCCGCGACAGCGGTAGGCCTCGTAGCGTCGTCGTTGACGCCAGGGAAGCACGCCCGGGGGCAACTGCTCGAGCATCATGCGGCGCGGGCTGGAGGTCGCCGCGACGCGTTTCGTCTCCAGGGTCTCTCCGTCGCCGAGGACGACGCCGGTGACCCGGCCGTCCTGCATCCGCAAGCGCGCGACGTCGCAACCGTAGCGGAACTCGACCGAGGCCGCCGTCGCCGCCCGCAGGAGCGCATCGATCAACGCCGGGGTGCCCCCGGCCACCTGGGTCGAGGAGGCGGTCCGGTCGAAGAGCAGGTTGAACGCGCTGCCCGGCGAACGTGGCGCCAGCCAGGTCCCGACCAGCGCGGGCAGGGCCAGCGCCGCCATCGTCGGTTCGTCGTCGAACGACTCGCGCAACCAGTCGGAGATCGACATCGGCGGAATGCGGAGCAGCTCCATCGTCGTCTTGCGGCCGAGACGGCGCACCTCGTACCCGCGCCGCAGCAACTCGCCGAAGGAGGCACGTTCCGGATGCAGCAGCTCCAGCGGTGAGGCGTCGACGAAGCTCTCCAGCACCGGCGCGACCTCGGAAAGCCACGCGTGCCAGGGACTCTCCGACGTCTCGGGGTCGACGGTCGTCCCGTCTTCGCACAGCGTCACGCAGCGAACCGCTTCCTCCCGGCGGCGCACGCCGAACCGTGCGAGGTCCAGTTCCTTCGCGAGGATCGGCCGGAAGGCGGCGGTGTCGGACAACAGGCCGGGACTGCGGTACCCGGGGTGGAACTCGTGAGCGGCGCTGCGCCCGCCGGGTCCCTCCGCGCGATCCACGACGAGGACGCGCTGCCCCGCGGCGCCGAGCCGCGTCGCGGCGACGAGCCCGTCGACCCCCGCACCGATCACGATGTCGTCGTAGCGGCTCACAGCGCCCTCGACTGCAACATCGTCTTCGCCGCCAGCTCGCCGGGGGCACCCATGATCCCGCCGCCGGGATGGGTGCCCGACCCGCAGACCCAGAGGCCCTCGATCGGCGTGCGGTAACGCGCCCAGCCCGCGGCCGGTCGCAGGAACAGCAGTTGGTCCAGGCTGAGCTCGCCGTGGAAGATGTTGCCCTCCGTCAGGCCGAACTCCTGCTCGAGATCCCACGGCGTGAGCACCTGGCGGTAGAGGATCGACTCGCGCAGGCCGGGGATGTACTCGGCGAGCGTGTCGACGACGGCGTCGCCGAACGCCTCGCGCCGCTCGGGCCAGTGCTCCGGACCTTCCTTGATGTCGTACGGGGCGTACTGCACGAAGCAGGACATCACGTGCTTGCCGGGCGGGGCGACGGTCGGATCGACCAGCGACGGGATCACCACGTTGATGTAGGGCCGCTCGGAGAAGTCGCCGTACTTCGCCTCGTCGTAGGCGCGCTCCAGGTAGTCGATGCTCGGCGCGATCGCGATGTCGCCGTGGAGATGCGGCCCGTCGCCCGGGCGGCAGGAGAACTCGGGCAGGCGATCGAGCGCCAGGTTGACCTTCCCCGAGCTGCCGCGCAGCCGGTACCTGCGGATCTGGGCGGCGAACTCGTCCTCGAGATGTTCCTCGCCGACGAGCCGCAGGAAGGTCCGGTTGGGATCGACGCTCGAGATCACCGTGCTCGCGCGAACCGTGTCGCCGTTCTCCAGCACGACGCCGTTCGCCTTCCCGCCGTGGACGAGGACACGCTCGACGCCGGATTGCTCGAGGATCTCCGCGCCGTGTGCGCGCGCCGCGTTGGCGATCGCCAGGCTGATGCCGCCGGTGCCGCCCTTCGAGAAGCCCCACGCGCGGAACGCGCCGTCGATCTCGCCCATGTAGTGGTGCAGCAGGACGTAGGCCGTGCCGGGCGAGCGCACGCCGAGGAACGTGCCGATGATCCCGCTGACCGACATCGGCGCCTTGAGCACGTCGGACTCGAACCACAGGTCGAGGAAGTCGACCGCGCTCATCGTCAACAGCTTGAAGTTGAGCCAGCGCAGGTCGGTCGGGTCGTCCTTCATCGTGCGACCGAGTCGCAGCAGCTTGAGCAGCTCGCGCGGCGCCAGCGACGCCGGATCCGGCGCCGGTTCGTCGATGATGCGCTTGGCCAGCCAGCACAGCTTCGTCATCGCCAGGCTGAACTCGGGCAGCCGCTCGGAATCGTGGCGGCTGAAACGCGCGACCTCGCGCCGCGTTCTCTCGGGATCGCTCCAGCGGGTCAACGAGTCGCCGTTCGGTAACGGGAGGAACGACGCTTCCAGCGGGATGATCTCGAGTCCGTGACGCGCCAGCTCGAGCTCGCGAATGATGTGCGGGCGCAGCAGGCTGACCACGTACGAGCAGACCGAGAAGGTGAAGCCGGGATAGAGCTCCTCGCTGACCGCCGCGCCGCCGAGCACGTGCCGGCGCTCGAGCACCAGCACCTTGCGGCCGGCCTTCGCGAGGTAGGCCGCGGCGGTCAGGCCGTTGTGCCCGCCGCCGATCACGATCGCATCGTAGTGCGAGGAGTGCGGGTGTTCGCTCACGCCTTCTTCCTCGCCGGATCGAAGAACGGCGTCTTGACGACGGTTGCCCCGACGTTGCGCCGTTCGTACTCCACGGTGACCTCGACACGAACCCGTGTGCCCGGCGCGGCGTGCCCGGTTCGGACCGTGGCCAACGCCAGGTTCTTCTTGAGCAGGGGAGACCACGCACCGCTGGTGGCCTGGCCGATTTGCCGCCCGCGCGTATCGTACAGCGGCACCGCATCGCGCCAGGCCCCCGAGGTGACCTGCGGCGGGAGCCCGTACTCCGCGTGCAGCGCCTCGTATTCATCCCAGTCGTACTCGATCCCGACCAGCTCCCAGACCGCGCCGCGCGCGACCTCCTCACGCAGCGCCCGCTGGCCGACGAACGGCTCGCGGTCGAGGTTGACGGCCCACCCCAGCCCGATCTCGTAGGGCGACGATTTACGCGAATCGAGCATGCAGTGATGCGCGGGGAAGTAGTCGACCCCGCACAGCACGAAGCCCGCCTCGATACGCGTCACGTCCATCGCATCGAGCCCGGCGGGTTGGATCCGGTAGGGCCGTCCCGCGCCCATCACGCGATCCCAGACCTCGACCGCCCGGTCGCGCTCGACCCAGATCTCGTAGCCGAGGTCCCCGGTGTAGCCGGTCCGCGTGATCAGCACGGGGATGCCTCCGATGGCGCTCTCCCTGCCGCGAAAGAACCTCAGCTGTTCGATCTCCGGGCCGGCCGCCGCGACGAGAATCGCGCGGGCCAGCGGCCCCTGGAGCGCCAGCGCCCCGTACGCGTCGCTCGTGTCTTCGACGTTCACATCGAAGCCGTCGGAGTAACGCGCGAGCCAGCCGCAGAGCGGCCCGTTTCCCGTGAGCCGGTAGTGCTGCTCGCCGATCCGCGTGACCGTGCCGTCGTCGACGACCTTGCCGTCGTCGTCGCACCAGCACAGGTAGGTCACCCGACCGACCCGCAGCTTGCGCAGGTTGCGCACGGTGACCAGCGACAGCAGCGCGGCCGCATCGGGTCCGTAAAGATCCGCCTTGAACAGCGGCGAGACGTCGATCAGCCCGGCGGCGTGCCGCAGCGCGTAGTACTCGCGCTCGTGACAGGTGTCGTAGGAGCGAACGGCGTAATACCCCGACCACTCCTTCCACAGCAAGCTGCCGCACAGCCCGGAGGTCCGTGGATGAAACGGTGTGGGGACCGGCATCGACCGGTTATTCCGAGGGCGCGGTCATCTTGAAGGGGTCGAGCCCCGCGTCCAGCTGTTCCTCGGTCAGGTCGGTCTTTTCTCGGGCGACCTCGCGCACCGTCCGTCCGCTGGCGGCGGCCTCGTGCGCGATCGCCGCGGAAAGGTCGTAGCCGATCATCGGCACCAGACCGGTAACGATGGCCAGGCCACGCTCGACCATCTCCGGCCCGCGTTCGGTGGCCTGCAACCCTTCGACGCACTGCTCGGCGAAGTTTCGGCTGGCGTTGCCCAGCGTCTCGATCGACTGGATCAGGTTATAGCCGGCCAGCGGCAGCATCGTGTTGAGCTCGAAGAAGCTCCACTCGCCCGCCTGCACGATCGCCTGGTCGTTGGCCAGCACCTGCGCGGCGACCATGATCAGCGACTCGGCGATGACCGGGTTCACCTTGCCGGGCATGATCGAGCTGCCGGGCTGCACCTCGGGCAACGCCAGCTCGCCCAAGCCGGTGCGCGGCCCCGAGGCGAGCAGCCGGATGTCGTTGGCGATCTTCATCAGGCTGACCGCGACCGTGCGCAGCGCCCCGGACGCGGCGACGGCACCGTCGAGCGTCGCCTGGGCCTGGAAGTGATTCTCGCTCTCGCGGATCGTGACCCCTGCGCGTTCGCTGACCGTCGCGCACACCCGTGCGGCGAACTCGGGGTGGGTGTTCAGGCCGGTGCCGACCGCGGTGCCGCCGAGCGCGACCTCGGAGAGCTCCTCCCTGGCCTGTTCGATGCGGCGGCGTCCGCGTTCGATCTGTCCGGCGTACCCCTTGAACACCTGTCCCAGCCGGATCGGAGTCNNTCCCAGAACTCCGTGCTCTTGTCGCGCAGCGCCCGCTCGAGTCGCTCGAGCCCCGGCACGAGGACCTCGTTGATCGCCAGCAAAGCCGACAGGTGCACCATGGTGGGGATCACGTCGTTGGACGATTGGCCCCAATTGNNTGGCCCCAATTGACGTGGTCGTTGGGGTGCACCACGTCTCGGGAGCCGCGCCCCGCGCCGAGGATCTCGGCCGCCCGGTTGGCCACCACCTCGTTGGCGTTCATGTTGGACGAGGTGCCCGAACCGGTCTGGAAGATGTCGACGACGAACTCGGCGTCGAGTTTCCCGTCGGCGACTTCCAGCGCGGCCTGCGTGATGGCCTCCGCCTGTTTGGCGTCGAGACGTCCGAGATCGGCGTTGGTCTTCGCCGCGGCCCACTTGATGAGGCCGAGCGCACGAATCATGCGTCGCGTCAGACGCAGGTCGCTGATCGGGAAGTTGATCGCGGGCGCGCTGTGTCGAGGCGCCGTAGTAGGCCTCCGCCGGGACCTGCATCTCGCCCATGGAATCGCGTTCGGTTCGGGTCGCCCGGCTACCCATTTCCGTGCCCTCCAGCCCGAGGAGTGGGCCGCGAAAGGTCAGGATATCGCAGACCGGGGGGGCGCCGCGAGTGCGGGGCTTCCGCTATACTCCGCTGCCCCGGCACCTCTCGCCGGGCGGAGACGGTGTGAGCGAGACCAAGCATCTGGCCGGCTTCAAGGCCTACGACATCCGCGGCAAGGTGCCCTCCGAGCTCGACGCCGAGATGGCCGAGAAGATCGGCCGTGCGTTCGTGCAGTTCACCGGAGCGAAACGTGTCGCCGTCGGTCGCGACATCCGGCTTTCCAGCGCGGAGATCGCCGGCGCGGTAATCGCGGGTCTCAACGCGGCGGGCGCGGACGTCGTCGATCTCGGTCTCTGCGGGACCGAGCAGGTCTACTTCGCCACCTTCCACCTCGGGCTCGACGGCGGCATCATGGTCACGGCGAGCCACAACCCCGCCGACTACAACGGCCTCAAGCTGGTGCGCGAGGGCGCCCGGCCGATCAGCGCGGACACGGGTCTCGCCGAGATCGAACGCAGGCTGATCGAAGACGATCTCGGGCCGGCGCCCGGCGGCGGGAAGACCGAGCTGGGCAACCTGGCGGCCGACTACGTCGAGCATTTGTTGAGCTACATCGACCGCGACGCGCTCCGGCCGCTCAAGGTCGTCGTCAACGCGGGCAACGGAGGCGCCGGGCAGGTGATCGATCTGCTCGAGCCGCACCTGCCGTTCGAGTTCATCAAGCTGCTCCACGAACCCGACGGGACGTTCCCCAACGGCGTTCCCAACCCGCTGTTGCCGGACAACCGGAAGATCACGGCCGACGCGGTGAAGGCGCACGGCGCCGACGTGGGGATCGCCTGGGACGGCGACTTCGACCGCTGCTTCCTGTTCGACGAGAACGGACAGTTCATCGAGGGCTACTACATCGTCGGGCTGCTGGCCCAGAGCGTGCTCGAGCGCCATCCGGGGGCGAAGATCGTCCACGACCCGCGCCTGACCTGGAACACGATCGAGATCGTCGAGCCGGCGGGCGGCGTCCCGGTGCAGTGCAAGAGCGGTCACGCCTTCATCAAGGAGGTCATGCGCCGCGAGGACGCCGCGTACGGCGGCGAGATGTCGGCGCATCACTTCTTCCGCGAGTTCTCCTACTGCGACAGCGGGATGATCCCCTGGCTGCTGATCCTGGAACTGATCTCGAAGTCGGGGCGACCGTTGAGCGGATTGATCGGCGATCGCATCGAACGTTTTCCGGCGTCCGGCGAGATCAACCGGCATGTCGACGACGCGGACGCCGCACTGGCGTCGATCGAGCGGACCTACGCCCCGGACGCGCTGAAGGTGGACCACACCGACGGCGTCGGCATTGACTTTGAGGGCTGGAGGTTCAACCTTCGAAAGTCGAACACCGAGCCGTTGATCCGGCTCAACGTCGAGACGCGTGGCGACATCGAGTTGATGCGGCGCAGGACCGACGAAGTCCTGGCCCTGATGAAATGAGGCGAGCTTGGAACTCTCCGATCGGAACAAGCTTTTTGTCGGTCTGAAGCTCGATACCGGGCTGCGCCGACAACTCGAGGCGGTCAGCGGGCCGGACCGCAAGTACGTCTCGGGCGAGGACCCCGCCTTCCTGCGCATCGTCAGCTTCGGGGACGATCTCTACGTCGGGAAGGTGATCGAGGACCGCCTGACGACGGACCGGGTCGACGACGTGCGGCGCAACGTGCTCAGCATCCTGCACCGGCTGTGTCCCGAAACGCGGCTCCCGGAGACGTTGGAGATCCTCGCCTGCCTGGCCGAGCGCGACCACCAACCGGCGGACTGAAAGAGCGAAAAAGGTCGGATTTCAGGGACGGGGAATTGGTAGCGCTACGGGGATTCGAACCCCGGTTTGATGGCTGAGAACCACCCGTCCTAACCCCTNNGCCCATCCAAATATATATTCACTAGGAATACATCTATGTAATATTGAAATTATGTAAATGCATTCGGGGAGAACGCTATCCATGCCTCGGGTCCTGCTCTGGCGCTGGCCGCTACTGGCCACCGTCCTGGTCGCCATCGTGCTCGAAGCGCCGACGATCGGCTGGGCCTTCGCGCTCACCTTCGCCGTGATGGCGCTCCAGCTCGGCCTGTACCTGTTCGAGCCCGATCGCCTCGAGCTGTGGCTCGAGCGGGGCTTCCTCTTCGGCCTGGACGCGGCCGCCGTCGCTCTGGCTTTGCTCGGTGCCGCCGCCGTCCCGCCCGCGGGGTTCCTGGCGCTCTTCTCCGTGATCTTCACCGCGATCGTCGTCGGTGACCTGCGCAAGGTCTTGCTCGCCTCCGGCGCCATCGCGGTGATCTACGTCGCCTGGGTCGGGGCCATCGCGCCGTCCTGGATCGTCCTGCCGTTGACGCTGGCCGCCGGGCTCTCGTTCGGCAAGCTTTCCGAGGCGCTGAGCGACCGGCAACGACCGTTCCGGTCCGCCAAGGCGACCGTCTCCGAGCAGTGGGCGTTGTTGAGCATCGCCGAGGCGATCGGCAGCAGCCTCGACATCAACCAGGTGATGCGACGCATCGTCAAGCGCGTCGGCGAGCTGATGGAAACCGACAGCTGCTCGATCCTGCTGTTCGACGGCAACGCGGGAGACTGTTTCGTCGTGGCCTCGAAGGGCCATCCGGATGTCGACATGCTGGCGGTCGATCTGGCGGCCTATCCCGAGGTGCAACGGGCGCTGGACACGCGCGAGCCCGTGGTGATCGACGACGTCGAGAGCGACCCGCTGGTCGCCGGGGTCCGCGACATCCTGCTGGAAAAGGGCTATCGCTCGCTGCTCGTCGTGCCGCTGCTGTTCGGCCGCGAGGTCATCGGCGCGCTGTTCGTGCGTGGCCGCGCCGAGCGTCCGTTCGCGCCGGACGAGCTGCGCTTCTGCGCCGTCGCCGCCGGTGCGTCGGCCAATGCGCTCAAGAACGCGATGCTCTATCGCGAGGTCAAGGAGGAGTCGGCCCGCCACCGCGAGACGGGTGAGAAGCTGCGCCGTGTGCTCGACGGATCGCCCGACGTGATCATCGCGTGCGACGAGTACAACCGCATCACCGAATTCAACCGCGGGGCGGAAACGTTGTTCCACAGGGTCCCCGAGCGCGCGCTCGGCCGGACGCTCGACGAAGTCCTCGGCGATGCCGTGGACAGCTTCGAAGGCGCGGCCAGCGACCCGGAAGCCGAGCCGCGCGACGTCGTGCTGCGGCTGAACGGCGAGGATCAGACGCACCTCAGCCTGACCGGTGCCTCGCTGCACTCACCCGAAGGCAAACCGGCCGGGTACGTCTGGATCGGCCGCGACGTGACCAAGCTGCGCCGCGTCGAGAAGAGCCTGGCCCAGGCCGAGCGGCTGTCGAGCCTCGGCGAGGTCGTCGCCGGCGTCGCGCACGAGCTGAACAACCCGCTGGCCGGCGTGATGGGCTACGCCGAGCTGCTACGCAACGGGAGTGCCGAGCCGGGCCAGCTGCGCGACCTCGAGCGCATCGTCGAATCCTCGCAACGCTGCCAGAAGATCGTGCTCAAGCTGCTCTCGTTCGCGCGCAAGCACGCGCCGGAGAAGAAATACCAGAGCCTCAACGAATGCCTCTCCAAGGTACTCGACCTCAAGTCCTACCACCTCAAGTCCTCGCAGATCGAGACCGTGCTCGAGCTGGACACGACGATGGCCAATACGTCGTTCGACTTCCATCAGATCGAGCAGGTGGTGCTGAACCTGCTCAACAACGCGGAGCACGCGATCCTGTCGACCCGCTCACCCGGGCGCGTCGTGCTGCGCAGCGGCAGCGACGCGGGGCTGGTCTGGTTCGAGGTCGAGGACAACGGGCCGGGAATCCCGCTGGCCGTACGCCACCGTGTGTTCGACCCGTTCTTCACGACCAAGGAGTACGGGCAGGGGACGGGGCTCGGTCTCTCGGTTTCGTTCGGCATCGTGCAGGAGCACGACGGACGGATCGAGCTGATGCACACCGGCGAGGAGGGCAGCTGTTTCCGCGTGACCCTGCCGCTCGTCGCCGAGGAAGACCACATCCGGGAAATCGCCGAGAACGAGGAGGCCGTCGAACAGGAGCCGCTGGACGGATGCCATGTCCTGGTGGCCGAGGACGAGCCGGGGCTGCTCGAGATCTACGACCGCGTGCTGCGCGCCGCAGGCGCGCGGGTGACGCTGGCGCGGGACGGCGAAGAAGCGTGGAGCCACATCGCCGAGGACGAGACGGACTACGACCTGATCATCACCGATCTACGGATGCCCAACCTCGACGGCCGGCAACTCTACGAGCGAACGGCGGAGGAGCGCCCCGATCTGCTGCGTCGGTTCGTGTTCACGACGGGCGACCTGGCACGTGAGGACACGCTNNGGCTGCCCAACCGGATTCTCTCCAAGCCGTTGCAGATGGAGACCGTGCGCCGCGTCCTGACGCAGGCGATCGTGGCGCGCTAGCTAACCGCCGGCGACCGCCGCGTAGCGCTTCTTCATCGCCGGGACGAGATAGTCGGACAGCGCCTGGGACAGCCCGTGTTTGGGGCTGAACCCCCAGTCCTTCTGCGCCAGCGTGTCGTCGACGTCCTCGGGCCAGCTGTCGACCAGCACCTGCCGCGCCGGGTCCGGATCGAAACCGATGTCGGCCTCCGGGTAATGCTTCAACACCTCGGAACGGATGTCGGAAGCCTTCGAGGCGAATCCACGCACGTTGTAAGCCCGTCGCGAGAGCCGGCCCGGATCGGCCAATGCGAGCCGGACCAGCGCGTCGATGCCGTCGGGCATCGTCATGAACGGCAGCTTCGCGTCACGCAGGACGAAACACTTGTACGAACGCCCCTGTGCCGCGGCGTGGATCATCTCCGGCGCGTAGTCCGTCGTGCCGCCCGCCGGCAGGGTCTCCGCGCTGATCAGGCCCGGAAAACGGATCGATCTGAAGTCCGGCATCCCCGGTGTGCGCGTGAGGTGCGCGCCGAGCAACTCGCAGTACAGCTTGTTGCAGCCGTACACACCGCTCGGAACGGTCCACTCGGTCTCCTTGACCGCCCCGGCTTCCTGTTTGACCGTCGGGTTGGGCAGGCCGTACACCGCGATGCTGCTGGGGAACATGAAGCGCACCGGAGTCTGCTCGGGCGCGCGCCGGCACAGTTTCAGCAACTCGTACGTTCCATCGACGTTCACGCGGTGCGCCAGGTCCGGTTCGATCTCGGCCTTGCGCGACAGCACCGCCGCCAGGTGGAACACGTACGTCGGCGTGTGCCGGCCGATGAGATCGGCGAGCACGTCCGTTTCCAGGATGCTCGCCGTGACGGTCTCGACGCACTGCTCGCGGATCGATTCGTCGAGCTCGACGAGGTCCAGTGCGATCACCCCGACGCCTTGCTCACGCAACGCCGGGATCAGGAGATGCCCCATCTCGCCACCGGCGCCGGTGACCAAAGCGATCGGTTGCGACACGTTCCACCTCACCCGCTCTAGGCGGCGGCCAGTCTACCAAAGGCGGTCAGCCGCAGTCCAAGACCGCCGTGCCGTCGAGCTCGCCCGCCTTCAACCCCGCGAGCGCCTCGTTCGCCCGTTCGAGTGGGAAGACCTGTACCTTCGGCCGGATCCCCGCGGCGCAGGCCTCCTCGAGGAACGCCACGCCATCGGCGCGCGTGTTGGCCTCGACGCTCGTGAGGATCTTCTCGTGAAACAGATGCCGCTCGTAATCGAGTGCGGGGATCTCGCTCATGTGGATGCCGGCCAGCACGACACGGCCCCCGGGCCGAACGGCGCGCAACGCCGGCGGCACGACCGGCCCCGCCGGTGCGAACACGATGGCGGCATCGAGCGGCTCGCCCGGGTGGTCGTCCGCATGCCCGGCCCAAGCGGCGCCGATGCGTTTCGCTTCCTCCAGGTGCGCCTCGCCGCGCGAGAAAGCGAAGAACGGGTGGCCACGGTGTCGGGCGAGGCGCGCGACCATTGCGGCCGAGGACCCGAACCCGAACAAACCGACGCTCCCGCCCGGCGCTAGCGCGGCACGTTGCAGGGCGCGGTACCCGATGATGCCGGAGCAGAGCAGGGGCGCGGTCTCGAGCGCGGACCAGGCGTCGTCCAGTGCGTAGGCGTAGCTCTCGTCGACGACACAGGAGTCGGCGTACCCGCCGTCTGCGTGGCAGCCGGTGTACTCCGACCCGCGACACAGGTTCTCGGCGCCGCTCCGGCAGTCGTCGCAACGCCCGCAGGTGTGACGCAACCAGGCGATGCCGACGCGATCTCCGAGCTGAAATCGCCGCGCCTCGAACCCCGTCTGCTCCACCGTCCCGACGATCATGTGGCCCGGCACCACCGGAAGCTTTCCGGGATCGATGTCCCCCTCGATCAGGTGCAGGTCCGTGCGGCACACCGCGCACGCCTCCACGCGCACGCGGATCTCACGCGCGGAGGGTTCGGGCTCCGGGTAATCGACGAGGTCGAGGGAATCGGGCGCCAGT
>WVWW01000237.1:0-354 GCA_011773795.1 Acidobacteriota bacterium
CGTTCCTATAATCGCGCCTCAGCACGGATGGGACGTCGTCCAATGGTAGGACATGCGGCTCTGGACCGTAGAATCGGGGTTCGAATCCCTGCTCCCCAGCCACCTCGTGGCCCCTACTCCCCTCAAGTTGGACCCGTTCGGCCTCTGCGCTACAATCCCGCCCCCCGACAATTCGGAGAGGTGGCCGAGTGGCTTAAGGCACAGGTTTGCTAAACCTGCGTAGGGTCACACCTACCGAGGGTTCGAATCCCTCCCTCTCCGCCAGGTCATGTGCTCTGCCCATCGAGAGCCCGGGGTTATGTTCATTGCGGCGGGGCGTTGCTGCCGGGATTCGGTCCCGGAAGGTCGGTGCTT
>WVWW01000237.1:513-12090 GCA_011773795.1 Acidobacteriota bacterium
GTCTTGAAAACCGGAAACCGCAAGGTTCGTGGGTTCGAATCCCACTCCCTCCGCCACCGCGTGGCTCCGTCGGTTGTGGGCCGGGAACCTCAGGCGATCTCGAACGCCCCGTCTCCTCTTGGTCCGGGCTTGGCGCGCAGGACTCCCGGCGCCGGAGGCGGCAACTGCTCGAGGAAGCGTAGGTACGCCTCGAGAGTGAGGCTCCCTGTTCGCTTCACTCGTCGCAACGCTGCGGTATCTTCCGGTGTCGTGGGTAGATCGCGCGCCAGGTCGAGCATCTCAGATCGAGCGTTTGATTTCATCGAACTTATCGTCCAGTCCTGCTTTCCCAAAATACTGCCGAACCTCGTCCTCGTCCACGCCGTCGAGCTGGAGTAGAAACCGAATGTCGGCCATCTCCTGAAGCGTCCGGTCGGGATCGTTCTTCATGGCATGGACCTTCATCGCGGCGAGATGTTCCGGTCGCGGAACCCGAAGAGTGAGGCCACCCAACCGAAACGAGGTTCCGGGATCATCGAACAATCGTCGAGCCGTCTCGCCTTCCACATAGATCAGATCCACCCGACCCATTTCGGTTTCAGGATGCAGGTGGTTCGAGTAACCGGGGCTGGCGTAGAGCGTCTCGTACCCCAACGATTCGAGGAACTTCACGAGAGGCTCGCGCACCGAAGCCTCGGTTACGAAGTCCAGGTCGGACGTCGCGCGCGAGAGTCCGTAGGCGTGCAGGGCAAACGCGCCCGCGAGCATGAAGGGCACGTTCTCGCGGTCCAGGAACCCCGCAACCTCTCCGATGACCTTGGAGAAATTCACGCTCGCGAGAATACCACCGGACACCGTTGCACGACCCGTACTGAGGTGTTGATCTGTGCGTGCGCGCAGGCGCGTTCGGCTAAGTCGACTGGGCTGTGATGCGTTCCCGGCCGCCCATGTAGTGGCGTAGGACCTCGGGGATCACGACGCTGCCGTCCGCCTGCTGGTAGTTTTCCAGGATCGCGACCAGGGTGCGGCCGACCGCCAGCCCCGAGCCGTTGAGCGTGTGTAGCGGCCGCGGTTTCTCGCCTTTCGCTTCGCGGTAGCGGATCTTCGCGCGGCGAGCCTGGAACGCCTCGAAGTTCGAGCAGGAGGAGATCTCGCGGTAGAGCCGCTGCGCCGGGAGCCAGACCTCCAGATCGTAGGTCTTGGCCGAGGTGAAGCTCGTGTCGCCCGTGCAGAGCACGACGCGGCGGTAGGGCAGCTCCAGCCGTTCCAGCACCGTTTCGGCGTGACGCGTCAACGTTTCCAGCTCGTCGTAGGAGTGGTCCGGGTGCGCGAAGCGGACCAGCTCGACCTTGTTGAACTGGTGCTGCCGGATCAGCCCGCGCACGTCCTTGCCGTAGGAGCCGGCCTCGCTGCGGAAGCACGGCGTGTAGGCGCAGTAGGCCAGCGGCAGCTGCTCCGCGTCCAGGATCTCGTCGGCGTGGATGTTGGTCACCGGCACCTCGGCGGTCGGGATCAGGAAGAGGTCGTGGCCGTCGGTCTTGAACAGGTCTTCCTCGAACTTGGGGAGCTGCCCGGTGCCGATCAGCGCGTCGCGGTTGACCAGGAACGGCGGGAGCGTCTCGGTGTAGCCGTGCTCGCCCGTGTGCAGGTCGAGCATGAACTGGATCAGCGCCCGCTCCAGCCGCGCGCCGTCCCCGAAGTAAAGCGCGAAGCGCGCGCCGGCGATCTTGGCCGCACGCTCGAAATCGAGGATGCCCAGGTTCGTCCCGAGGTCCCAGTGGGCCAGCGGCTCGAAGTCGAACTCCGGCTTGTCGCCCCACGTGGCGATCTCGACGTTGGCTTCCTCCGTATCGCCGACCGGAACGGACTCGTGCGAGAGGTTGGGGACCTCGAACATCGCGTCCTGCAGCTTCGACTCGATCGACTCCAGCTTCTCTTCGATCTCCGAGATCCGGGCGCCGATCCGTTTCACCTCGTCCTTGCGTGCCTGGACGTCGCCGCCTGACTGGATCAACTGACCGATCGTCTTCGACTTCTCGTTGCGTTCCTTCTTGAGCCCTTCCACCTCGACCAGCGCGGCACGCCGGTCGGCGTCGAGCTGGAGGATCGTGTCGATCGGCGCATCGGACTTGCGTTTGGCGAGCGCCTCCCGGACGCGGTCGGCGTTCTCTCGAATGAAGGCCAGGTCGAGCATGAGTCGAATCCTCGAAAAAAAGTATCTTAGCAATCTCTTTCCTTGTTGCGCGGGTGCTAAAATCAACCGGCGTGGACAAGCTGAGAGTTGCAGGGGGCCAGCGTCTGTCCGGTCGGGTCGCGATCGCGGGCGCGAAGAACGCCGCCCTGCCGGCGCTCGCCGCGTGTCTGCTGACCGACGAACCGGTCCGGCTGTCCAACCTCCCCGACGTCGTCGACGTTCGTACGATGTTGCGGGTCCTCGAACAGCTCGGCGCACAAACGACCACGCTCGACGGCGGCGTCGAGGTGAGCATCCCCGACCTGGCCTCGCACGAGGCGCCCTACGATCTGGTGCGCAAGATGCGGGCGTCGGTTCTCGTGCTGGGACCGATCCTGGCCCGGGAGGGGCGTGCCCGCGTCTCGCTCCCGGGCGGTTGCGCCATCGGCGAGCGCCCGATCAACCTGCACATCGACGGGTTGACCCGTATGGGGGCACAGATCGAGATCGACAGCGGCTATGTCGAGGCGCGGGCAGATCGTCTGCACGGCGCGGAGATCGCGTTCCCGCACAAGACCGTCACGGGGACCGAGAACCTGATGATGGCCGCGGCCCTCGCCGAGGGCACGACGGTGCTGCGTAACGCCGCACAGGAACCGGAGATCGTCGATCTCGCCGAGTTGCTCTGCGGGATGGGCGCGAGCGTTCGCGGGGCCGGCAGCGACGTCATCGAGATCGACGGGCGCGGGCGTCTCGGGGGGACCGAGCACCGCGTGATCCCCGATCGCATCGAGACCGGCACCTACCTGGTCGCCGCGGCGTTGATGGGGGACGACGTCACGTTGACCGGCTGCCGGCCGGACCAGGTCGAGCCGATCCTCGACCAGCTGCGGGCCACCGGCGTGAAGGTCGGGGTCGTCGGTGACGCGCTGACCGTGTCCGCACCGAATCGTTTGACCGCGCGCGACCTGCGCACCGCGCCGCACCCCGGCTTCCCGACCGACATGCAGGCGCAGTACATGGCGCTGATGACCCAGGCCCACGGCACCGCGGTGATCACCGAGACGGTGTTCGAGCACCGCTTCATGCACGTCGCGGAGCTGCTGCGCATGGGCGCCGACATCCGGATCGACGGTCACACGGCGGTGGTCGTCGGACCGCGCGCACTGACGGGCGCACAGGTCATGGCGACCGACCTGCGCGCCTCGGCGTGCCTCGTGCTGGCCGCGCTCGTCGCCGCGGGGACGACCACGATCAACCGCATCTACCACCTCGACCGCGGTTACGAGGCGATCGAGACCAAGCTCGGGGCGCTCGGCGCCTCGGTGGAGCGCATCCGATGAGCGATTGCCTCTTCTGCAAGATCGCGGCGGGAGAGATCCCCGCCGACAAGGTGATGGAAGAAGACGACCTCGTCGTCTTTCGGGACATCAACGCCCAGGCGCCGACGCACCTGCTGGTCATCCCGCGCAAGCACATCGCCTCGATGAACGACGTCACGGTCGCCGACGCAGCGTTGCTCGGGCGTTTGCTCGACGCGTGCCGCCGCGCCGCCGCGCACGAGAAGCTGACCGAGTACCGCATCGTGAACAACTGCGGCGAGTCGGCGGGGCAGAGCGTGTTCCACATTCATCTGCACCTCCTCGGCGGGAGGAGCTTGGGCTGGCCGCCGGGTTGACCATGACGTGGCGGGAAGTGTTCGACAACGGCTAGAATTCCCCCGACCCACCACCTCGAACACAATCCGGAGGAAGCGATGAAGGACCCCGTCATCGTCAGCGCCGTCCGCACCCCGATCGGACGCTTTCAAGGCACGCTGGCCCCGATTGCCGCGACCCGGCTCGGCTCGATCGCCGTCGCCGAGGCGGTCCGACGCGCGGGGGTTCAACCCGACCAGGTCGACGAGGTCATCCTGGGCAACGTCGTCGGCGCCGGGCTGGGCCAGAACCCGGCGCGCCAGGCGGCGATCGGCGCGGGACTGCCGGACTCGATCCCCGCGATGACGATCAACAAGGTCTGCGGCAGCGGCCTGAAGGCCGCCGTGATCGCGTCGCAAGCGATCAAGGCGGGGGACGCCGAGATCGTGGTCGCCGGCGGGATGGAATCGATGTCCAACGCGCCCTACCTGATCAAGAAGGCGCGCGACGGGTTCCGCATGGGCCACCAGAAGGTGCTCGACTCGATGATCCACGACGGGCTGTGGGACGCCTACAACGACTACCACATGGGCAACACCGGCGAGGTCGTCGCCGAGCGCTACGAAGTCGACCGCGAAGCGCAGGACCAGTGGGCGTTCGAGAGCCACCGGAAGGCGGTCGCCGCGATCGACGCGGGCAAGTTCAAGGACGAGATCGTGCCCGTCGAGGTCCCGCAGAGCAAGAAGGACCCGATCCTGTTCGACACCGACGAGTCCCCGCGGCGCGACACGTCGCTCGAGGCGCTGGCCAAGCTGCGGCCGGCGTTCAAGAAGGACGGCACGGTGACCGCGGGCAACGCGCCCGGCGTCAACGACGGCGCCTCCGCGCTCGTCGTCGTCGCCGCCGACCGGGCGGCCGAGCTGGGGTTGAAGCCGCGCGCCCGCATCGTCGCCTACGCCTCGAGCGGGCTGGCCCCCGAGCTGGTGATGATGGCGCCCGAGAAGGCGGTGCGCATGGTCTGGGAGAAGACCGGCTGGACGGACGACGACGTCGATCTGTACGAGTTCAACGAGGCGTTCTCGGTGCAGCAGGTCGCGCTCGGCAAGGTGCTCGGGATCGACCGGGCGAAGCACAACGTCAACGGCGGCGCGGTGGCGCTGGGCCACCCGATCGGCGCTTCCGGGGCGCGCATCCTGACGACGCTGCTGCACGCGCTCGAGGATCGGGGCGGCAGGCGGGGAATCGCGGCGCTCTGCCTCGGCGGCGGGAACGCCGTCGCGATGGGCATCGAGCTGATCTGAAGCCGGGGGTCTGACTTCAGTCCGACCCCCAACCGAATCGAACGGAGCTGAACATGAGCATTCAGAAGATCGGTGTGGTCGGCGCCGGCCAGATGGGTAACGGCATCGCCCACGTCTCGGCTGCGGCCGGCCTCGACGTGATCATGCACGACGTCACGCAAGAGTTCGTCGACCGCGGCATCGCGACCATCGACAAGAACCTGCAGCGCGGCGTGGACAAGGGCCGCATGAGCGAGGACGACAAGGCCGCCGTGCTCTCTCGTGTTTCCGGGACGACCGACCTGGAGAATCTTGCCGAGTGCGACTTCGTCGTCGAGGCGATCGTCGAGAACTTCGACGTCAAGGAGAAGCTCTTCGCCGGGCTCGACACGATCTGTCGCTCCGGGGTGATCCTCGCCACCAACACCTCGTCGATCTCGATCACCAAGATCGCCGCCGGCACCGAGCGCCCCGAGCGCGTGATCGGGATGCACTTCATGAACCCGGTGCCGGTGATGAAGCTCGTCGAGGTCATCCGCGGGCTCGCGACGTCGGACGAGACCACGCAGCAGGTGCTGGCGCTCGCCGAGAAGCTCGGCAAGACGCCGATCGAGTGTCGCGACTACCCGGGCTTCGTCGCCAACCGCATCCTGGCGCCGATGATCAACGAGGCCGTCTACGCGCTGCACGAAGGGGTCGCCGACGCGGAGGCGATCGATGGGATCATCAAGCTCGGGCTGAACCATCCGATGGGCCCGCTGACACTGGCCGACTTCATCGGGCTGGACACCTGCCTGGCGATCCTCGAGGTGCTGCACGACGGGCTCGGCGATCCGAAGTACCGGCCCTGCCCGCTGCTGCGCAAGCACGTCGAGGCCGGCTGGCTCGGCCGCAAGACCGGCCGCGGCTTCTACGACTACTCGAAGTAGTCGGTGCGGGAAGAGCCCCAGGACCGGGTCGACATCGCGCTCGCGATCCCGTACCGAGACGGCCGCTTTCTCGTGGCGCGCCGCGCGGAGGGCCTGCACCTCGCCGGGCACTGGGAGTTCCCGGGGGGCAAGGTCGAGCCGGGCGAAGAGCCCGCCGTTGCCGCCCGTCGCGAGCTGACCGAGGAGACCGGCCTGATCGCGGGGGAGTTGGAACCGCTCGTCGTCGTGCTCCACGACTACACCGAGGCGCCGCTGCGTTTCCACGTCTTCGTCGCGCGCGATCCCGGGGGCGACGTCTCGATGGACTCGACGCGTGAGCACAAGTGGCTGGCGCTCGAGGAGCTGAAGACCCTACCGATGCCTGCGGCGAACGCGCAGATGTTGCGCGCGCTGCGCTGGCGCGTCGGTGGCCGATGAGCGAGCCGGCCACCGCATTCACCGTCGGGAAGCGCGACGCCGGGAAACGACTGGACCAGTTCCTGCAGGAGAAGATCCCGGGGCTGTCCCGGACCCGGATCCAGAAGGCCATCCGCGAGCGCGTCAGTCTCGACTGGGACGCCGACGTGCGACCTTCGACCTCGGTGCGGCCGGGCGGTACGATCCGCATCGCTTACCGCAAGCTCGACGAGACCCCGCTGGAGATCGAGATCCCGATCCTGGCGCGCGGCCCGGGGTGGCTGTGCGTCGACAAGCCACCCGGAGTGCCGGTTCATCCGGTCAACAAGGTGCTGGAGAACAGCTTGATCCGGCTGTTGCGGAAGCAGGAGGGCGATCCCGCGCTGCGGCTCACGCACCGGCTGGATGCGGAGACCACGGGCGCGTTGATCGTGGCGGCCGACGCCGCACGTGCCCGACACCTCTCGCTCTCGTTCTACAACGACCGGGTGCACAAGGAATACCTCGCCTGGGTCGAGGGTCGCGTCGAGGCGAGCGCGGGAAGCATCGACCTCCCGATCGGAGACCACCCGGAGTCCGAGGTCTACGTGCGGTTGCTCGCCGCCGCGGGGCTGAACAAACCCGCATCGACGCGCTGGGCCGTGGAGCGACGTGCCGCGGGCCGCACGCTGCTGCGGTTGTTTCCGAAGACCGGCCGTCGTCACCAGCTGCGGGTTCACCTCGAGGCGATCGGCCACCCGATCCTCGGGGATCCGCTGTACGGCCGCCCCGACGGTTTCTACCTCGCGCGGATCCGTGGCGAGGCCGACCCGCGGATCGCCGCGGGCGACCCGGAGCGCTTGCTGCTGCACTGCGAACGGCTGGTTTTCCCCGACCCCAACGGTTCGGGAAGCATCGAGGTCCGGGCCCCGTTACCCCAGGACATGCACTGAAGGGGCAGGCCGCAGGTCTGTCCCGGGCCGGCCACCTTGCGTTTCGCCCGGCCCGATGCCATAAAACGACTGACCGGACCCCGGAGATCTCGATGGCCGAAAAGAAAGAAAAAATCAGCAAGTTGGCGGCAGTCCACGAGGATCGCACCGGCATCCTGACCCGCGCGGAGCACCTCGCCGCGGTCAGCGAGCTGGCCAAGCTCGTCGGCGACTTCGGGTCGACGCTGGACCTCGATCAAATCTTCGCCAACGTGGCCGAGGGGATCCGCAAGCACGTCGACTACGACACCTTCGCGATCCTGCTCCTCGACGAGCTCGGACAGCAGCTCGAGTTCCGCTTTGCCGTCGGTTTCCCCGACAGTGTCGTGCGCAACTGGCGCTTCGGCATGGGCCAGGGGATCGTCGGCGCGGCGGTGCAGACCCGCGAGGTGATCCGTGTCGACGACGTGGACGCGGACACGCGCTACATCTCGGCGACCGACATCAAGTCCGAGCTGGCGATCCCGCTGGTCGTCAAGGACCGCACGATCGGCGTGCTCGACGTGGGCCGTCGCGCCGAGGGGCACTTCACGGACGGCGAGGAGCAGCTGATGCGCTTCCTCGCCCGGCGTGTGGCCAACGGCATCGAGAACGCGCGGCTTTACGAGAACGTGCGCGATCAGGCCGGGATGCTCTCGTTGATCAACGAGGTCAGCCGCGAGCTGACCTCGATCCTCGACCGCGAGAAGCTGCTGCGCCGGGTCGCCCAGCTGGTCAAGCGGCTGATCGACTACCAGGTCTTCTCCGTGATGCTGTGGTGCGACGAGAATCAGATGCTCGAGCACACCTTCCAGCTCGCGTTCGACAAGCGCTTCGTCCAGAAGGGCGGGTTCAAGTTGGGGCAGGGGGTCACCGGCACCGTGGCCGCCCAACGTCAAGCGCTGCGTATCCCCAACGTGCACCTCAACCCGCTGTACCAGCAGTGCGGGCACGACGTGGAGGTACGCAGCGAGCTGACCGTACCGCTGGTCTTCGAAGATCGTCTGATCGGAGTGATCGACCTGGAGTCCACGGAGTACAACGCTTTCTCCGAACAGCAGGAGCAGATGCTGGTGACGTTGGCTTCGTACGTCGCCGTCGCGATCGAGAACGCGCGGCTTTACGAGCGCGTCCGCGAGGACGAGCGCAGGCTGGAAGAGGATCTCGAAACCGCACGCCAGCTTCAGTTCGGTCTGCTGCCCAAGGCGGCCCCCGCGGCCGAGGGGCTCGAGGTGGCGTTCGCCTACGAGCCGGCACGCCAGCTCGGCGGGGATTTCTACGACTTCGCGCAATGCGCGGGCGGTCGTTTTGCGGTCGCCGTGGGGGATGTTGCCGGCAAGGGCGCGCCGGCGGCGCTGTACGGCGCGCTGGCCGTCGGCACGTTACGCGCTCGCGTCGCCGAGAGCGATTGCAGCCCGGCCTTCACGCTCTACGAAATGAACGCGCACATGCTGCAGCCCGAGATCGACAACCGCTTCGTCGCGATGGGCTTCGGGATCTTCGACGCCACGAGGAAAACCTTGACCTGGGCCAACGCCGGGATCACCTACCCGTTGCTGGTCCGCGACGGGAAGGTGACGGAGATCCAGGTCGAGGGTGTGCCGCTCGGGCTGCTGTCGAACTCCGAATACGAGGACCGGACGGTCCAGCTCGAGCCGGGCGACTTCGTCGTCTTCACGTCCGACGGGATCACCGAGGCCCAGGACACGCGCAGCGAGGAGTTCAGCCAACGCCGGATGAAGGCGCTGCTCGCCAACTCCGGCGGTCGCACCGCCCAGCACGTCGCTGACGACCTGATGGAGGCGTCTCGCGCCTTCGCCGCGGGCACCCCCACCGAACTCCGCGACGACCGGACCGTCGTCGTGATCAAGGTGCTGTGAGCCTTCACGAGGAGAAGCAACCGATGGCCAAGATCGACCTCTACTATTACCGACCGAGCTGAAGGTCCTGCGAACGCACCCGTGCGGTGTTCGACGATCGCGACACGCAGGTCGAGGAAGAACGTAACTCGCGCAAGGAGCCGTTATCCGACAAGGAGGCGCGGGCGTTGATCGGCGCGGTCAGCAGCGTCATCGTCGCGCGCGGCAAGAAGGTCGAGGAGATCCCCGCGAAGAAGGCCAAGATCGCCGATCTCAAAGGACCGACCGGCAACTACCGCGCGCCGATGGTGCGCGGGGGCAAGACGTTGCTCGTCGGGTTCCATGCGGAGACGCTCGCTGAGCTGGTCTGACCCCGGATAGAAAAATCCCCGGAGCGCGGTCTGATAGGGGGGCAAGAACCGGCGCCCCGGGGGACGAAGGGGTTACGCGAAGATCTCCCGTGAAGGCGTTGTCATCGGTCGCAATCCAATCCCGTCCATGCTTTTCCGGAACCGCGGCGCCGTCTATCAGGGATTCCCACGGCGGGTGTCTCGAAAAGCGAGACCGGAGGTACGATGGGGCGGATGTTCGTGCGCTCGATCGGCCGTGTCGCGGCCTGGCTGCTGGTCGCCGTGGTCCTGGGCGGGTGCACGGGGAAGCGTTCGCCCGTCCTCGAGCCGCTGGTCCGGCTGGAGCCCAAGACGCCTGTCGTCATCGTTCCGGGTTTCACGGGGTCGAAGCTGCAGCGGCCTGACGGGAAGATTCTCTGGGGCTCGGCCGCAGCGCTCTTTTCCCCCCGCGACGGCGGCTACAACCTCGCGCTCCCGCTCGACCCGGCCGCACGCGAGCGCCAGGCCTACGCAGCGGTCGACCTCGTCCGCTCCATCCGTCTTGGCTTCATCAAGGTCGACATCTACGGGAAGCTGATCGGGGCGCTCGAGGCCAACGGCTACCGGCTCGGCGATCTGGACGCCCCGACCGCCGCCGACACGCTGTTCCTGTTCCCTTACGACTGGCGCTACAACAACGTCTCTGCAGCCGCCGACCTCACCGAGAAGCTCCAGGGCCTGCGACGCGCGCGCGGCGACCCGATCCTTCGCGTGCACCTGATCTGCCAGAGCAACGCCGCGCGCATCGCGCGCTACATGATGAAGTACGGCGCGGCCCCGTTGGCCGATGCCGAGGCCGGGCGCGCCGCTCCGCCGGACGGGATCCACGTCGAGAAGCTGATCCTCGTCGGGACCGCCAACGGGGGCGCGACCAACGGCTTTCGCAACATGCTCGAGGGCCGCTCCTACGCGCCGCTGATCGGCCGCAAGATCCGGCCCGAAGTCACCTTCACCCTGGAAGCAGCCTACGAGACGCTTCCCGTGTATCGCGACGACCTGTTCTTCGACGAGCGGGGCGCGACGCTCGATGTGGACCTTTTCGACGCGACGAACTGGGAGCGCTACGGCTGGTCGGTCTACGCACCGCAGGTGGAGCGGCGTATGAGAAAGCGCGACCGGCCGGATCTTCTTGGCGATTCCGCAGCGCGCTCCGCGTTCCTCGCACGCAGCCTCGACCGTGCGCGGCGGCTTCACCGCGTGCTCACGACGGACGTGGCCGGTTTCCCGCCGGCCCGCTACTACCTCGTGCAGAACGCCTACCGGCACACGCCGGATCGGATCCTGTTGCGGCGCACCGAGAAGGGAACGTGGGAGACGCGGTTCTGGCCGCAGCGGCCGCTACGCAAGGCCCCGCTCGTGCCGCTGGCCACCGCACCGGGGGATGGTCACGCGACGGTGGCCAGCCAGCACTGGCTCTCGCCGCAGGAGACGGCATCGATCGTGGGGGATCCGCTGTACGTTGAGGCGTATCACAGGACGATCGTGCACCATCCGACCACGCACCGCGCGATCCTCGACTACCTGCTGGAGTGACGCCGGCTTCAGCGCTCGGCGGGCGAGTTGCCCCCACTGTCCCGATGAAGAGTGTCCGGCCCATCTCGCCGACACCCCTTTATCGAGCCGTCTTCAAAAGGCAGCTACCGCCGCCTGAGAGATCCCCACAGAGCCCTTGCTTTGCCTCCACCGGTGCCCGATCCCGTATACTCCCGCGCCAATGTCTCTCGTTTGGTTCAACGGCATGCTGATCGCGTGGCTCGGGATCGCGCTGCTGTCCTTCGGCAGCCTGCTCTGGAAACCGGCTCCCTACGGACGCTATTTCGATCCCCGCTGGGGCCGTCCGCTGCGCGCGCGGGTGGGCTGGATCCTGATGGAAACACCGGCCGTGCTGGTGCTTCCGGCGTTCTTTCTCGCCAGCGAGCGCACGAACGACCGCATCCTTTGGGTGTTCTTGTCGGCCTGGCTGGTGCACTACGTGCACCGGGCCT
>WVWW01000235.1 GCA_011773795.1 Acidobacteriota bacterium
TTGCTCGCGCCTCTACCTGCTCCGCGGGGTGAGCACGGAAGCGGCGCGGCGTGTCGCCGAAGACCTGCTCGCCAACCCGGTGATCCAGACGATCGACATCGCCCCGTGGCGCGAGTGGCTCGCCTCCGAACCCGACCTCACGGTGCCGCGCGTCGAGGGCGGCAGCGTGCCTCCCGTCGAGCACATCGACCTCTCCGGCGACGACGCCGAGTTGGAACGCATCAGTCGCGAGGGGCTGCTCGCGCTCACCCTGCGTGAGATGCGTGCGATCCGCGACCACTTCGACACCGCGGCCGGCGATGCGCGCCGCGCGGACGCCGGATTGGACTCGCGACCCACGGACGTGGAGCTCGAGTGTCTGGCCCAGACCTGGAGCGAGCACTGCAAGCACAAGATCTTCAACGCGACGGTGACCTATCGCGAGCCCGACCGGCCCGACGAGACCATCGGGTCCCTGTTCAAGTCCTGCATTCGCGGCGCGACGGAGGCGATCGACCGACGGTACCGGGAAACCCATGGAGAATCGTGGCTGGTGTCGGTCTTCCACGACAACGCCGGCGTCGTGACCTTCGACGACGACATGCACCTGGTCTACAAGGTCGAGACGCACAACTCCCCCTCCGCGCTCGACCCGTACGGCGGCGCGATCACCGGCATCGTCGGCGTCAACCGCGATCCCTTCGGCACGGGGCTCGGGTCGGATCTGCTGGTCAACGTCTGGGGCTACTGTTTCGCCTCCCCTTTTCACGACGGCGATTTGCCCGAGGGCTTGTTGCACCCGCGGCGCATCCGCGACGGGGTTCACCAGGGAGTCATCGACGGGGGTAATCAGTCCGGCGTCCCTTACGGGCGCGGCTGGGAACGGTTCGATGCGCGCTACCTGGGCAAGCCGCTGGTCTTCTGCGGCACGGTCGGCGCACTGCCGGTTACCGTGGCCGGGCAACCCGGGGAGCAGAAACGCGCCCGTCCGGGCGACCGCATCGTCATGGTCGGCGGCCGCATCGGCGCCGACGGCATCCACGGCGCGACGTTCTCCTCGGCGGCGCTCGACGAGTCGGCGCCGGTCCAGGCGGTCCAGATCGGCGACCCGATCACGCAGAAGCGGATGTTCGACTTCCTGCTCGAGGCCCGCGAGGCGGGGCTGTACTCGGCGATCACCGACAACGGCGCGGGGGGCCTCTCCTCCTCGGTCGGCGAGATGGCCGAGGGGTCGGGCGGCGCTCGCCTGGACCTGACCCACGCGCCTCTCAAGTACCAGGGTCTCGCGCCGTGGGAGATCCTCGTTTCCGAGGCACAGGAACGCATGACCCTCGCGGTTCCGCCGGAACAGGTGGACGGGTTGCTCGAGCTTGCGCGACGCCGCGAGGTCGAAGCGACGGATCTAGGGGAATTCACCGATGACGGTTACTTCGAGGTGCTTCACGACGGGCGCACGGTCGCGTTGCTGTCGATGGAGTTCCTGCACGAAGGCGATCCCGACCTCGAGTTGCGGGCGACCTGGGAGCCGCCGCGGTTCGATGAGCCGCGGGATCGTGCGATCGACCTCGAGGCCACGCTCCCCGCGATGCTCGGACGGCTCAACCTCTGCTCCGGCGAAGACAAGGCGCGCCACTACGACCACGAGGTCAAGGGGCTGACCGTGATCAAGCCGTTCGTCGGCGTGCGCCAGGACGTCCCGGCCGACGCCACGGTGTCGCTCGCGCGCCACGGATCGATGCGCGGATTCGTGCTGTCCGAGGGAATCAACCCGTTCCTTTCGGATCTCGACACGCGTGCGATGGCGATGTCGGTCGTCGACGAAGCCCTGCGGAAGCAACTCTGCGCGGGAGCGCGTCTCGACCGCATCGCGATGCTGGACAATTTCTGCTGGCCGGACCCGGTGCGCTCCGAAGAGACACCGGACGGCGAGTACAAGCTGGCCCAGCTCGTGCGGGCGTGCCGCGGGCTGTACGACGCCGTCGTCGCCTACGGCACGCCGCTGATCTCCGGCAAGGACTCGATGAAGAACGACTCCACGCATGGGCGGCGTCAAGATCAGCGTGCCGCCGACGCTGCTGGTCTCGGCGATCGGCCAGATCGACGACGTCCGCAAGAGCCGGACGCTGGAGCCGAAAGCGAGCGGCGATCTCGTTTACCTGGTCGGGAAAACCACCGACGAGCTGGGCGGCAGCGAGTTCTATCGCTACCTCGGCGATTGCGACGGCCGCTCGGCGGCTCCCAACGAGCCACGGCCCTACGTGGGGAATCGCCCGCCGACGGTCGACCCCGAGCGGTTCTTGACCTTGTACCGCGCGTTCGAGCGCGCAAGTGACGAAGGGCTGTTGCGTTCCGCCGCAACACCTTCGCTGGGCGGCTGGGCCGCGCTGTTCGCACGTTGCGTGATGGCCTCCGGCCTGGGGCTCGACCTCGATCTCGACGACGCTTGCCGCCGCGCCGAGCTGAGCCCCGAACGGTTCCTGTTCGCGGAATCGAACGGCCGCTTCCTGGTCACGGTACTCGAGCGAGACCGGGAGCGCTTCGAGGCCTGCTTCGGCGGCCTGCCGTTGCTTCGGATCGGCTCGGTCGACGACGAACCACGGTTGAAGCTGAGGATCGCGAGACGGACCTATCGCTGGGACGCGGCGGCGTTGAGCCGCGGCTTCAAGGAGACTCTGGCCGATGGTTGATGCCCTGAAGACGTTCGCGGAGCTTCCCGCCGAGGAGAAGGCGGCAGGCCGCCGGCGCGTTCGCGTTTTGATCCTCACCGGCCTCGGTCTCAACTGCGAGGTCGAGACGGCGGAGGCCTTCCGCCTGGTCGGGGCGCGCCCCGAGCAGGTGCACCTGTTGGATCTGCTCGACGGCAAGGACGCCGCGCGTCTGTCCGACTATCACGTACTCGCGTTCATCGGCGGCTTTGCCTTCGGGGATCATCTGGGCGCGGGTTTCGTCTTCGCGAACAAGATCCGCTACCGGCTCTACGACCAGCTGCTGGAGTTCATCGAGGGCGGCGGGCTGGCGCTCGGCATCTGCAACGGCTTTCAGACGATGGTCCGGCTGGGGATGCTCCCGGGTCTGGACGGCGACTACCGCACGCCCCGGGCCACGCTGGCGCCCAACGACCGGCTGGGCTACCGCGACGCGTGGGTCCGGTTGGCGTTCGACGATGCGTCGCCGTGCGTGTGGACGCGGGGACTGACGCAGCTCGAGCTGCCGGCCCGGCACGGGGAGGGCAAGTTCCTGGCCGAGAGCGACGAGCTGCTGGAAACCCTGGAGCGCTGCGGCCAGGTCGCCGCGCGCTACGTCGACGAAACGGGAGCCCCGACCGAGACCTGGCCGGACAACCCGAACGGCTCACCGCGCGGCGTCGCCGGGGTGTGTGACCCGAGCGGACGGTTGTTCGGGTTGATGCCGCACCCGGACGCCTACCTCTATCCGTTCCACCACCCGCGCTGGGAACGGATGCAGGCGAACGGCGACTTGCCGGCCGAGGGCGCGGGGCTGACGATCTTCCGCAACGGCGTGGATGCCGCCGCCGCGCTGAGCGGCGGTTGACGCTAGCGTGCGGCGGCCGGGTCCAGGTTGACCTTGTAACCGTCGCTGACGCGTAGCTTGCGGAAACGCGCCAGCAGATCGAGGGTCGTCGGCCCCGGCTTTCCGTCACCGATCTGACGACCGTCGATGGTCACGACCGGCACGATCTCGGCCCCGGTTCCCGTGAGGAAACACTCTTCCGCGTTGTACAGGTCGTGGAGGCCGAGCACCGTCTCCTTGACGCGCAGGCCGCTCTCGTGGGCCAGCTCCAGCGTCGCCCAACGCGTCACGCCGGGAAGCGCGCCCTCGGTGAGACGCGGCGTCTTCAGCTTGCCGTTCCTCCAGATGAAGATGTTGTCCGCCGTGCATTCGGCGACGCGGCCGGAGAGGTTGAGCATCACGGCCTCGGGGACGCCGGCCTTCTTGGCCTCGATCTTGGCCAGGATGTTGTTGAGGTAGTTGAGCGACTTGATGCGCGGGTCGAGGCACTCCATCGGAATGCGTCGGGTGCTCGCGGTGATCAGCGGGATCCCGGTCTCGTAGAACTCTTCGGGGTAGAGCTGGATCGTCGAACAGATGATGAACAGCGTCGGCGTGGGACAGCTCGTCGGGTCGATCCCGAGGTCCCCACGTCCGCGCGTGACCACGAGACGGATGTACGCGTTGGCCATCCCGTTGGCCTCCACGGTCTCGACGGTCGCGGCTTCGACCTCCTCCAGGCTCATCGGGATCTCGAGCCCGATCGTCTTGGCCGACTCGTACAGCCGCTCGATGTGGGCGCGGAGACGAAAGACGTTGCCCTCGTAAACACGGATCCCCTCGAAGATCCCGTCGCCGTAGAGCAGTCCGTGGTCGAAAACGGAAACCTTGGCCTCTTCGTCGGGTACGAGCTTACCGTCCATGTAGATCAGCATCGATATCCTCCAGTTAGCCGGCGGCAACGCCGGTGGCCCGTTCCGCTACGGGCCGTTCAAGCCCCGCCGCAAGATCGAGGAAGCGGCAGTGTATCCGTGGGTCAGCGGTCAATTCGGGGTGGAAGGTGGCGGCCAGGATGTTGTCCTGGAGCACCAGCACGGGCTCGTCGTCCAGCCGCGCCAGCACCTCGACGTCGGGCCCGGTTGCCGTGAAACGCGGTGCACGGATGAAGACCGCACGCAGCGGTTCGCGCTCCCCGTCGAGCGCCAAGTCGGCCTCGAACGAGTCGATCTGCCGGCCGAACGCGTTACGCCGGATCGACGCGTCGAGCAGGCCGAGTGCGCGCTGCCCCGAATCGAGCACCTCTCGCGCGAGCAGGATCGCGCCGGCGCAGGTCGCGAACAACGCCTTACCGTCGGCATGGAAGTCACTCAACGCTTCGAACCAAGGCTCGTCTTCCATCAGCTTGAGCAGTGTCGTGCTCTCGCCACCGGGAAGCACGAGGCCATCGATGTCTCGGAGCTGAACGACGCGACGCACCTCGACGACGTTCACGCCGAGTGCGGCGTAAACGCGGGCGTGGGCCTCGAAGCCGCCCTGCAGGGCCAGTACACCGATTCGCACCACTACCAACCCCGAGTCTGCAGGAGTTCGGATTCGTCGAGCTGGCTCGTCTCGATGCCCGGCATGGCGCTTCCCAAGCCGCGGGAGATCTCGGCGAGGGTCTCGAAATCCTCGTAGTGCGTCGCGGCGCGCACGATCGCGCGCGCCATGCGCTCGGGTTTCTCGCTCTTGAAGATGCCGGAGCCGACGAACACGGCCTCGGCCCCCAGCTGCATCATCAGCGAGGCGTCCGCCGGGGTGGCGATGCCGCCGGCCGCGAAGTTGGGAACCGGGAGCTTGCCCTCGCGCGCGACGAGACAGATCAGGTCGTAGGGTGCGCCGAGTTCCTTCGCCTCGCTCATCAGCTCTTCATCGCCCAGCGTCGTGAGCCGCCGGATCCCGGTCTGCACGCTGCGCATGTGTCGAACGGCCTCGACGATATTGCCGGTGCCGGCCTCACCCTTCGTGCGCAGCATCGCGGCACCCTCGCCGATGCGCCGCAGCGCCTCACCGAGATCGCGGCAACCGCAGACGAACGGGACCTTGAAGGCGTGCTTGTCGATGTGGTACGCCTCGTCGGCGGGCGTCAGCACCTCGCTCTCGTCGATGTAGTCGATGCCCAGGGTTTCCAGGATCTGCGCCTCGGCAAAATGACCGATGCGACACTTGGCCATCACCGGGATCGAAACCGCATCCTTGATCCGCTGGATCGTCTCCGGATCGGTCATCCGCGCGACGCCGCCGTCCCGCCGGATATCCGAGGNNTGGTGACGTCCATGATGACGCCGCCCTTGAGCATCTCCGCCAGGCCGGTCTTGAGCCGCAGGGTGCCTTTGGCGATGTCTTTTCTCTCTTCCATCTCGATCCTCCGCGTCCTCCGGTTCGGACCACGTCAGAAAATCGGCATCGACTCCGCCGTCCCCGGGGACCCCTCGTGCGGTCCGTCGGGCCAGCGCTCCTGGATCAAGCTCCCGAGAACCGAAACGCCGTCCTGGATCTCGGTCGGATCCGCTGCCGAATAAGTCAGACGCAAACAGTTGTTTCCCGACCCGTCGCCGTGGAACAGATCGCCCCGAGAGTACAACACGCCGCGCCGACGTGCGGCGGCGAACAGCGCGTTGCCATCGAAGCTGGCCGGTAGGGTAACCCAAATGAACAAGCCGCCGGTAGGCCGCGAGAAAACGGCCTCCTTCGGGAAGTGGTTGCGCAGCGCCTCGAACATCGTGTCGCGGCGGACGCGGTAGGACGGCAGCGTCTTCTTCAAATGCTCGTCGAGCCCGCCGGCGCGCAGGAAATGGTCCAGCGCCGCCTGGATCAGCGGGCTGGTTCCGCAATCCTGCAACCGCTTCAATTCGACAAGCCGCTCCATCGCTGTCGTCGAGGCGACAAGCCAGCCGACGCGCAGCCCGGGCATCAGTTTCTTGGAAAAGGTGCTGAGATAGATGACATCGGCGCTGCCGGCAAGCGCGTGCAGCGTGGGAAGCCGCTCCCCTTCGAGACGCAGGTCGCCGGCCCAGTCGTCCTCGACGATGAGGCAGCGATGACGGCGGCAGATCTCCACGACCTCGCGGCGACGGGCCGGGCTCATCTCAGCGGCCGTCGGGTTGTGGAAGGTCGGCTGGACGTAGAGGAACTTCGGGTGATGCCGCTCGAGGGCCACCTCGAGCAGGTCCGGCCGGATCCCCTGCTCGTCGACGGGGACCCCGACGATCCGTGCGCCGAGCGAGTTCAACACGCTCAGCGCCCCGGTGTAGGTCGGCTCCTCGATGACCACCGCGTCGCCACGCTCGACGAATGTGCGAAAAACCAGCTCGATCGCTTGCTGCGCCCCGCTCGTCACGAGGGTGTTTTCGGGGGTCGTGTCGGAACCCGCCGCGCGCATCGTCTCGGCGATCGTCTCGCGCAGGCCGTAGTCGCCCGCGGTCGGCCCGTAGCCGAGGATCTTGGCGCCGTCTTCCTCGAGGACCGCCTGGAGCGAGGCCGCGAACGACTCGACCGGCATGTGATCGCCGGCCGGGTAGGAGCCGACGAACGAGATCCCCTCGTCGGAGATGGCCAGGCGGTAGATCGATTGCAGCCCGCCGACCGCGGCGCACTCCACCGTCCGGGAAAACCCGGCACGCAAGGTCTCGTCGCTCGCCGTGTCGGTGGGTTCATCGGTGTCGATGGCGGTGCGCTCGACGACGAACGTCCCGCGCCCGGTGTGGCTGGCGATCCAGCCTTCGGTCGCGAGGGCGTCATAGGCCGCGACGACGGTGTTTCGATTGACCCCGAGCTGCCGTGCGAGATCCCGCGTCGCCGGAAGCCGTGAGCCCGGTTCCAGCCGACCGTCGAGGACCGAGCGGCGGATCTCGAGGGCGATCTGCCGGTAAACGGGCTCGGCCGACTGGGTGTCGATTTGGAGGGCGCCGATCGTCATTTGGACCCCATTGGACTAGTCCAATCAAACCATATTAATGCCATTGGACCCACGTGTCAACTCAAAACAGGTGGTCCAATCGAAGAAAGTCTAGCTTGTGGCGTTCGGCTGGTCCAACGGGTAGATGGAAGGAAAACCGCGTCGCGCGGGCAACCGGTCATCGATGCGATGCAGCAGGTTCTCGATCCCCCGTCCATGCAGCGCCGAGATCGGTACCACGTCCGCGCCCTCGATTCGCGACGGGAGCCGCTCGGGGGCGACGCGATCGATCTTGTTGATCACGAGCAAGCGCGGGATCTCCTCGTACCCCAACTCCGCGAGGATCCGATGAACGGCGCGGATATGCGCCTCGAAGTCCGGATGCGAGACGTCGACCACGTGGACAACCAGATCGGAGTCCTCGATCTCCTCGAGCGTGGCGCGGAACGCGGCCATCAGATCGGGCGGCAGGTCGCGGATGAAGCCGACCGTGTCGTTGATCACGACCTCGCGCTCGCGCGGCAGGCGCAGCCGCCGCGAGGTCGGGTCGAGCGTGGCGAACATCCGGTGCTCGACGAAGACCTCGCTGCGGGTCAGCAGGTTGAGCAGCGTGCTCTTGCCCGCGTTGGTGTAGCCGACCAGCGAGACGACGGGAACGTCCCGTTCGCGTCGCCTGGAGCGGCGCTGCTCCCGGCGGCGGCGCTCGGCGACGAGCTGCCGTTCGAGCGCGCGTATCCGGTCGCGCACGCGCCGACGATCGATCTCCAGTTTCTGCTCGCCCGGCCCGCGGCCGCCGACGCCGCCCTCCAGTCTCGACAGCCCGTTGTCTCCGCGTGTCATGAGCCGCGGCAAGAGGTACTTCAGTTGAGCCAGTTCCACCTGGATCTTGCCCTCATGCGTCCGTGCGCGGCGGGCGAAGATGTCGAGGATCAGCTGGGAGCGATCGATCACCTTGATGTCGGTCGCCTCGGCGATGTTGCGCGCCTGGGCCGGGCTGAGGTTCTGATCGACGACGATGAAATCGGCCTGCAGCCTCAACGCGTGGATGATCAGATCGCGCAGCTTGCCCGAGCCGACCAGGGTGCGCGGGTCGAACCGCTGGCGGCGTTGAACGATGCGCTCGACGACCTCGAGATCGCTGCTGGCCGCCAGCTCGGCCAGCTCGTCCATCGACGCCTCGGCCTCGGCACGGGAGCCGGTGGTCACACCGACGAGAATCGCGCGACCGACCTTGTCGGCGACCTTCGTGCGGGCGAAGTAACGGTCGAACTCCTGTTCGAGAGCGCGGATCAGCTCGAGGAAGTCGTCCTCGAGCTGCCCGCTGGGCCGCGGCGGGAAAAGACGGTACCGCTCGCCGTCCTCGGCGATGTCCTCGATGTCGCGCTCGCGACGGGTTCGTCCGAGCCCGCGTGCCCGAACGGCGCCGCGCGGGGTCGGCGCCGGGGTCTCGCGACGCGGCTCCTGCTTGCGCTCCGGCGCCGGCAGCAGGTGCGCCACACGGACGGAGCCGGGCAGCCCGTCGCTGCCGACGGAGACCACCGCCAGCGCGTCGAGCCGGTGGAGCGCCAGGGGCGCGAGCTCCTCGGAGGGCAGATCTTCGTCGGCGAACCTCGTGGCGATGAACCGCAGGGTGCAGAACCGCATGCGTCCCGACGGCGCACTCGGCTTGCGCGGAACGCCCAGCGCGTGCGCGTCCCCGATGGAGACCGCCTCGATCCGTCCCGAGCGATCGACGAGCAGTCCGATCCGCCGGTTGAACTGCCGGCTCAGCGCGGTGATCTCGCGAGCCAGCTCGTGGCTCACGATCTGTCGTGGCGGGACCCGACGGCGAGACAGTCGCTCGATCTGATGTTTCTGGNNTATTCTCATGAACGATCGAGTTATAGCTTACCGACGAAATGCGTGCCGCCGCCGCCCTGGATGGCCAGCGGCAACGTTTCGGCGTCGGTGATGAGCGCGCGACGACCGCCTTTGTGGAGGAAATCGATCACGGCGTCGATCTTGGGCCCCATGCTCCCCGGTGGGAACGTGGCGTCCGCGTGCAGCTGCTCGATCTCCGCCAGCGTGACCGCGCCGAGCGCAGCCTGGTCGGGCTCACCGAAGTTCGTGTAGACGTTGGGCACCGAGGTCAACATGATCAGCAGCTCGGCCCCGACGCTCGCCGCCAGAACGGCCGACGTCAGGTCCTTGTCGACGACGGCCTCGACACCCTGATAGGCATCGTCCTTGCCGGTCTTGATCGGTACGCCGCCGCCGCCGCCGGCCACGACGATATGCCCGGCCTGCGCCGCCTCGCGGATCATGTCCGCCTGGATCACACGCGTCGGTTTCGGGGACGCCACGAGCCGCCGCCAGCCGCGGCCGCCCGCATCCTCGCGAATGGCCCAGCCGAGTCGGTCGCGCCGGCCCTCGGCATCTTCCCGCGTCAAGAACGGACCGATCGGTTTGGTCGGCGAACGGAAGGCGGGGTCGTTCTCGTCCACCAACACCTGCGTGACGACCGTGACGACGAATCGACGGATCTCGCGAGCCCGCAGCTCGTTGAGCAACGCCTGCTGGAGGATGTAGCCGAGGCTGCCCTCGGTCATCGCGACAAGAACGTCGAGCGGCATCTCCGGCGACTCGGCCTTCGACATCTCGTGCTGCAGCAGCAAATGACCGATCTGCGGCCCGTTGCCGTGCGTGATGACGAGCCGGTAGTCCCGCTCCACCAGCGTCATGAGCACCCTGGCGATGCTTCGCGCGTTGGCTTCGTGGTGCTCGATCGTGCCCGCCTCACCCGACTGGATGAACGCGTGCCCTCCCATGGCCACCAGGGCGATCGGCTTGCTGTCCTGCACTCCCATGCGTTCCTCCGGAGGGCCCAGTCTGACGCCCGGCGCGGGTGGGCGCAACGTGTCCTCGGGTAAGATACGGCCTGAACGGATGGGAGGTCGAATGGACGGCACGGAATGCCTGGCGCCCGGAGCGCTGGGCGGCAAGACGATCTGGATCACCGGCGGCGGAACCGGCCTGGGCAAGGCGATGGCGCTGCGCTTCGCGTCGCTCGGCGCCCGCGTCGGCGTGTCGGGGCGTCGCCCCGATCCGCTGGAACAGGTTTGCTCGGAGATCGAGTCGAGCGGAGGAAGCGCCGCGTTCGCGCCGTGTGACGTGCGTCGGTCTGCTGAGGTCGACGAGGCGCACGCGAACCTGAGCGACGCCCTCGGTCCGCTCGATGCGCTGGTCAACAACGCCGCGGGTAACTTTCTCTGCCCGGCCGAGGACCTCTCGGACAACGCCTTCTCGGCCGTCGTGGACATCGTGCTGAAGGGGACGTTCCACTGCACGCGTACCGCGGGCCGCGCCTGGATCGCGGAGAAGCGGCGCGGCGCGGTACTGAACATCGTCACGCCCTACGCGTGGACGGGCTCCGCCTACGTGATGCCGTCGTCGGCCGCCAAGGCCGGCGTCCTTGCCATGACGCGATCGTTGACCACGGAGTGGGCGCGACACGACATCCGTTTGAATGCGATCGCCCCGGGACCGATCCCGACCGAGGGCGCGTTCTCGAGGCTGATGCCCTCCGACGAGATGTTGAAGAGCGTGGAGGCGAAGATCCCCGCCGGGCGGTTGGGCCGACCGACCGAGCTGGCGGAGCTGGCCGCGTTTCTCGTCTCGGACGCGGCGGACTGGATCCGCGGCGAGGTCGTCACGCTCGACGGCGGCGAGTGGATCCGGCGCGCCGGCTCGTTCAACGACCTCGTCGATCTTCCGCCGAAGATGCGGGAGAAACTGAGCCGGGCGATGCGCAGGAAATAAGACCCATGGTCGGCCGGTTGAGGAATCCCGGCTTTTCAGGTAAAAGGGCTGCGATGATTCGTCCTGCGAAAAACGTCTGGATCGCGGTGATCACGACGCTGGTCGTTTCGACGACCTTCGCTTTCGCCGGGCACCACGACCACGCGCTGGACACCGAATGGCCGTCGGCCTGTCCGGATTGCGCCCTGACGCTGTGCACCGCGATGACCGCCGACGACGCGGTGTCCGTGCACGGTTGCCCCGAGCGCTCGTTCCTCACCGATTCCGACACGACGATCGTCCTCGACGGCCCGGCATGTTGTGCCGGCTCACGCGCCCCACCGGCCACGCGCTGAACCCACCGTGTTTCCCTGCGCCTAGCCGGCGCGGGTTCTTGCCCCATTGGGCGGTCTTTCTTTTTCGGGTGACGTTGTGGCGTATCGCAAGTGTTCCATTTTTTTTCCGGTCTTCATCTTCCTGTTGACACTCCCCTCGTCCGCCGCGGACGAGGGCACGATCCACGGCCGGGTCACGACCTCGGCGGGCGATCCAGCGCTGGACGTTCGCGTCGTGATCGTCGAGCTCAACCGGAGCCTCTACGTGGACGCCGAAGGGCGTTTCGAGTTCGCGGGGGTCCCGTTCGGCGATTATCACGTTCAGGCGCTCAGCCCGCGCTTCGGCAGTACGGTGTCCGAGGTGACGCTGGGCAGCCCGTCCGTCGAGACGGCGCTCGTGCTGGGGCAGTCGCGTCACCGCGAACGCGTCGTGGTCACGGCGACGCGCTCGGGTCGCGGTAGCGCCGAGGTCATCCAGCCGGTCAACGTGCTGGACAAGAACGATCTGGCGGAGACGATCCAGCCCAGCCTCGGGGAGACGCTGGCGCAGGAAGCCGGCATCCGCTCGTCGTTCTTCGGCGCGGGGTCGGCGCGGCCGATCGTGCGCGGCCAGTCCGGGGGACGCGTCCGCGTGCTCGAAAGCGGATTGGGGGTCGGCGACGCCTCGACGACCAGCCCCGATCATGCGGTGGCGATCGAGCCTCTGGGAGCCGAGCAGATCGAGATCCTGCGCGGCCCCGCGACGTTGTTGTACGGCGGCGAGGCCGTGGGCGGCGTGGTCAACGTGCTCGACGGACGTATCCCCGAGTACCGCGCATCGAAGCCCATCGGCGGCACGCTGCAGCTGGGGTTCGATTCGGCCTCCGACGAGAGGTCCGGCGCGGTGGCGCTGAACGGCGGCGGCGGGAGCTTCGCCTGGTACGCCGATGCGTTCCGCCGGGACGGCTCGGATTACGACATCCCGGGGTTTTCGGTGCGGGGCGATCCGCTGAGCGACTCCGGCACGTTGACGAACAGCTCCGTCGAGTCGGACGGAGGTTCGCTGGGTCTTTCATGGGTCGGCGAGTCGGGGTTCCTGGGGGTCGCGACCAAGGCTTACAACAGCAACTACGGCATTCCCGGGGAAGACGTGCGCATCGACCTGGAGCAGCAACGCTACGACCTTCGTGGCGGGTTCGACTTCCGCTCGGGGGCGTTGGCCGGATTGCGCTTCTCCATCGGAACGACGGACTACAGGCACGTCGAGCTCGAAGGCACCGACGTCGGGACGGTGTTCGACACCGACGCCGACGAGGCACGCATCGAGTTGACCCACGGTCGTTCGCGTTGGAAAGGGGTCTTCGGCGCCCAGGTGCAGCGCCGCGATGTCGATGCGATCGGCGCTGAGGCGTTCCTGCCGGCGAACGAAACCGAGCAGGTCGCCGTCTTCGTCGTCGAGGAGTTCGATCCCGACGGACCCGTCCGTTTCGAGTTCGGCCTGCGATCCGAGCGCAACGAACTGTCGACGCCGGTCATGGTGGCCGCGGATCCGTTGTGCGCGGATCCGCTCGACCGCGATTTCGACACGCTCTCCGGCTCCGCGGGCCTCGCCTGGATCGGGACGAGCGGCCTGGCCCTCGGAGCGTCGGTGTCGAGCGCATCGCGCGCCCCGAGCACCGAGGAGCTCTACTCCTGCGGCGAGCACGTCGCGACGCTGTCGTTCGAGGTCGGCAATCCGTCGCTGAGCGAAGAGACCGCCCTGGGGCTCGACCTGAGCCTGCGCAAACGCAGCGGCCGGGTGTCCGGGGAGATCAACCTGTTCCACTACGACTACGACGACTACATCTACGAGTTCGATACCGGGACGACCGAGCCGCCGATGGACCCCGCGGGCCTGCCGGTGTTCGCGTTCACCCAGGACGGCGCCGAGTTCTCGGGTGTCGAGCTGAGCGGCCTCGTCGAGCTGAAGCATACCGAGGCGCTGGACCTGGACCTCGAGATCGTCGGCGACCACGTCCGGGCGAAGCTGGATAGCGGCGATCCCGTTCCGCGCATCCCGGCGCTGAGCCTGGGGGTGGGCCTGGTGTTCAACGGGCCTCACTGGCACGGCGGCGCGCGACTGCGCTGGTATGACGACCAGACGCGCAACGCACCGTCGGAGACGCCGACGGACGGGTACACCACGCTCAACGCCAACGCCGGCTATCGGTTCGTGCGCGGAGCCGTGGTCCACGATTTCATCGTGCGGCTGGAGAACGTGACGGACGAGGAGATTCGCCCGCACACTTCGCGGCTCAAGGACGAGGTCCCGCTACCGGGCCGGTCGGCCGGTCTGATCTACAAGCTGGTGTTCTGACGGATCAAGCCGTGGCCGCGGCCGCCTCCTGGAGCGCGTCCCAGATCCCACGCACGTGGTCCCGGGTCGCGCGCAGGTTCCCGAGGGCCAGCCGCAACGTGTAGCGCCCCTGCAACTTGGTGTGCGAGAGGTAGTACCGGCCCGACGCGTTGATCCGTTCGAGGATCTCGGCGTTGCGTCGCTCCAACGCCTCCTCGTCGTCGAGCCCCGCGCAACGGTAGCGGTAGCACACCGTGGAAAAAGGTACGGGCGCAAGCCGCTCCCAATCATCGGCCGCGTCGATCCAGCCGGCGAACTCCTGCGCCCAGTCGCAGTGTTCGCGGATACGGGCCTGGATACCCCGGACGCCGAACCAGCGGATCTGGATCCACATCTTCAGCGCGCGGAACCGGCGGCCGAGCTGGATCCCGTACTCGTTGTAGTTCCGCACTTCGTCGCCGACGCCCGTCCTGATGTACTCCGGGACGAGGCTGAACGCGTCGCGAAAAGCGTCGGGATCGCGGAAGAACAGGAGCGATGCGTCGAACGGCGTGAACAACCACTTGTGCGGGTTGAAGACGATCGAGT
>WVWW01000279.1:0-10155 GCA_011773795.1 Acidobacteriota bacterium
GGTCCTCTCGAGGACCGGCAACCGCTAGCTGCCCCCCCTGGCGTGCCGGGAGCCACCCCCCCTTAAGGTTTCCTTCGGCTCCCGGCACCCAACTTTTAGCTCAAAAATAGGCTTTTCTCGGTTTCTTGACGGATTGATCCTTCAAACGTACGATTTAAACAAACGTTTGAATCAGGAGGATGCCGTGGGAACCCAGGAAACCAAGGAACGGATCCTCGACGCGGCCGAGCGGCTGTTCGCCGAGCAGGGCTTCGCCGGCACCTCGATGCGCGCGATCACGACCGCGGCCGGCGCCAACCTCGCGGCGGTCAACTACCACTTCGGATCCAAGGAGTCGCTGATCGATGCGGTGTTCACGCGACGCATCCGGCCCATCAACGAGGAGCGGCTCGAGTGGCTCGACCGGCTCGAGGCCGAGGGCGATCCGTCGGTCGAGCAAATCGTCGAGGCCTTCCTCGCTCCCCCGCTGCGCGTCAGCCAGGACCCCGTCGAGGGCCAATCGTTGTTGCATGTCGCACAGATGATCGGGCACGCGACGAGCCGGCCGGACTCGCGAATCAAGGAGATGTTAGTCCACCAGTTCGACACGATCATCGAGCGCTTCACACGTGCGTTGTCCCGGCAACTGCCCGAGGTGAATCACGCGCAGCTTTTGTGGCGCTTCCTCTTCATGGTCGGCTCGATGGCGCACACCATGGCGATCTCGAAGGACATCAAGGGCTACACCCGGGGGCTCTGCGACCCGAATGACGTGGACGGCCTGATCGACGCGATGGTGCCGTTCGTCGCGGCCGGCTTTCGCGCGCCCGTGCCGGTCGGGGACTCGAAATGAAGCGCCGCACGACCCTCCTTGCCGGGCTGCTGGCCGCCGCGTGCGTGCAAGCGCCCGCGGTCCAGCAACGCACTCTGGAGATCGAGCCTCCGGAACGCTGGAGCACGACCACGGGTCCCGGGCGTGATTCTCAGGATCCCTGGTGGATCCTCTATGGCGACACGCAGCTCAGCGAGCTGATCGAGCTCGGTCTCGCGCAGAACGACGACCTGCGCGCCGCGGCGTTCCGGGTCAAGCGCGCGGTCGCAGCCGGCCGCATCGCCAAAGCCGACCTCAAGCCGAGCCTCGGCGCCGGTCTCTCCGCGCAACGTCAGGAACAGGTGTTTGTCGGATTGCCGATCCCCGGCGGCCCGAACGTGCTGAGCTCGACGTCGACGCAGTTCGCGCTGAGCCTCGAAACCTCTTGGGAGGCGGACCTTTGGGGCCGCTTGCGCGCAGGCGCGCGCGCGGCACTGGCCGAGGCGCAGGCCACCGAGGCGGATCTGCGCGGGGCGCAGCTCTCGATGAGTGGCCAGATCGCCAAGCTGTGGTTCGCCGTCGCGGAGGCAAGACAACAGCTCGAGCTGACACGCCGGAGCGTCGAGAGCTTCACCACGAGCACCGAGCTGGTGCGGTCGCGCTACGAGAGCGGCGTGCGCCCGTCGATCGACCTCAGGCTCGCGTTGTCCAACCAGCACAACGCCGAGGCCCTCGCGGCAGCCGCGGAGAACGCGCTCGACGCCGCGCTCCGCCAGTTGGAGACGTTGCTCGGGCGCTACCCGTCGGCCGAGCTGCTCGATCGCTACTCGATCGATCGTCTCCCCGACCTACCGCCTCCGGTCCCGGTCGGGCTGCCGTCGGAGCTGGTGTCGCGACGCCCCGACCTGGTCGCGGCGGAACGGCGGCTGACCGCGGCGGACCAGCGCGTGCTCGTCGCGCAGCGCTCGCGCTACCCACGTTTCGCGATGACCGCGCGTGGCGGGTCCGTCAGTGATCAGCTCGGCGACCTGCTCGACGGAGACTTCGGCGTGTGGGCGCTGGTCGGGAACCTCACCGCGCCGCTATTCCAGGCGGGCCGACTGAAGGCGGGTGTCGAACAGGCACGTTCCGCGGGTGACGAGGCGCTGGCGCTCTACGCCGGTCAGGTGTTGCGCGCCTACTCGGAGGTGGAGACCGCGCTCGCGGCCGAACAACACCTGCGCGTGCGCGAGGAGAAGTTGCGCGAGACCGCCGAACAGCTCGAAGGGGCCGGCGCGCTCGCCGCGACGCGTTACGCACGCGGCGTCGGTGATTACCTGACCGTACTCGAGTCGCAGACGCGAGCCCTCAACGCACGCATCGCGTGGATTCGCGTGCGACGCGAGCTGCTGACCAACCGTGTCGATTTGCACCTGGCGCTCGGCGGTGGATTCAACACCGAAACGGTCCTCGCCGCCAATGAAAAGGAACGCGATTCATGAAACGCGTATGGAAACTGCTCCCGATCCTGATCCTGCTCGTCGCCGCCGGGGCCGCCAGCACGCTCGTCCTGACCAAGCCCAAGCCGGAGAAGCGTGAGTTCGAGGCCGTCGTGCCGGTCATCGATGTTCACACGGTCGAGCTGACCGATCATCGTCTGACCGTAATGAGCCAGGGCACCGTCAGCCCGCGGACCGAGAGCGTGCTGGTGCCCGAGGTCGCCGGTCGCGTGATCGAGGTCTCGCCCTCGTTCGCCCCCGGCGGCTTCTTCGAAGCCGGTGAGCTGTTGCTGCGGATCGACCCGCACGACTACCGCCAGGCGCTGGTCGGTGCGCAATCGAACGAGGCACGGGCGCGGTTGCGTCTCGCACAGGTCGAGGCGGAAGCCGAGCTCGCACGCGAGGAATGGGAGGAGCTCGGCGACGGCGAGGCCAACCCGTTGACCCTGTTCGAACCACAGCTCGCCGAAGCGCGTGCGGCTCTCGCCGCCGCGATCGCCGGTGTCGAGCAGGCGCGGACCAATGTCGGACGCACCGAGCTGCGCGCCCCCTACGCCGGGCGCGTGCAGACCAAGCAGGTCGACCTCGGGCAGGTCGTCGCGCCGGGAACGCCGCTAGCCACGATCTACGCGGTCGATCTGGCCGAAGTGCGGCTGCCCCTGCCCGACGATGAGCTCGCGTACGTCGACCTGCCCCTCGGTTACCGCGGCGAGAGTGGGTCCGGCGATGGGCCCTCGGCGATCTTGCGCGCCGAGTTCGCCGGGGCGGTCCACGAGTGGCGCGGGCGCATCGTGCGCACCGAGGGGATGATCGATCCGGTCAGCCGCATGGTCCACACGGTCGTTCAGGTCGAGGACCCGTACGGCCGCAGCGAGCCCGGCCGGCCGCCGCTCGCGGCGGGGATGTTCGTCGAGGCGGAAATCGACGGCCGTACGATCGAGAACGTTGCGGTGATCCCGCGCGCGGCGGTGCGTCCCGACGGACGCATCCTCGTAGTCGATGCGGAGGGGCGGTTGCGCTTCCGCGAGGTCGACGTGCTGCGCGCGCTGAAGGAAACGGTGATCGTCGAGCACGGCCTGCAGGCCGGTGAGCGCGTCTGCACGACACCGCTGAGCTCGGTCGTCGAGGGCATGAAGGTCGCCGTCCGCGGGGAGGGTGCCTGATGGGCAGCATCGAGTGGTTCGCCCGCAACCCGGTCGCCGCGAACCTGATCATGGTGTTGATCATCGGCGGCGGGCTGGTCAGCCTGTTCGGCGGCGTGATCATCCAGGAGGTATTCCCCGAGTTCTCGATCGACCTGATCACGGTCCAGGTGCTGTACCCCGGCGCCGCTCCCGAAGAAGTCGAGCAGGCGATCTGCCAGCGCGTCGAGGAAGCCGTGCAGGGGCTCAATGGGATCAAGAAGCTGACCTCGAACGCGCGGGAGAACTTCGGTGGAGTCACGATCCATGTCGAGACCGACGCGGATTCGCGCAAGCTGCTCGATGAGGTCAAGGCGCGTGTCGACGCCATCGACACGTTCCCCGAGGAAGCCGAGAAGCCGGTCATCCAGGAGTTGACCAACCGGCGGCAGGTGATCGATGTGGCAGTCCACGGCGACACCGACGAGCTCTCGCTGCGCCGCCTCGCGGAACGCGTGCGCGACGACCTTGCCGCGCTACCCGAGATCAGCGTGGTCGAGCTGGCCAATGCGCGGCCTTACGAGATCTCGATCGAGGTCTCCGAGGAGACGCTGCGGCGCCACGGGCTGACCTTCGACGACGTGGCCATGGCGGTCCGTCGCTCGTCGCTCGACCTGCCCGGCGGGTCGATCAAGACGCAAAGCGGCGAGGTGCTCGTGCGCACGACTGGCCAGGCCTACACCGCTCGTGACTTCGAGCAGCTCGTGCTGCTCACCCGGCCGGACGGAACACACCTGACGGTCAGCGACGTGGCCCGCGTGCTGGACGGCTTCGAGGACACCGATCAGACGACGAAGTTTCAAGGACAACCCGCCGTGTTGGTCTCTGCATTTCGCGTCGGCGCGCAGGACGCACTCAGCATCGAGGAGGCGGTCCACACCTACATCGAGGACGCCCGTCGCTGGGTTCCCGAGGGCATCTCGCTCGGTGTCTGGAACAACTCGGCCAAGATCCTACGCGACCGCCGTGATCTGCTGCTGCGCAACGGCGGCACCGGGATGGTCCTCGTGTTCATCACGCTGGCGCTGTTCCTGCGGTTCCGGCTGGCGTTCTGGGTCAGCCTGGGGATGCTGATCTCGTTCATGGGCGCGATCTGGCTGATGCCGGTGCTCGACGTCTCGATCAACATGATCTCGCTGTTCGCCTTCATCCTGGTGCTGGGGATCGTCGTCGACGACGCGATCGTCGTCGGCGAGAACATCTACACGCACCAGCATCGCTCCGGCGAGGGACTTCAGGGCGCGATCGACGGGGCCAAGGAGATCTCCGTCCCCGTCGTGTTCGCGGTGTTCACCACGATCGCCGCGTTCGTGCCGCTGATCAACGTGGCGGGGACGATCGGCAAGGTCATGTACGTGATCCCGCTGGTCGTGATCTCGTGTCTCGCCTGGTCGCTGGTGGAGAGCCTCTGGATCCTGCCCTCACACCTCTCGCACTACAAGCATCGCGAAGCCAAGGACCGGCGCAAAGGCCTCTGGCGGGGCTTCCAGTCGCGTTTCGCCGACGGGATCCAGCTCTTGATGACGGGCTACTACCGCCCGTTGCTCGAGGTCTGCCTGCGGCAACGCTACCTGACCGTCTCGATCGCGCTGGGGTTGTTGATCCTCACCGCGGGTTGGATCGGTGGCGGACGGCTCAAGTGGGTTTTCTTCCCCGAGGTCGAATCCGACTACGTATCCGCGTCGGTCACGATGCCCCCGGGAACGCCGATCGAGGTCACGACGGAGGCCGTGCGGCGGATCGAGGAGAGCGCGCAGCGGGTGCGCGACGATCTGGAGGCGAAGTACGGGACCGATCAGTTCCGTTACGTCATCACCGCTCTCGGCGAGCACCCATTCGCGACGATTCAGCGGCAGAACTCGGGAGCGCTGACCGGAGGCGAGCGCGCGTCCCACCTCGGCGAGGTGACGATCGAGCTGCAGCCCGCCGAGAACCGCGATGCCGGGAGTACCGAGGTCGAGGATCTGTGGCGCGAGATCACGGGACGCATCCCCGGCGCGATCGCACAGAGCTTCACGTCTTCGCTGTTCGAGCCCGGCGCGGACATCGACGTGCAGCTGACCGGGGCCGATCTGCTTAGCCTCCGCGCGGCCAAGGACGAGCTCAAAGTACGCCTGGCGGAATATGCCGGCGTGTTCGAGATCGGTGACTCCTTTCGCGACGGGAAGGAGGAGATCCAGCTCGCGATCAAGCCGTCGGCGGAGCTCACCGGCCTGACCCTGTCGGACCTGGGGCGTCAGGTGCGCCAGGCGTTCTACGGCGAGGAGGCGCAGCGCATCCAGCGCGGCCGCGACGAGGTCAAGGTGATGGTGCGCTACCCCGAGGACGAGCGGCGCTCGCTCGCCGACCTCGAGCGCATGCGCATCCGCTTGCCCGGCGGCGTCGAGGTGCCCTTCTCCGAGGTCGCCGAGGCCGAGCCCGGTCGCGGCTACGCGTCGATCACGCGGGTCGACCGGCGCCGCGCGATCAACGTGACCGCCGACGTCGATTCCGCGGTAACGACCACGGGAGCGGTGCTCGACTCGCTGAACAACGAAGTGTTGCCGGAGATCGTGGGGAAGCACCCCGGGGTCAGCTACACGTTCGAGGGGCAGCAGGCCGAGCAGCGCGAGACGATCGCGGGATTGACCCGCGGGTTCATCATCGCCCTGCTCGTGATCTTCGCGCTGCTGGCGATCCCGCTGCGCTCGTACGTCCAGCCGCTGATCATCATGGTCGCGATCCCGTTCGGGATCGTCGGCGCGGTGATCGGGCACATCGTCCTGGGTTTCGACCTGAGCATCCTCTCGATGTTCGGCCTGGTCGCGCTGACCGGCGTCGTGATCAACGACGGCCTGGTGATGGTCGACTTCATCAACCGCTTTCGCCGCTGGCGCGAGGGGGACATCCACGGTGCGGTGCGGGAGGCCGGCGTTGCACGGTTCCGTCCGATCCTGCTGACCTCGCTGACGACGTTCGCCGGGCTGACCCCGCTGCTGCTCGAGAAGAGCATGCAGGCGCGCTTCCTGATCCCGATGGCCGTCTCGCTGGCGTTCGGCGTGCTGTTCGCGACGCTGATCACGCTGATCCTCGTGCCCGCCGCTTACATCGTGCTCGACGACATCGTGTGCGGCTGGCGACGGCTGTTCGGGGCCGCCGCGCGGCAGAGTTCCACTGCCGAGGTTAGCGAGTCCTCCGCCGCCGTGTAGGATTGCAGCAGGCCCAACGACAGGAGACCGGCATGGCACGAGTGAGGGATCTGTTCTGCGCGACCGTTGCGCTGTTGATCGTTCTGGCAGCCGGAACGGCCGCCGCCGAAGACGACGCGTTCTCGGCCGCTGGCGAGATCGTCGACATGGCCTGTTACGTCACCAGCGGGGCCAAGGGCTCGGATCACGCGGGCTGTGCCAAGGTCTGCGTCAAGAACGGACAACCGATGGGTCTGCTGGGCGACGACGGCACACTGTACCTGCTGTACGCCAACCACAAGAACGGCGAGCCGTTCGAGACGGCCAAGGAGCACGCCGGGTCGAAGGTTCGGGTCAGCGGCAAGCTGTCCACCCGGGATGGAATCAAGGGGATCCAGGTCGACGCCNNTGTGCAAGGGCTTCTGGAGCGGCCGGCTTCGTCGTAAACGTGCTCTAGTCCCAACCGGTATCGACGGAGGCGGTGCAGTGGATCAGGGCACGGTTCGCCGCGGTGTGCTTGAGCAACTGCATGCGCTCCCCCTCGACACGCAGCTTGCCTGTCAGAATCGCGGTCGCGGCCATGGTCTTGCGGTCGAGGATCTCGCGCCACAGGTGGGCGGGGCCCCGGAGGACGAAGCCGGCGTCGGGGTGCGAAGGCTCGCTGACGAACTCCGCATCCTGACAGGCGCCGCCGGAAAGCTTGAGCATCAGCGCGCGTTGCTCCGGGTTCCGCTCGTCGGCCTCGAAGACGAACAGCAGGTTGCCGTTGAAGTCGACGCCCCACCTGTTCGCGGCGTTGCGGTATTCGCTCGAGCCGTTGATCTCTTGCTTGAGCGCGGCGGCCCATTCGGGCGTTCCGAACTTAGTCGACACGATCTAACCTTTCCCTGCGGTGTCGGGCGCCGTGGGTAACGGGACGAATCCCGGGTTGAGCAAACCATCGGGGTCCCAGCGGTGCTTGCAGCCGGCGAACCAGTCCCACTTGTCGCCGTAGTGCTCCCGCCACTCCTCCATCGTGAAATCGATGTAGCCGGAAAGGTAGCGTTTGGCGCCCATTGCGATGCATAGACGGCTGGCATTATCCAGCATCGGCCGTACCTGTTCCCAGTATTTCTGCGGGATCGCGGGCAGGATGCCGAAGCCGATCAAGTTCTCGCCGTCGGGGCGCATGAAGAGCCGCGATCGAGACGTCGTGCCCTTGGCCGGCCACAGCAGGATGTGCCCGCCGATCAGCATCCCGGGCGACAGGTCGACCAAGACGTTCTCGATGTAGGTCGCCGCGGTCTCCCAGGGCAGCACGCACTCCATCCAGGGGTGGATGAACTCCCACGTGCCGGCCTTCTTCCACAGCTCGAAGACCGGGATCATGCGCTCGAAGAAGTCGATCGTGGGAGTGTCGTCGGTGTAGAGGTTGTCGTAGGGCGTCAGCCCGTCCAGCAGTGCGGCGTCGTCCGGCGGGCTGCCGTGGTCGTACTCCACCGTCAGGTGATAGGGGAAGAACCACTTGGCGAACGGTTGTCGTTTGCCGTCGACCGGTTTGACTCCCTGCGGGCAGGGAGACGACCAACTCTCGATGTGGTCCCAACGCGGATCGTCCATGATCTTCTCGGAGTCGGTCATGAACCGGTGGATGTCGTCGTAGAGCAGGTAGTACGTCCGCGTCATCGGCTTGAAGCGCCGTAGCTGCAGACGGATGCGTGTCGCGATGGCGACCTGGCCGAGCCCCGCAACAACACTCCAGAAGAGGTCCTTTTCGGGACCGTCGGGGCCGCAGGTGACGGTCTCCCCTTCCCCGGTGACGACGTCCATCTCCACGACGTTGTCGCCCTGGCTGCCGTACTTGAACGAGGCCACGCCGATTCCCGCCATCGATACGGTGCCGCCGACGGTGACGCCGAGGTTGTTGGTCAACACGCGGGGAACCAGAGCGTGCCTCTTGAGATGGTGCACGAGGTCGCGCCACACCACGCCGGCCTCGACATCGACGGTCAGGTTCTGCTCGTCCAGCGCGAGCACCATGTCCATCGACTTCATGTCGAGCAGGATGCCCCCGTTGCTGATCCCGAGCTCGCTCTGGCTGTGCGCCGCACCGCGCGTCGAAACGAACAGCCGGTGCTCGCGAGCGAAGCGGATCGTCTCGACCACGTCCTCGTGCGACGAGGGTCGAACCACGAAACGTGGCGTCCAGTGGAAGATCTGCCCGTAGTTCGTCAGGTGGTCGGAGGTGAACTGCTCCGGCGTCAGCACGACGCCGTCGAGCTTCTGTTCGAGTGCGGGGTAGAGTCGATCCACGTCAGATGACCTCGATGATGCCGGATTCGCCCGCGACGGCCTGACCGACCCGCCGCAACGGCTCTTCCGAGTTTTCGAATGCCCGTTCCAGGTCGCCGCGCCGTTCCGGGTCGACCGCAAGGAGCAAACCGCCCGCCGTCTGCGGGTCGAACAGCAGCGCATCCTGCCATTCCTCGCGGCCGCCGTTCCAGCGGACCCAGGTCTCGTAATACGACCGATTGCGACGCGAGCCGCCGGGAACGTGCCCCTCCCGGGCGTAGCGCTCGGCTCCGGGAAGCAGTGGCAACTCGTCCCAGGTCAGGCGTAGCGCCAGGCCGGACTTCTCGGCGACCTCGTGGGCGTGGCCTGCGAGCCCGAACCCGGTGACGTCGGTCGCGGCACGCACGGCGCCGGCCAGTTTGTCGATCAGCGCTGCGGCCCCGCGATGCAACCGCACCATGCTCTCGACGGCCGCGTCGAGGTCCTGTTCATCCACCTCGTCGTTTTTCTGTGCGGTGGTCACGACACCGGTGCCGAGCGGCTTGGTCAGGTAGATCAGGTCGCCCTCGCGCGCTCCACCCTTGGTCAGGATCTTCTCCGGATGCGCGATTCCCACGACGGCCAGGCCATACTTCGGCTCTTGATCGGACGTCGTGTGGCCTCCGGCCACCACCGCACCGGCTTCGCGCATCTTGTAGGCGCCCCCGCGCAGGATCTCGCTGAGGATCGACCGATCGAGGTCGGCCGGAAAACCGACGAGGTTGATCCCCAGCAGCGGGTCGGCGCCCATCGCGTAGAGATCGGACAGCGCGTTGGCGGCGGCGATCGCGCCGAAGCTGTAGGGATCGTCGACGATCGGCGGGAAGAAGTCGGAGGTCAGCACGAGCGCACGGGTCCCGTCGAGACGCCAGACGGCCGCGTCATCCGGTTCGGCGAGTCCTTGCAGGAGATCGGGGTAGTCCGCCGGAGCGAACATCCCCTGGAGCGGGCGCAGCACCTGCGCCAGGGCCTCGGGGCCCATCTTGCTCGCTCAACCGGCGCAGGATGCCAGCTGGGTCAGACGGATCGCGTCCTTCCCCGACATCGGCTGTACCTCCACATGAGACCAAACAGGCTAGTGCATGGGGGTCAGCGGCACAAGCAAGGCGCCGCGGCGTCGGATCAGGCGGAAGCCGACTCCGTGAGAGCCTGCTGCAGTCGTTCGACTTCCCGCTGCAAGCGGTCGAGAACCGGACCGCTCTCGTCGAGCCGTTGCTGCCTACCGAGCT
>WVWW01000279.1:10175-25396 GCA_011773795.1 Acidobacteriota bacterium
CGAGCATGCGCGGGCACTCCTCCTGGAACACCTGCAGGACGTCGATGAGCAAATCGGTGTCGTCACCCAGCCGCTCCAGCATGTCGGCGCGGTCGAACGGGATGGCTTGCACGGCTTGCATGACGCTCCTCCTGGCTCGATTCTTCTGAAGCTTTAATCTAGGCCGGAGGGAGGTCGATGCAAGCGGGCCCCTGTTTACCGCGCCTTGCCGTAGTTGTCGGCGACGACGTCCCAGTTGACGACGTTCCAGAAGGCCGCGATGTAGTCCGGACGGCGGTTCTGGTAGTGCAGGTAGTAGGCGTGCTCCCAGACGTCCAGGCCGAGGATCGGCTTGCCCGGGCATTCGGAAACGCCGGTCATCACCGGAGAGTCCTGGTTCGGGCTGGAGCATACGCAGAGCGCACCGTCACCGCCGACGGTCAGCCAGGCCCAACCGGACCCGAAACGCGTCGCGCCGGCCGTGCTGAACTTCGATTTCATCTCGTCGAACGAACCGAACGCGGAGTCGATCGCTGCGGCGAGATCCCCGGACGGGGCACTGGCCCCTCCCGGTTGCATGACGTTCCAGAACAACGCGTGGTTGAAGTGGCCGCCGCCGTTGTTACGCACGGCGCCGCGAATCTCTTCGGGAACCGCGTTGAGGTCCTCGATCAACTCGGTGATCGATTTCTGTTCCAGGTCGGCGTGGCCCTCGAGGGCCTTGTTGAGGTTGGCGACGTAGGCCGCGTGGTGCTTGCCGTGGTGGATCTCCATCGTCCGCGCGTCGATGTGCGGCTCGAGCGCGTCGTGCGCGTAGTTCAGCGCGGGAAGTTCATGCGCCATGGGTGGCCTCCTTGAAGCTATGGATGTAGTGAACGAGTCTGGACCGAGCGATAATCTATCACGGCTGCGGGGCTTCCCGTAGCATCCCGTCGAGCAGGGCATCGAGTTTCTTGCGCGGTGGTTCGCCGTACACCAGTGCGACGTTACGCCCGGCAATCCTGTGCCCGGCGAGGGGACCCTCGGCGATTACCTCGGCAAACTGTTGCGCGTCCTTCTCGCTGTCCCACGTCGTCGAAAGCAGGACGACGGATTTCTTTCCGCGCGCCCAGAGCTCGTAACGGTCGCCGCCCCAGCCCTCCGCGGCACGATTGGTCCACGCCGAGCCCAGCACACCCGCCGGATCCTCGGGGGCCGGCGTCGGCGCCCCGACGAGCACCGCCAAATTGATCTCTCCGAGCACACCGTCGTCCTCGCGCACCCAGCCTCTGCCGAGCGCGGCGCCGGCGGAACCCAGCGAGACCGGGACGGGATCGTCGCGCTTGTCCTCGTCCCAATATTTTTCGGGGTGCAGGATCTGCTCCGACGACGTCGGCGGCCGCTCGTAAGCGCGGTTGACGTCGTCGACCGGATAGCCGCCGGCCATCCAACCCATCGCGTTGCCCCGCTGAACGAAGCTCATGCCCACGACGTACGGGGCCATCAACTGGCGCACCAGGACCTTCGGTAACCGATCCACCGCCTCTTGCCCGACGCCGGTCATCGCCGCCATGTCTTCTTCGGAGAGCGATTGATCGAACGCCTGCTCGATCGAGTAGATCATCATCAGCAACGTCGCGCTGCCCTCGGTCACCGCCCCACGGGCAAAGATCTCGTCATCGGTGGCGTCCTCGGACTCCAGCAGCGCGTCCAGCTCGTAGTACTGGTCCTCGAGCGCGTGCGTCAGCTCGTGCGCGGTGAGGATGTCGACGAGTGCCGCCGGCATGTCGTCCAGCAGGTAGAACTGCCCGGCCTTGGGGTCGTAGTAGCCCCCGATCTGTTCGCGGAGCGCATCGGTGAACAGGGCCAGGACATCGTCTTCGGGATGAGCCAAGCCGAGGAGCTTCATCACGATCTCGGCGTGGGCGATCTCCTCCAGCTCGCCGAACTCCTCCAGCCGCTTCATGTGCTGGGCCAGCGCCTGGTCGTCGTTGACGACCGACACGGGGACCTCGTCCTTGAACTCGAGGCCGCGCAACCGTTCCACATCGAGCACGATCCGGTCTACCACGGAGCGGGCCAGAGCGGTGTCGATGCGCTGCAGCTCGGCCCCCTCGCCGGCGTCCGGGTCGGCAGCCCGGGCAACCCCGGAAAACACCAAGAGGAATGAGAAAAACAACCAGAAGGCAAGCCGAGATGCGCGCATGAACATGAAGCCAGTCTAGCAGTCGGCTGCATGGAAAAGCTGAATTCCCGGCCGACCCGGAAAACACCGCGCCCGTGGAGCGGTTCTTCAAAACTAACGTGGCAAAGCGCTTGACCCGGACCGCAGTTCCTCGTACCCGAACAACATCGAGCCACCCCCGAAAGGAAGTGTCCCTACATGACGGCTGTGCTGTACAAGGTCTATTGCTATCGCGGAACCGACAAGCAGGTGTGGTTCGAGGTCGAGGACATGACCACGGGCCNNAGGAGCTCCCGAACAACTCCTCCACGCCCTGTCGAAAGATGATGTCGACCGGGATGCCTGCGCTCGCCAGCCGGTCGAGGTCGGACTGCAATGAATCGACCCCGCTCATCGACTCGACGAACCGCTTCGCCGCCTCGTAGTCGCCGTCGCCCTGGAGCCGCAGGATCCGCTCGGATAGAGCCGCGACGGCCTGCTTCATCTTGTCCATGTCCGCGCGGTAGGTCCCGGTGGCCGAATCACGCGTGAAGGCGTCCATCTCGCGGAAGAAGTTGAATCGCACCATGTTGGCCTTGCCGTGGGCGCTGGTCGCGCCGAAACGGACCGAGCGGAAGATGCCGGCCAGGAACGTGACGTAGTAGTCCTCCAGCGGTTCCGCGCCGAGCTCGCCCTTGTCGTGGAGCGCCGTCACCATGTACAGGCCGAGGATGTCGGCCTTGCCCTCCTCGAGGGCCGACGCCTGTTCCTGGAGCGCCTCGCGCACCGTGCCCGAGCCGTCGAGCGTGTTCTTGATCCCGAGGCCGTGGGCCACCTCGTGGAACATCGTGTTGGCGAAGAACGCGTCGAAGGTGATGTGCCGGCGCTGGTCCTCGGCGATCAGGACCTCGGAGATGGGAACCAGGATGCGATCGAACTTGGCCCGCATCGCGTTCTTGAGCTGCAGCCGCCGCGTCCCCTTGGCCAGCTGGACCTCCTCGTCGTTGGGCAGGTTGATCGCGATCGTCTTCGAGCCCGCGTTGCAGTCGCCCGCGTAGTAGACGACGTCGTAGGCGTTGAGGTCCGAGTCGGTGCCGGGCGTCTCCCGCTTGTACTCGTCGGGGACGGGCAGCCCGCGTTGCAGCTCGGGCAGGAACGCCGCGTAGCGCGCCAGCCGTTCGCTCCACTCCAGGTCCTTGACCAGCACGAACCCCTCGAACGCCGCCTTGGCGCCCAACAGTTGATCCTCGTAGGTCTCGATCGGACCGATGACGACGTCGAAACGGTTGTCCTTCATGTCCATCCAGGCCATGTCGCTGGGTTGATAGTCGTCGGTCTCCATCGCCTCGGCACGCAGCAACAGGTACTGTTTGAAAGACTCCTCCTTGGCCACGGCCGCCGCCTGGCGCAAGCGGTGGGCGGCGAGCGTGATCTCGTCCTTGAAGAACTCGCTGTAAGGGATCGCCTCCAGCGCCCCGTCGTCGTCGCGGCGAACCATCGTGTAGAGGCTCGTCAACGCCTCGTCGCCCGCGGCCTCGATCTCTTCCTTCGTCACGTCCGCCGGGTAGAGGTTGGCGCCGGGCGCCTTCTCACCCACGCCGTCGAGGAACGGTTTGTTGGCATCCAGCCGGTCCCACGGTCCGTAGTTGATCAACGCGAACTGCCGCAGCGCGGGATCGGAGATCGAACCGAGAAACCTGCCCTTGTCGCCGTAGGCTTGCTTCCAGAACGCGTCGTCCATCGCCTGCGCGGCCTCGATCAGCAACTCGAGGAGCCGGCGGTCGGCGGCGTCGAACGCCGAGACGTCGGTCGTCAGCGGTACCGTCGTGTACTTGCCCACGAGCGCGGAAGCGTCGACGATCTCGCTGTCGCCCTGCGCGTCCGGGGCGTCCTCCGCCGGCGCGCAGGTCAGCGCAACGCAAACACAAACAACGACCGCTACGAAACATGACCCTTGTTTCATGTCCTGTCCTCCCGGTTTTCGAATGCTAACATTAACGCGCAACGCGTGACCGGCGACGCCGAGCGCATCCTTCCGACGAGGTACGTTCATGCATGGGATCCAACCGGCCAGGTTGAAGCCGGGTGTGCACGCCAACGATCTTGGCCACGAAGCCGAAGCGGCGGCGTCTTCCGCCGCGGATCGCGAGATCCGCGGCAAGGCGCTGATCCTCTGGGACCCCGCCAACCCGGGCAAGAAGCTCGACGCGATCGACACCGACCAGATCACTCCGGCGCAGGACTGCGTTTCGGAGAGTCTCGACGCGCTGGACGAACGCTGGAAGGCGGGCTCGTTTCGCTTCCTGATGCCCGATTTCCGCAAGCGCGTCCACTCGGGCGAGACCTTCCTGATCGCGGGCGACCGCTTCGCCATCGGCTCGTCGCGCGAGATGAGCCCGGCGGGGCTGAAGGCCGTGGCCGAGGAGGCCGGGCTGGAGATGGTGATCGTCTGCGGCGACAACATGGGCGACATCTTCCGGCGCAACGCGTTCAACCTCGGCCTCGAGGTCGTGCAGTGCCCCGAGGCCGTCGCCGATGCCGCCGACGGCGACGAGTTCGCGTACAGCCCCGGAACGCGAGAGCTGACGAACCTCACGCAGGACAAGACCTACACGCCGTTCGCCCTGACCGAAAAAGAAGACGAGATCCGCCGCACGGGCGGGATCTTCGCCGTCGGGCGCTCCGAGTTCCGCGAATCCGTCGAACGCGAGCCACGCATCGAGTGGCCCGACGCCGCGACCGCGGCCGGGCTCACGACGACCGAGCAGATCGTCTGGGCGCACCGTGTGGACAAGGACGCCGTCGTGGAACCGGGGGCGACGCTGCGGGTCTACGCCGACCTGCTGCCGGCCTCCGACGGCACGGCGCCGTTCGCGATCCACACCTTCAACCAGATCACCGGCGGCAACACGATCTACCCGCGGCAGGCGGCGGTGGCCAACGACCACTTCGTCTTCACCGGCAAGGAGTCGGACGACCGCCAGACGGCGATCGGCCGCGAGTTCGCGCGCGTCGAAGGGCTGGTCAAGCCGTACTACGCCGACCCCGGCGACGGCATCTTCCACTTCTACTTCCCCGAGCAGGGCCTGGTCATGCCGGGACAGTTCATCCCGGGAGCCGACTCCCACAGCCGTGCCTACGGCGCCTACGGCGCGGTCGGCATCGGCGTCGGCTCGACGACGCTGGGCTTCGGCTGGTCGACCGGCTACGTCTACTTCACGCTGGCCCGGGCGCGCCGGGTGGTCCTCACCGGGCAGCTGCAGCCGTGGGTCAGCGGCAAGGACATCGTGCTCAAGCTGCTCGAGCGCTGGGGCAGCGCGCAGTCGCAGGGCATGTCGGTCGAGTTCGTCGACGCCAACGGCCAGCTCCCGATCGCCTACCGCAACACGATCGCCAACATGATGGCCGAGGGCGAGGCGCAGAACGGGATCTTCGCCGCCGACGAGATCACCTACGCCTGGTATGAAGAAAAGGGGATGGGCGAGCTGCCCTACCCGCGGATCGCGCCGGGCGAGAACGCGCGCTACGAGATCGACGAGACGCTCGACCTGTCCGAGGTCGTGCCGATGATCGCCAAGCCGTTCAGCCCCGGCAACGCACACCCGGCGACCGCGGTTGCGGACGAGAAGATCGAGTTCGACCGCGCCTTCATCGGAAGCTGCACCAACGGGAGCTACGACGATCTGTTGCAGGCGGCGCTGGTGTTGCAGGCGGCCAAGCGGGCCGGGCACACCGAGGCGCGGCGCAAGTTCGTCATCTTCCCCGGCTCGATCGGCGTCAAGAAGATGATCGAGAACGAGGACCCGCGTCTCGGCGGCGAATCGATCGCCGACGTGCTGCGCTCCGTCGGCGGGCAGATCCGCGACTCCTGGTGCGGGCCCTGCTTCGGCCAGGGCCCGGACGCGCTCGAGCCGGGGCAGCGCGCCATCACCTCGTTCAACCGCAACTGGCAGAACCGCATGGGCGTCGGCGGCGAGGGCTACCTGGCCAGCCCCGCGGTCGTCGCCGCGTCGGCGCTGCTCGGCTACATGGGTCCCCCGAGTGCCCTGGGGATCGACTGGGAAGCCGACCGTTTCGGGATCTGACGTTTGGCCGGCCGGCGGGAATCCGTTTGCCTGCTGCTGGGCCTGTTGCCGGGCACGCTCGCCGCGGGAACGGCGCAGCCGGTCGAAGACGCGCTTTTCGAAGAGTTGCACCGGGTGCTCGGCGTCGTCCGCGAGACCGCGGGGCTGGAGCCGCTGGGCCGGTCGGACGCGCTGCGACGGCTTGCCGAGCGCCGCGCCGGGGATATCGCCGCCGCGCCTGTCGGGCGACGCCTCCCCCATCCGGTGCCGCTCGACGACGCCGTCGACGACACGCCGGAGTTGGAGGAGCGCACGGTCGTCGAGCGCGTCACGATCGTACCGGCGGGAGTTACCGGCAACGATCGGTTACGCGGCGCGTGGGACAGCCCGGTGGAGGACGCGCCGCTGCTCGACACCGCGATGGTCGAGATCGGGATCGGTGCCTGGACCGCCGGCGACGGCGCGCTCATCGTGGTCGCGCTTTATGCAACCGCGGGACCGGAGGCGGACCGCGAAACGCTCGAACGGGTGATTGTCGACGAGATCAACGATGTCCGCGTCGAGCACGGGTTGCGCGAGCTGAAGCCGAACGCGGCGCTCCGCGCGGTGGCGCGAGGCCACAGCGAGACGATGGCGGACGGTGACTTCATGGCTCACGAGTCACCGGACGGTTCGATGCCCGCCGACCGCATTCGAGCCGCCGGGATCGGCTTCCGGCTGTCGGGAGAGAACGTCGCGCGCTCGCGACGAGCGCTGGGTGCGATCCACGGAGTCGTCGAAGAGTGGATGGAGAGCCCCGGGCACCGGCACAACATCCTGACGCCCGACTTTCGGGAAACCGCGGTCGGCGTAGCCTTTTCCGTCGACGGCACGCTCTACATCACTCAGTTGTTCCTGGAGCCCTGATCCACCGTCACGCCGCCGATCGTCTGGTCGGTATCGACGGAGTAGAAGCGATAGTTCGTGTAGAGCTGCTTGACGCTGGAGAGCGTCCGTTCGCGATAGCCCGAGCTTCCGTCCTTGCCCCAGACGGTGAACCGCTGCTCGCGCATCGTCACCCGTGTCGGCAACCGCAGGCCGTTACGTTCCTCACCGAACTCCGTGCGGAACGAGGTGATCACGTGCTCCGATCGACTGGGCTCCGCGGCCGCCGCCGCCTCGGCCAGCCGGCGGTCGAGCTCGAGCTTTCGTTCGTACTCGCGGGGCACCCAGGCCTCGAAGACCAGCGGGCGGAAGGTCTCACGGTCGAACCAGGCGACGCCGTACCAATCGTTGACTTGGGGAAAGATCTCGCCGCGGGGACGGAAGGCGATCCCGAGCGCCTCACGCTCCAACCGCGTCTCGATCCCGACCCACTCGAAGTGCATGTAGGCCCGGCGGCCGGATTCGAACAGGAAGATCCAGAGGTACGGGTTGGTGTTGGCCGGTGCGGCGGGGTCGTGACGCCGTTTGAGCGGCTCGCGAAGCTCGGTGTGCTTGCCGAACGGGTCGATCGTGTAGATGTGCCGGAAGCGGTGCGTCTGGGTACGCCCGCCGCTCTTGAGCACGACCGTCTCGTCGGAGGTGAAGCTCAACGCCTCGGAGCCGTAGAGCTGCGCGATCTTGTCGATCTCGGCGAGTGTCTCGCGCAGCGGCGGCAGGTCGGCGGCCGGTGTCGAAAGGATCAACGTCAGGAAGCAGGCACAGACCATGCTTCAAGTCTAGACCTCGAGCCCCGTCGCGCGCATCAGCTCCAGCGCGTTGCCTTTCTGAACCGGGCCCGGACGCAGCGTGTAGTCGAAGGCCAGCTTGCCGTCCCGCATGTGATCGACGAAGTGGACGTTGGCGCCGGCGTCCCCCAGCTCGTCGGCGATTCGCGCCAGCGCCAGATCGTGCGTGGTGACCATCCCGATCGCGCCGGCCTGCAGCAGGCTCCGTACGACCGCTGCGGCTCCGGCGCGGCGATCGCTCGAGTTGGTGCCGTGCAGCACTTCGTCGAGCAGGAACAACACCGGTCGCGACTCCTTGCACAGCTCCACGATGGCGTGTAGCCGTTTGATCTCGGCGTAGAGGTGCGACGTCCCCTCGCGCAGCGAGTCGACGATGCGCATCGACGCGCCGATCTGCAGCGTGCTCAGGCGCATCTCTGTTGCCCGTACGGGCGCACCCGCCAGCGCGAGCGCCACGTTGATCCCGGTCGTGCGCAGGAGCGTGCTCTTGCCGGCCATGTTCGAACCGCTGACGACCCACAGGCGCGTCCCGTCCCGCGCCAGAGCGACGTCGTTGCGTACGGCGGTCTCGATCGGGAGCAACGGGTGCGCCAGCCCCCTGGCGTCGAGCGCCACCGGCCCATCGTCGACCGTGGGGAACAAATCGGCGGGGTTTTCGTGGGCGTGCCGGGCCAGCGAGGAGAGCGCTTCGAAACGCGCCACGGCGTCGATCCAGACGGCGACCGCGCTGCCGTACCGGGAGCGCCAGTGTTCCATCGCGTAGGCCAGGTGGGTTCCGGCGAAGACCATGCCGCCGAGCGCGCGGAAGATCGCGTTGTGCCGCGACTCCTCGATCTGCACGATGCGTGTCAGGCGATCGATCGCGCGCGACGGGACGACACCCGCGACGCGAAGGTCCTCGGTGAGCCCCCGCAGCTCCGCACTGTCGAAGGTCTCGCGCTGGATTCGCTCGAGCACCCCCGCGAGAAGCTCCAGGTCGTGCTGCGGCCGGTCGGCGTCGTGCAGCGCCTGACGAACCCGGCCGCCGTGAAGCGCGGTGAACGCCATGGAGGCGACCAAAGAGATGAAGAAAGGCGCGGCCCCGGCGAATACGTCGATTCGTTCGCCGCCGCGTGCCGCTTCGACCGCCTGCTGGAAGACGGGTGCGAGCCAAGCGGTGAACGTCGCGACGTTGGCGATCCCGAGCGTCGCGGCGATCCATTGCGGCCAGCGCTGCCGGAGGATCGCCGGCGAGCGGGCCCACTGCACCAGCCGCCGCGTGTCCACCGTGGAGCCGATTCGCGCCCCGAGCAGCGCCAGGTCGAGACGCAGCCCCGGTCGGTCGCGCAATTCGGCGATCGCCTCCTGACGATCCCGGACCTTCCGTGGGTCGGCTGGATGGGCCAGCCAACCTGCGAGCCGAGCCTCGCCATCGGCCGTGCGCGCCGCGCAGAGGAATTCGAACAACGATCCCGGCCCGAAGAGGTCGAGATCCGACGCGTAGGGGTGCTCGGCGTCGATGAACCGGGAACCGTCGGGGCCATGACCGATCCAGTCGCCCTCGACCCGATCCACGGCCCGCCGGAGCACCTCGGACGCCCGCCGCGCGCGCCGGCATCGGCGCTCGACGTTTTCATGGACGACCGCGACCAGGACGAAGGCGGCCAGCGGGAGCCACAACCAGTGTGCCGAGAGCCGATCGGCGAACAGCGCCGGCCAGACCAGCGCGATCGCCGCAACGACGATCGCGAGGCGCGTCCAGGACAAGGCCCTCGAACGTTCCCGCAGCACGCCCCCGATACGCTCGAACCTTTCGAGTTGTTTGCAATAAGAGCTGTGCGGTGACTCGGGTGCGCTCACACCCGACAGGATAAGTCAGTTCAAGCGGAGCAGGGCAGGACCTTCACGACTTCCTGCACGTCCCGCTCGACTTCCTCGTTGCGCAACTGCTCGGCGGCGTTTTTGATGTGGATCACCATCTCGGTGCAATGCTGGATGACCTGGGCTTTCAGATCGGCCGAGCGGACGATCTCCTCGCCGTCCTTCAGGATCCGTTCGTGGATCGGGGATTCCTCGGGAGTGCCGACGACCACGGCCGTTGCGGGGCCAGCCGACCCGACGGCGGAGGCCGGCTTGAACTCGAACGAACGGGGCGCCGGTGCGGCGTCGGTCTGTGGGGTCAACGAGGCGAGGTCCAGCTCCGTCCCGGTCTCTTCCAGCGGGGTTAAGCGCACGGAAAGCGCCAGCAGAATCACCACCAGGAGGATTCCTGCGTCTTTGAGTGCTTGCATCCTCGTCCTCTCTTCCCTGCCCTCGCTGTGTAGAACGCATGACTCGCGCTCGAGGTTTCCCGGTCGGTGTCAAACGATGTAAATCCTGATTGCAGGGGCCGTGCCATCCCCCGAGGGGGACTTTCGTCGGTCGTTGCGGGTCGGCTTCACCCCATATGGGGCAGAACGGCTCTATTTGGGCGGATCAACCGGTCCATTCACCCGCTCGACCGCCGAATTCCTCGCGATCGAAGCCGTACTTGCGGATCCGGTACTGCAGGGTCTTGTAGGAGACGCCGAGAAGCCGGGCCGCGGGCCCAAGGGCCCCCCGTGTCCGCTCCAGAGCTTGCCGGATCAAGTGTTTTTCCAATTCGGCCATCTCGACACCCCCCGGCGGCAGCTCGAACAGCTCGGCCGACGCGGCGCCGGAGCGCCGCCCCGGCTGGAGGTTCGTCGGGACGTCGGCCATCGTCAGCCGTTCCGCCTGGGCCAGGACGACCATGCGCTCGATGCAGTTCTCCAGCTCGCGCACGTTGCCGGGCCAGGGGTAGCCGCTCAGGAGGTCCAGGACCTCGGGTGCCATATGCACCTGGCCGCGACCGAATTTCTCGGTGGCACCGGCGAGGAAGCGGTCGACGAGAAGCGGGATGTCCTCGGTGCGCTCGCGCAGCGGCGGCAGGTGGATCGGCACCACGTTGAGCCGGTAGTACAGGTCCTCGCGGAACGTCTTCTCACGGATCGCCCGCTCGAGGTCGTCGCACGTGGCCGCCACGATCGACACGTCCACAGGGACCGTCTTGGTCGAGCCGAGCCGCTGGATCTCCTTCTCCTGGATCGCCCGCAGGATCTTGGCCTGCAGGTCCGTCCGCATCGCCGCGATCTCGTCGAGGAACAGCGTCCCGCCGTCGGCCTGCTCGAACTTGCCCGCGTGGTCGCGCTCGGCACCGGTGAACGCGCCCTTCTCGTGCCCGAAGAGCTCGCTCTCGAGCAGCGTCTCGGGGACCGCGGCGCAGTTCAGCGCCACGAACGGCCCCTCGGCGCGGCGGCTGTTCTGGTGGATCGCCCGGGCGACCAGCTCCTTGCCGGTCCCGGTCTCGCCGGTGACCAGCACCGGGACGTCGGTGGGCGCGACGCGCTCGATCAGCGAGAACACCTGCTGCATCGGCGCAGAATTGCCGACGATGTTGTTCAGACTGTAGCGATCGCGCAACGTGCCGTGGAGATCCGCGACCTCCGTCTCGAGCTGTTGCTGGCGCAACACCTTCTGCACGACGATCAGCAGCTCGTCTCGCTCGAACGGCTTGGTCAGGTAGTCCGCAGCGCCGCGCTTCATCGCCTCGACCGCGGTCGAGACCGAGCCGTAGGCGGTCATCAGCACGACGGGAAGATCGGGGTGTTCGCGGCGGGTCCGCTCGAGCAGCTCGAGGCCGTCGATCTTGGGCATCCGCTGGTCGGTCAGCATCAGGTCGTAGCGGCTCGCGTGGAGCAATTCCAGCGCCTCGCTTCCGTCCCGTGCGGCGTCGACCTCGTAGCCGGCGCGTCCCAGCAGGCTGGCCAGCATCAAACGCTGCGGCTCCTCGTCGTCGACGATCAACAGGCGTGCTTTTGTCGCCGGGCTCATGATTCCTGCTCCGTCGAGCTGTCGTCATTCTCTTCTTTGACCGGAAAGATCAACCGGACGCGGGTGCCCTCGCCTTCGGTGCTGTCCAGCGTGACGCGGCCGTCGTGGTCCTCGACCACACACTGGTGCACCATCACGAGGCCCAGACCGCTGCCTCCTTCAGTCGTGGAATAGCCGAAATCGAAGACTTTTTCCTGCCGGTCGGCCGGGATCCCACGACCGGTGTCCGCAACCTGCAGCACCACTTCGCCATTGTTGCGGCGCAACGAGATGTCAAGCTTCCCGCCCTCGGGCATCGCCTCGCAGCTATTGAGAACGAGGTTCAGCAAGGACGATCGGATCGCCTCCGCGTCGACACGGAGCTCGGGAACGTCCTCGAGATCGAGCGACAGCTCGATCCCACGCCACTGCGCCTCCTTGCGGAACAACCGTTCGGTCTCCTCGACCAGCGCGCGCAGGTCGACGGACCTCCGTTCGCGGTTGTCTCCGTTGGCGAAACGCAGGAAGTTGACGACGAGTTGGTCCAGGCGGCGGATCTCGCCGCGGATCAAGGTCACGGCGCGATCGAACTCGGCCGCGCGCTCGGGCTCTTCGGGACGCCCGGTATCGTCGAGGTGCGACAACGTCAGGCCGATCGAGTGCAACGGATTGCGCACGTCGTGCGCCACACCGGCGGCGAGCCGCCCGAGCGCCGAGAGCTTGTCGCGGCGCACCATCTCGCGCGCCCGGTCGCGGTTCGCGCGCATTTTTCGCGCCATCTCGTTGAACGCCAGCCCCAGGCGCGCCATCTCGTCCTTCCCGCGGACCTCGACTTCGGCGTCCAGATCACCGTCGGAGATCTCGCGCAGCGCCGCATCGAGCCGTCGCGTCGGTCGCGTGAAACGGGCGGCAGCACCGGCGGAAAGCACCATGCCGACGAGAAACACGCCCAGGAACAGGAAGATCGACTGACGCCGTACGCGATCGAAAAGACTCTCGTAGTCCTGCACCGAGATCGGCAACTGGATCTCGGAATCCGTCGCGGTAACCGGCTCGTCGGCAGCGGCCCGGTTGACGAGCCGGATGTCGTCGGATTCCCACTGACCCTTGACGACATCCGGGTCCGTCGCGAGCGGGTCCTGTTTGAACGTCGGTATGGTCAGCGTCATCTCCTCGCCGTCGGTGCTGGCGTGGATCTCCTCGACGCGGACGAAGACCTCGTTCAACTCGGCGCCGGACAGCTGGCGGTGGACCCTGACGCAATCCTGCACGCCGTTCTCCCCCTCGCTGCACTCGACCGACACGAACCGACCGAGCGCGCTGAAGCTGTACTTGGGCGGCTCCCCGGTACCGCTGCCGTCGGCGGTTTCCGGGACACCGAGTCGTCGACGGGCGACCTCCTCGATCAGCTTGCGGGTTTCTTCGGGATCGATGTCACCGACGATCCTCAACTCGGTCTGGTCCGCTCGGCCCGGTGCGGCGGGGGGCTCCGGCGCCCGGGCCAATCCGTCGGGCCGCTGCGTCTGGTTGACGTGGAAGAAGTTGCGGTCGTGCGTGGCATCCAGCGTGCCGAAGATCGCCTTGGCCGATTCCGACGCGATCTTCGCCGCCTCCACCATCACCTGTTCCTGAAAATAGTTGGCGATCAGGCCAAATGCTCCCAGGCACAGCAGCAACACCACGCTCATCACCGCTACGAGTCGTAACGTCATCACGCGCTCCTGCCGGGGGGTCCGGCTCGTTCTTTCCCGTGCTGGATACGAGCAAGAAGTGTACCAAGAGCCCGGTACTCCGGTGCTAGCAGTCCTGGAAGCACTCGTAAAGCTTTTGCCTACGAGTGCTAGACCGCGGAGCCAGGCAGAGCGATGGCGGGCGGCTTACAGCGGCTTCCCGATAGCCGCGCTATCCTGACAACAAGGAGTTTCCATGGCCAGCTACGAAACGATCCTCGTCACCACCGACCTGTCCGATGCGGCTGCGGTCGCACTCCATCACGGGGTCGAACTCGCAGAAAAACTCGGCAGCAAGCTAATCGTTGCTTTCGTGGTCGACGACCTGCCCCCGATGATAGCCGCCCACACCCGCGATCCCGAGGAGTTGTTGGAGCGGCACCGTAAGCACGCGTCACAGGAACTCGAGAAGCACCTGGCCGAGCATCTCGCAGGGCAAACCGTCGAGACCGTTATCCGGCAGGGAGTCGCCCACAAGGAGATCGTCGCCCTGGCCCAGGAGCGCGGTGTTGACCTGATCGTGATGAGCATGCACGGCCACGGCTTCCTCGCCCACGCGCTGGCCGGCAGCACCGCCGAGCGTGTGCTGCACCTCGCCCCATGTGGTGTGCTTGTGATCCCGCAACGATCGTGACCCGTACCGAGGCCTCACTAGACGGACGCGTGCATCCGTCCGTATCGAGAAGCATCCGGTTCGATCCGTCCAGTCCCTCAGGTGGAGGTGAAGATGCACGCAACGAAACTGTGTCCGGTCCTTCTTGCAGTCGCCGTCCTGGCGCTGCCGGCGCTCGCCGGCGATGTCCCCGATTACAGCACCAACGTGTTGGTCACGTTCGAGGTCGGCACCATGGAAAACGGCAAGGATGTTGTCCGCAAGACGTACGAGATGATCGTCAACGCCAACAACGAACCGGTCGAGATGTCGACCGGCGCGCGGATCCCGATCCCGACGACGACGTTCAACACGTCGAACTCGGCCGGAAGCAATGTCGTGCCCGTCACGTCGTTCGCGTACCAGCATGTCGGCTTCTTGGCCAATATCCGGGCGGAATTCAACGAGGACGGCACGATCCGCCTGCGTGGCCGGATCGAGGACAGCTCCCTCACCGGCACCCCGGCGGCGGATGGGCGACCGTTCATCCAGTCCATGGATCAGCAGATCTCGGCGACACTGACCGACGGGAAGCCGCTGCGCATTAACCGTGTCGACGAGAGCGACACGCGCTCGTTCTTCATCCAGCTCCAGGCCGAACGACTCGACGAGGCAGGCGAGCGCGTCGCCAAGAACTAGTTCCGGCCGAAACGTTCTCCGAAGAAGTCACCGGCGTTCCAACGGGGCCGCTCCTCCGCGTTGGCGACGCCGGTGACCACGAGCAGGTTGACGCGGGCGAAGTCGGCGCCGGCCTCGAAGTCGAATCGCTGCTCCATGTCGTCGGCCGGCGTGTGGTAGACGTTGCGCATCCACTGATTGAACTGCTCCAGTCCGTCGATCTCACCGGCGTCGAACCCACTGAACAGGAAGACCGACGGAATTCCCTTCTTCACGAAGGGGTACTGGTCGCTGCGAATGAACAACACCAGTTCGGGGAGCGGATCGGGGCTGACTCGGATCCCGAGCTCCTTCACCGCGCTTGCGACCGACCGCTCGAGCGACGAATGCTCCGCGCCGAAGGCGACGACGTCGTTGAGTGGGTGGAGCATCAACACCATGTCGAGGTTGATGTTCGCGACGAGCTCGTCGATCGCG
>WVWW01000304.1:0-264 GCA_011773795.1 Acidobacteriota bacterium
CGCCACGGTCGTAGAAGTACTTCAGGTTGGCCAGGTCTCCTTCGATGGGGGCGCCGTTCTCGACGCCCAGCGCCAATCCGATCTTGCCGCTGCCGGGAATCGCCGCAGCGGCGTCAGCGCTGGCCACGATCGAGAACTTGTCCGGGTGCTTGGCGACGATCCCTTCGACCAGATCGATCATCTCGTCGGCGAACTTCTTGGCCCCGCCGGTTTGTTGATACTCGGCCGGGACGTAGATCGACATGAACGGCACGTCGAGCCCGC
>WVWW01000304.1:334-722 GCA_011773795.1 Acidobacteriota bacterium
CATCTCCACCTCGGCCCCGGCGTCGTTCGATGAATCGCCGGGTGGATCGGAAGGGTTGCATCCCGCGATGCAGATCAGGACTTGCGTGAGCGCGGTGGTCGTCCATCGCTTCGAACCCATCGTGCCAACCTCCCCTGCAGTGGCGCCATCTTAACCCTCGGCGGGTCGCTCGAAGAACTCCCGCGCCTCCTCGATCGTCCGCGCTCGAGAGTACGGCGGCAACGAACGCAGGAAGATCTTGCCGTAACGCCTTGAAACGAGGCGCGGGTCCATCACGGCGAGGATGCCGCGATCGCTTTCGCGACGCAGCAGACGGCCCAAACCCTGCTTGAGTTCGAGCACCGCCAGCGGCACCTGGTATTCCATGAACGGGTTGCCGCCGGAATCG
>WVWW01000304.1:759-977 GCA_011773795.1 Acidobacteriota bacterium
GATGCGTTCGATGCGTGCGGCGATCAGAGGGTCGTCGGGGACGTCGAACGGCAGCTTGTCCACCACGACCAGGGACAACGCGTCGCCGGGGACGTCCACGCCGTGCCAGAACGACGTCGTCCCCAGCAGCAGCGCCCGCGGCGTTTGTTTGAACCGCTCGACCAGGGCGACTTTACTCCCCTCTCCCTGGACGATCAGATTCCAGTCCGTCGTCTCGC
>WVWW01000304.1:1047-2043 GCA_011773795.1 Acidobacteriota bacterium
TTCGGCGACGCGATCGCAGAATCGCGGATCGCGCGGTTCGGGCATGTCCGCGGGCAGGTAAAGCACGGCTTGCTCGTTCCAGCGGAACGCCGACTCGACGATCCTGCCGCCGGCGTCTTCGACACCGAGCCGTCGCATGAAGAACTCGAAGCCCTCGTCGACGGCCAGCGTCGCAGAGGTCAACACACAGGCGTGCAGCGGTTCGAACAATTCGTGCCGCAGCGCGTCGGCGACGTCGACGGGTTGGGCCGTCAGCGTAACCGTGGCGCGACCGCGCAATTCCATCCCGTACACGAACGAAGGGTCGTCGCGCTCGAGGATCTGCTCCAGCGATTCACGCACCTGCTCGACACGGCGCGGAACGGCATCGACGGCCTCGCTGCGCTTCTGTATCCGTTCGGCCTGCCGGATCACGTCGTCGAGGGTCTCGCACAGCACGGCCCACTCGACCTCCAGATCGACGCCGCCGCGTTCGGCCGCGGCGAACGTCGACCGCCCCGTGTTCGAACGCAAACGCTCGCGTAGCGGCGCGAAGAAATCGGCGGATGCGACGCGCAGGGCCGCGGCGCCGCCGCCGCCCTTCGCCGGGCCACCGTTGCGCGCGGCGAGTTTCTCGGCCCCCTTGGCGATGTCCTCGAGCTGGGCCGAGCTGACTTGCGCGCCGAAGTAAAGCGTGGCGATCTCTTCGAGCAGGTGCGCCTCGTCGAAGATCACCGTGTCGTAGTCCGGCAGCACGGCGCCGAAGGCGGAGCGCACGGCGAGGTCGGCGAAGAACAGGTGGTGGTTGACCACGATCAGCTGCGAATCCTCGGCGCGCCGCTTGAGTTGCGTCAGCCAGCACGCGTCGAATTCCGGGCAGCGGGAACCGGTGCACGTGTCGGATTTGGCGTTGACGTCCCGCCACAGCTTGAGTTGATCCGGCAACTCGTCGATCTCGGCCCGATCACCGGTCTCGGTGCTGCGGCCCCAACCGGAGATCACCTCGACCCACTTCGC
>WVWW01000304.1:2076-3003 GCA_011773795.1 Acidobacteriota bacterium
AGGGATCTCGTGATTCCAGATCTGATCCTGCAGGTTCTTGGTGCCCGTGGAGACGATCACCCGGCGTCCGGACGCCAACGCGGGGACGAGGTAAGCCAGTGTCTTCCCCGTCCCGGTCGCCGCTTCGATCAAAGCGCGGCCGCCGGACTCGATCGTCTGCGCAACCGCCGCGGCCATCGCCTCCTGCCCGGAGCGGTAGCGGTACGCCGGGTCCGCCTCGTCCAGCCGGCCGCCGGGGGCGAAGAACGCGTCGAGCCCGGTCACCGGGTCAGGCTTGGGCCGGCTGCCGGGACGGGTAGAGCGGGAAGTCGGCGGCGAACACGGCGACCTGGGATCGAATCGCGGCGAGTTCCGTGTCGTTGTCGCGCGCGGCCAACCCGCGGGCGATGAACTCGCCGACCTGCACCATCGCGTCGGTGTCCATGCCGCGCGTCGTCAGCGCGGGCGTCCCGATGCGCAGACCGCTGGCCACCATCGGCGGGTGCTCGTCGAACGGAATCGTGTTCTTGTTGACGGNNTGTTGACGGTGATTCCGGCCTTGTCCAGCGCGTCCTCGCCTTCCTTGCCCGTGATGCCCTTGGAGAAGACGTCGACCAGGAACAGGTGGTTGTCGGTGCCGCCGGAGACGATGCGGTAGCCGTGCCCGGCCATGCGCTCGGCCAGCGCGGAGGCGTTGGCCATCACGCGGTCGGTGTACTCGCCGAACGACGGCTGCATCGCTTCTTTGAAGGCCACCGCTTTGGCCGCGATGATGTGCATGAACGGCCCGCCCTGCAGACCCGGAAAGACGATGCGGTTGAGGTCCTTGGCGTGCTTCTTCTTGCACAGGATCAGGCCGCCGCGCGGGCCGCGCAGCGTCTTGTGGGTCGTCGTCGTGACGAAGTCGCAGTGCGGCACCGGGCTCGGGTGCCGGCCCGTCGCGACCAG
>WVWW01000304.1:3079-3250 GCA_011773795.1 Acidobacteriota bacterium
ATCATTTTCGGCTTGTGCTCCGCGGCGAGCTCGGCCAGCGCGTCGTAGTCGATCTGCTCGTCCTCGCGGCGCACGCCGTAGGGCACGACCTTGTACAGCATCCCCGAGAGGTTGAGCGGGTGGCCGTGCGTCAGGTGGCCGCCGTGCGAGAGGTCCATTCCCAGGATCGTG
>WVWW01000304.1:3385-3599 GCA_011773795.1 Acidobacteriota bacterium
ATAGCCTTCGGCGTACTTGTTCGTCATCACCGAGCCCATCGCCTCGAGCACCGCTTCGCTGACGAAGTTCTCGGAGGCGATCAGCTCCAAGCCGCGGTGCTGGCGTTGCGCTTCCTGATCCAGGGCCGCGGCGATTTCGGGATCGATCTCACGCAGTTTACGTTCGGGCATCACGTCCTCGGTGGATTGGGGTCGGAGCCGACCATTATAGGAC
>WVWW01000080.1:0-3007 GCA_011773795.1 Acidobacteriota bacterium
GCGGCCTCCGAAGCGCTCGAATTCCACGCCCATGCCCGGAACCCGCAGGTTGTGGCTGGTGGTGAACTCCGGCGGGACGGTGCGGACCACACGGCCGATGACGTGCACCTTGCCCTCACGACCGGGGAGCGGAAACGCCAGCGCGCAGCGCATGCCGATGTCGATCGGCGCCGCCGTCTGGACGAACAGGCCGCTAGGCGAGAGGTCGCGCGTGTAGCCGACCAGCAGCGATTCGGCGCCGTCGAAGAACACCGGGACCTCGAGCGGCACACGTGGCCTCCGCAGGTAGCACCAAACGCGGTTGCGGCCCATCGAACGGGCCTCGTCCAGTGCGTCGCGCGCACGGTCGAGCAGGTCGTCCGCGTTCTCGGCGTCGGCGGGGAACGAGGCCGCCCCGAGGCTCAGCGTGACCCGCCGATCGTTACCCGGCCCGTCCTCGAAAAAGCGGTAGCTCTCCACGGTCGATCGAATCGTCGCGGCCAGTTGGCGGGCCTGCCCGCGGCCGGCGTTGGAGAGCAGGATCGCGAAGTCGTCATCGTGGAGACGGCAGAGGTGCGTCTCGTCGGGCACGGTGACGCGTAGGATGTCGGCGATCTTGCGCAGGACCTCGTCGCCGGCTTCCCGCCCGAGCCCGTCGTTGACGGCACGCAGGTGATCGACATCGGCGAGGATGATCGCCAGCGGTTGTGCCGTTTCCGACGCGCTGTCCAGCTCGGCGGCCAGGTTTTCGTAGAGGATGTCGGCGTGCGGGAGGCCCGTGAGCGAGTCGACCCGCTCCAGTCCGTCGCGCAGGACCTGACCCGCAGAACGGGAGAGGATCCGCCGCGCGATCACCAGGACCCGGTCACCGGGCGCCTCGAGCCGCTCGACGCTGGCCTCGATCTCCAGCTGCCGCCCGTCGGCGCAGTTCAGGGTGAGGGAGGTGCCACCGGTGATCGTCGGCTCGGTGACGTTGCCGCGGTACAGCGCGATTCGCGAGGCACGGTTGCTGTCGGGTCCGCAGTGCTCCTTGTCCCGACCGACGATCTCACAGGCCGGCCAACCGGTGAGCAGTTCCATCGCCTGATCGAAGGCCAGGACGGTCCCCTGCAGGTCGACAATGAATGCGCCGAGCTCCGTCGAGCGGGTGCGGCTCAGGGTTGTCATCGGCAGGTCCTCCTCTCTCCAAGGCGGAATCTAGGTTCCGCCTCGGAGGGAGGCAACCTGCCAAAACGCCCCTACTTCTTCGCTTTCTCGCTATACGGCGCCGGCAGATCCATGACCAGGTTCTCGGCCAGGAAGGCCATCTGATCGGCGGCTTCTTCGATCCTCAGGGCCGTCGGTTTCCCGCCGCCGTGACCGGCGCGCGTCTCGATCCGGATCATCACCGGCTCGTCGCCCTTGTGCGCCTTCTGCAGCGCCGCGGCGAACTTGAAGCTGTGCCCCGGCACCACGCGGTCGTCGGTGTCCGCGGTCGTGACCAGCGTCGCCGGGTAGCGGACTCCCGGCTCGAGGTTGTGGTACGGCGAGTAGGCGTAGAGCGCCTTGAACTCCTCGGGGTCGTCGGCGCTGCCGTAGTCGTCGACCCAGTAGCGCCCGGCGGTGAACTTGTGGAACCGCAGCATGTCCATCACGCCGACCGCGGGAAGGGCCGCGCCGAACAGCTCGGGACGCTGCGTCATCGACGCGCCGACCAGCAGGCCGCCGTTGCTGCCGCCCTGGATCGCCAGCTTGTCCGGGTTGGTGTAGCCGTTGGCGATCAGCCACTCGGCGGCGGCGATGAAGTCGTCGAAGACGTTCTGCTTCTGCGTCTTCTTGCCCTGCTCGTGCCACCTCTTCCCGTACTCGCCGCCGCCGCGGAGGTTGGCCACCGCGTAGACGCCGCCCATCTCCATCCAGGCCAGGCGGCCGACCGAGAACCCGGGCGTGATCGAGATGTTGAAGCCGCCGTAGCCGTAGAGCAGCGTCGGCCGCCGGCCGTCCAGCTCGAGGCCCTTCTTGTGCGCGAGGAACATCGGCACGCGGGTGCCGTCCTTGCTCTTGTAGAAGACCTGCTTGACCACGTAGTCGTCGGGGTTGAAGTCGACGTCGATCTGACGGAATTGTTCGCTCTCGCCGGTCAGCATGTCGTAGCGGTAGATCGTCGGCGGGCGGTTGAAGCTGGAGTAGGTGTAGAAGGTCTCGAACTCGGAGCGCTTGCCGCTGAATCCGCCGCCGCTGCCGATGCCCGGGAACTCGACGTCACGGACGTGGCTGCCGTCCGTGCGGAACATCCGCACGTAGCTGATCGCATCGCGCAGGTAGCTGGCGACGAACATGTTGCCGGCCATCCCCACGCCGCGGAGCGGCAACTCCGACTCGGCGATCACCTCACGCCAGTTTTCCTCTTCGGGCTCGCGGATATCGATCGCGATCACGCGTTGGTTGGGAGCTTCGTGGTCTGTCGAGAAGTAGAGCACCGGACCGTCGTTGCCGACCAGGCTGTAGCCGTAATCGAAGTTGTCGATCAGGTCGACCGGCATCCCGTAGGGCTCGAGCAGGTCCTTGTAGAGCACGCGGTTGCGCGGGTCGGTGCCCTTCCAGACGGAGATGACGAGGTAGCGGCCGTCCTCGGTCACGCTGCCGAAGAAACCCCATTCGGGTTCGTCGGGGCGTTTGTAGACCAGCACGTCCTCGCTCTGGTCGGTGCCCACGCGGTGGTAGTAGAGCTTCTGGTTCTTGTTCAGCGCCTGGAACTTCTCCTCCTCGGACACGGCATCGAAACGCGAATAGAAGAACCCCTTGCCGTCCTTGGTCCATGACGTGCTCGTGAACTTCGTCCAGTGGAGGACGTCGTCGAGATCGTTTCCGGTGCGCAGGTCGCGGATGTACCACTTGCTCCAATCGGAGCCGGCCTCGGCCTTGGCGTAGGCCATGTACTTGCCGTCTTCGCTGAAGGACATTCCCGCCAGGGCTACCGTCCCGTCCTCCGACCAGCTGTTCGGGTCCAGGACGACACGCGGCTCGCCCGCGAGGTCGTCGCCGACCG
>WVWW01000080.1:3036-6633 GCA_011773795.1 Acidobacteriota bacterium
CTTGCGGATCGGTTCCCGCTGCGACAGAGACTCGAGGTAACCGAAGGTGACCTTGTTCTGGGCCGCGACCCAGTCGGCCACGTCGTCCGACGTGCGAACGTCGTCCTCGAGCCAGCGGTACGGGTCTTTGACCGTGGTGCCGTGATAGTCGTCGGCGACGTCACCCGTCGCCGTCTTCGGGTATTCGTGGCCGGCGGCCTGCGTCGACGGAACGGCGGGGACGAGCAGGACGAACGCCAAGGCAAGCGTGACGAGCTTGTGACGCATGAAGACTCCTTTTTTTAAACGGAAGAGATCGATTCTAACACCGACCCACGGCGGGTTCATCCGTCCGGGCGCGCGGCGGGTTCGGGGTCAGGCCGAGAACATCAGGTCCAGCGCCTCGCCCACGGCGGCGATCTCGTCGGGGTGGACCTCGTGGGCCATCGGGTAAGCCCTGAACTCGATCGAGTACCCGAGCGCTTTCAGTCGATCGAAGGCCAGCTGCCCCGCTTCCGGGCGCACCATCGGGTCCATCGTGCCGTGGGCCTGGAAGATCCGGATCCCCAGGTTCGCCTCGCTACGCTCCTCCTCGAGGCTCTCGTCGCGCACCAGGTAGGTCGACAGCGCGACGATCCCGGCAAGTGCCTCCGGGTAACGGAGACCCACATGCAGCGCCATTGCGGCACCCTGGGAGAAGCCCGCGAGAACGATCCTCTCGGCGGGGATCCCGCGCGCGTTCTCATGACGGATCAACGCGTGGACCCGCTCCGCCGAGTCCAGCACGCCCCGTTCGTCGACGTCGCGGCTCAACGACAGCGCGCGGATGTCGTACCACGCCGGCATCACGAAACCGCCGTTGATCGTCACCGGACGCTGCGGCGCGTGGGGGAACACGAAGCGGATCGCGTGGGACGGGTCGACGCCGAGCTCGGGCACGATCGGCTCGAAGTCGTGACCGTCCGCGCCGAGGCCGTGCAGCCAGATCACTGCCGACCGGGCCACCCCATCGGGTTCGATCTCGACGCAATCCAGCAACTCCGGGCTCATGTCCTCAGGGTAGCAGCCTGCGCGACCACGAAACACTCGCTTCCGGAGTCGTTTCTTTGATAGCTTGCGTTCCTTCCGAGCGGAGCCTCCTCTTCCGGACTGCGAGACACCCATGTCGGAGCAAGAGCACCCAGCCGCGTCCAGCCTGGGCCGGGAGATCGTCGACTCGATCAAGGGCAAGCCGAGAGACTACACCCGGGGGGCGGTGGGTCGTGCGGTGTTGCTGCTCGCGGTCCCGATGGTGATCGAGATGGCCGGGCAGGCGCTGTTCGGGCTCGTCGACGCCTACTTCGTGGCCAGGCTAGGCACGACGCCGATCGCCGTGGTGACCCTGACCGAAGCCGTCCTGATGATCGTGTTCGCGCTGGCCATCGGGTTCTCGATGGGCACCACCGCGATGGTCGCCCGGCGGGTGGGCGAGGGGGACGCGGAGGCGGCCTCCAGGACCGCCGTCCAGTCGATCCTCGTCGGGATCGGCCTCTCTCTCGTCGTCGCGATCGCCGGAATCCTCGGGGCCGCCTTCTTCCTGCGGCTGATGGGCGGCTCGCCCGAGCTGGTCGAGGAGGGCACGACGTTCTTCGCGATCATGTTCGGCGGCAACGTCACGATCGTGCTGCTGTTCCTGATCAACGCGATCTTTCGCGGCGCCGGGGATCCCGCCCTGGCGATGCGCGCGTTGTGGATCGCCAACNNGTCTCGAGGGCGCGGCGATCGCCACGACGATCGGACGCGGCATCGGCGTGCTCTACCAGCTCCGGATCCTCACGACCGGCGGCAGCAAGGTCCGCATCGATCGATCGAACCTCCACTTCGCACCGGCGGTGATGGCCCGACTGGTCCGCATCAGCGCCGTCGGCATCCTGCAGTTCTTCGTCTCCACGGCCAGCTTCCTGTTCCTGGCCAAGATCATGGCCCGGTTCGGGGATGCCGCTCTCGCCGGCCACACGCTGTCCGTCCGGCTGATCACCTTCGTGCTCCTGCCCGTCTGGGGCGTCGGGAATGCGGCCGCGACCCTCGTCGGTCAGAACCTCGGGGCCGGGAGTCCCGAACGCGCGGAGCGCTCGGTCTGGATCACCGGCTTCGTCAACATGTGCATCCTCGGAACCGTGGCCCTCGTCTTCATCTTCATCCCCGAAGTCATCGTCGCGGCCTTCCCGGTCACCGAGGAAGTCGCCGACATCGCGTCGGCCTGCCTGCGCATCATGGCCTACAGCTACGTCTTCTGGGCCTACGGCATGACGACCGTGATGGCGTTCAACGGGGCGGGGGACACGACCACGCCGACGTGGATCAACTTCTTCGTCTACTGGGTGTTGCAGATCCCGCTCGCCTGGTTCCTCGGCGTCACGCTGGAGCACGGACCGCAGGGGGTGTTCGCGACCGTCGCGATCTGTCAGACGGTGCTCGCGGTCGTCGGTGTCGTATGGTTCCGCCGCGGCAAGTGGAAGACCCGCGCGGTCTGATAAGGATGCGTCAGGAACGCGCGCGAGGTCGAGATCGGGCTCCGAGGACACCTTACTTCGGGCGATCGGAAGACCACCGCTGTTGTTCCTATGCGCAGTCCCGGATCACGTTCGAGTCAGGGCGGACGCACACAGACGCAAGCCCTGCCGAGAGAACCGTAAGACGACGACGAGGGTCAAGTGCCGCGTGGATTGGAAGAAGTCGCCTTCCACGTCGAGGCGAGGCCGAGGTCGAGTCGGTGTGGAAGAAGCTCGAGCACGCTCATCTACTGGGCGCAGCGGCGCCTCGCCGCGCCCGTGGTTGTGATTCACGGATTCGTTCGCAGTTTTTCGCGTACCGCGGCGAGCGCCTGCCGGTTCGATGGGTCGGACGGTGCGAGTCGCACCGCTTCCGCGAGGTGACGCTCGGCTTCGAGCAGTTCTCCACGCGTCGCCAGCAGGAATGCGAGGTTGTAGTGCACCTCGGGATCGTCGGGATCGAGCCTCAACGCTTCGCGGAGATGACGGTCGGCAACGTCCAAACGGTTCTGCTGGGCCAGCACGATTCCGAGGTTCAGATGCGTCTTTGCTGACTCCGGGTCGATTTCGAGCGCGCGCTCGAGCATGGCCTGCCCTTCGGCCGACCGTCCCGACGCCGCCAGTGCGGTCCCGAGCCGGTACAGCACGAGGCCGTTCTCGGGCTCACGCGCGAGAGCGCGGCGGTACTGCTCGATCGCCCCTGCGGTGTCTCCGCTCCGCTCCAATACATCGGCGAGTTGAACCTGGACGCTGAAGGCCTCCGGATGGATTCGAAGCGCTTCCCGGTAATGCTCGATGGCGCCGTCCGGGTTACCGAGCCTGGCCATCAAGCGGGCGACGTTTGCATGGCTCTCCCAGTTCTCGGTGTTGTTCCGAAGAGCCAGCTCGTACTGTTCAAGCGCTTCCTCGTAGCGCCCCTCCTCTTCCAGCTGGCGCCCGCCGAGCGTTCGCTGGAGCGATCCCGCCTGCGGCAACGCGCGTTCGCGCCGGGGGTCTTCCATCGTCCGTCGAGGCGGGGCCGTGGCCGCCGACGCCGCGAACTTTCTTGCGAGGTCGTTCTCGCCGACAATCAGGTAAACCTGTGCGA
>WVWW01000080.1:6675-6857 GCA_011773795.1 Acidobacteriota bacterium
TCCGAACAGCGCATCGATGTTGTTCGGATCGCGCTCGAGAGCGGCTTCGAACTGCGCACGCGCCTCGTCGACACGATCGAGTCGGATGAGCGTCTGCGCGAGGTGGATCCGGGCCGGGATGTAGGCGCCGTCCAGCGCGACGGCACGCTCGAACGCAGCCTGGGCACCCGCCAGATCGCGCA
>WVWW01000317.1:0-6305 GCA_011773795.1 Acidobacteriota bacterium
CCCGTACAGCTCTCGTCCGGGTCGCAGATGTCGCCCGAGCCCGGGTTGCAGATCGTCGTCGCCGGAGCCACCACGTCCGCCGGACAGGCCGCGTCGGCTTCACCCGTGCACGACTCGTCCGGGTCGCAGAGGTCGCCCGAGCCCGCACGACAGATCGTCGTCGCCGAAGCGATGTTGTCCGCAGGACACGCGTCACCCGCCACGCCCGTGCACGACTCGTCCGGATCGCAGATGTCGCCCGAACCGGGGTTGCAGATCGTCGTCGCCGGAGCCACCACGTCTGCAGGACAGGCCGCATCCGCTACACCCGTGCACGACTCGTCCGGGTCGCACAGGTCACCCGATCCGGCGTTGCACACCGTCGTCGCTGGTGCCACGACGTCCGCTGGACATTCTGAATTCACCCCGTCGCACTCTTCGTCCGGGTCGCAGATATCCCCCGAGCCCGCACGGCACAGGGTTCCCACATTGACCGGTGCCAGGATGTCGCAGTTCGCCTCGGCGCCGAAGGGATCGCAGGACGCCGTCGCACAGGCCGTGTCGGAGTTGGAGCAGTCGTAGAGCTGGCCCTGGCTGTCCGTGCACGGGCTCTGGCCCGTCGGCGTGATGATGCAGTCCGAGGGATCCGAGTTCGGCTGCTGAGAGGGGTAGGAGCAGACGTCGGTGATCGGGATGCAGTCGCCGTCGGACTGGCAGGCCTGATCGGGAATATTGGAGCAAGAGAACGACTGCAGATCGCAGATCTCGTCGCCGGGAAGGTCGTCCGCCTCCAGCCAGCAAATGACGTGAGCATCTTCGGTCGTACAGTCCTCCCCGTTGCAAACGTTGTTGCCGGTATGGTCGCTCGCCGGGCAATCGGCGTCGACAACGCATTCCGTTCCATCGACCACACAACGTCCACGTTCCGTATCGCAGACGTTCGTCACGAACGGGTCGGCATCCTCTGTGCCCGAACCCATGCACGTGTTCCCCATCCCACAGTCGCCGTCGCGCTCGCAGAAGATCGATGCGTCGTTTGAGCATGTACCGGGATTCGCCAAGCAGTGCGAACCGAATTCCTGCGGGCAGTCGTCGTCGCCGTTCGTGGCACAGTCTTCGCCCGATACGCCACAGAAGTTGTCTTGTTGGCAGACGCCGTACTGCTCGCTGCCCGTGCAGCGATCCACCCTGTCGTCGCCGCACTCATAGAGCCTCGGGCTTACGGCCACACAAGGGGCGTTCATGCCGCATTCGGAATCCGTGGAACAATTCTGACTTGGCTTCCCTTCGCAAATACCCAACTGTTTAGCTGGCGGTCCGTCGTACAGCGTCACGCAGAGGGCGTAGTTGGCAAAGGTGTCACCGTCGGTGTCGAAGAGCGCGCAGGCGTCACCCGTGTTGTCGCCGGACCAAGCGGTGTCGTCGAAGTTCCAACTGATGTGCAAGTCGAACGGTGAGCCGTCGCCAGCCTCATCGCAGTACTCGTTGAGGTCCTTCTGACCGGGCTCGTCGTCGGCGCCCTGCTGGTCGATCAGGCACTCGCCCGGGTCCGACTGAGCCAGAACCGTTGCCGGCGCCAGAACGCAAATCGCAACGATGAGTAGACAGCGGAGAAGTGTGTGCGTGAGCGAACCGCTCGTACAGCCTCCGGTACCTTCGCTGTTTGTGGACTGAGACTTGATCATCGCGAACCCCCAAATTTCTGCCGGGTAGACGGCCCTCCGGGAAGACCGAACGGGGACGACTGTCCCACCACTGACCCGCATAATTTCAAAGTTGACCGAGTATCCACGGTCACGGGCCGCCAGACCATCAGGTAAAGACCTGATTTCTGGTCAGATTCATTCTGGAGTCGATCGGGACGAACGACCTGGTGCCAGCGGGCGGCGGGACCCCGGGAGAGCTGCTCCGCGGCCTCCACTCCCCCCGAATCGAGTGATCATCGGTTCACCGCGGTCTAATTACCGGGATTTCCGGTGCGTCCCCGCCCACCACCTTTTCCCACAGGCCGGCGCACGCCGGAAGTGCGTCGCGGCGTCAGAGTTTTTTCGCTGGCGCTGGCTGATTCGACCGAGGATCTCGAGGTTCCGACCGAAACTCGGAATGAAAGGACCTCCTCGATCGATGTGCCTTCCTTTATTCACACCTCGATGGGATGCCAACGGGGATCAGTCGGACGCGTTCATTGCGCAGCGAAAACCGAAGTCGCCCTCGCGATAGCCGATGTTTCCGAAGCTGCGGCAAGAGCAGCTTAGAACGTCGGGGCGGCTGTCCCACGAGCCTCCACGCACGACGTGGGCGATTCCCGTCGCCGGACCCTTGGGATCCCGCTCCGGGCTCACCGAGTAGTAGTCCTCGTCATACCAGTCGTGGCACCACTCCCAGACGTTGCCCGCGCTGTCCAGCACACCGTAAGGGCTCGCCCCGCTCGGGTGCGTCCCGACCGGGTCCGTCGCCGCGAAGCCCCAGCTCCGCCGGTGCACCGCCCGTTCGGCATCGGGCGGCTCGTCGCCCCAGGGGTACATTCGCTTGTCCGTCCCGCGGGCCGCTTTCTCGCGCTCGGCTTCCGTGGGTAAGCGCCCGCCGGCCCACTCGCAGTAGTCCCGCCCGTTCTCCCAAGTCACAAAGACGGCCGGATGATCGTCGTGCAGACCCCAAAAGGGTTCGGGCGGCATTGGGCTTCCGGTCGCCGCAGCGAATCGCTTGTACTGAAGCCAGGTCACCCCCGTCTTGTCGATCAGGAATTCCGAAACGTAGACCCGGTGCTCGAGGGGTTGCCGCTCGGTTTCAGGGTTGCCCATCACGAACTCACCGGCTGGAACGGTCACGACGATCGCTCCGTCGCGCGCTCGGCGGAACTCCTCGTAGCCCTGCGCGTTCGGGCCGAGTGGGATGAGGCCGTAGGGACTCGTACTCTCCCCGGCCGCCGCCGCGCTCAGGTCGACCACGACCGTTCGCCCCGGCAGCACGCGAACGACCCGGTGCACCTCGGTTCCCGACGGCTCGCGTGCGCGCACCTCGTGCAGTCCTGCGGGTACGTTGCGGAGCAGCGTGCCCGCCACGCCCTCGCCGACCGTGCCGACGCCGCCGCCGTCCAGCAGGAGATCGGCCCCGGCCATGTCGGACAGCACTCGGACAACTCCGTGCTGGGCGGGATCGTCGCCCACCACGTCGACGCCGAGCTTCAGCATCACCTCGCGTACCCCCAACGCCAGCTGTTCCTCGGGGCCGGCCACGAAAAGCGGAACGAACGCGTCGGCCGTGTGAGGATAAATGATGAACTCTCTCGTGTGCTCGCTCTTCCGGTAGATCGGTTCATCCCCGTCGAGCCCGGAGACGGTGCGGAGGGCGAGCACGACCTTCAGCGCGAGAGGCCCCTCGCGGATGGGTTTCACGGCTGTCGAAAGTGTAGCCCGAAGGTAAGCGTCTCGTGTCGGTGCGGTCTGCAGTGAGCCACAGCCGCCCGTTGTCGCGTCACCAGCCTTGACCTCTCCGAAAGCGATCCACCACTCGGCCTTCTGGTGCGGTCCGGTTTCCTCCGACGCCTGGCACAGCAGGCGCGGTGACCCCTCGACCGGGTTGGCCAGCGCGTCGATGGAAATCGTGTAGCGGCCGCGCAAGGTGTCGGCGCCCGCTTCGAGGCCCGGGGCGAGGGCCATGACGAGACAGGCGGCGATGGACCTTGCAGTGGTCTCGCGCATCGGTCAGTCCTCCGGATCCTGCACGCAACGGATGCCGTTGCTTTGATACTCGCTGGTCGGCGTCATCCGGTAACGGTGCGCCGTGCGCAGAAACAACGGCTGCGAGATCCAGTCTCCACCGCGTTGGACGTGAAAACGTCCCGAGGGCGGTCCGGTCGGGTCCCGCTCCGGGCTGGTCGCGTAGTAGTCCTCCTGGTAGAAATCGGCGCACCACTCCCACATGTTGCCGGCCATGTCCAGCACGCCGTACGGGCTGACACAGTGCGGAAAGGAGCCGACTTCGGCGGGGCGGTTGGTCCCGCCGACCCAGGAGTTACAGCGGTCGGGATCCCATGTGTTGCCCCACGGGTAGATCAGGCTCTCCGGGCCTCGCGCCGCTTTCTCCCACTCCGCCTCGGTCGGCAAACGGCCACCGGCCCACGCGCAAAAACGGCTGGCTTGCTCCAGAGTGACGCTCGAAACGGGGTAGTCGTCCGCTCGGCCCCAGCTTCTCATCGGCGGCGACGAGGCTCCGGTCTGGGCGGCGAACTTGCGGAACTGGCGCCACGTGACCTCGGTCTTGTCGATCAGGAACTCCGATACGTGAACGCGGTGCTGCGGCCGTTCGTGGGGCTGACCCGGACCCTCCGGGCTTCCCATGAGGAACTCCCCCGCTGGAACCCGTACCACCACGGCGCCGTCCTTGAGCCTCCAGAACTCCTCGTAGCCCTGCGGGTTGGCGCCGATGGGAACAAGTGCTTTGTCCGACGCGCGCGAAGACAACTTTAGGAGATCGAACGCTGCCGCGGCGGCCTGCCCCTGCTTGACCGCGACCTGTTTGGACGCCTCCCGCCCCGACAAGTCGACGACTCGGATCTCGCGTTCTCCTGCGAGAACGTTGCCGAGAGCTGCCGGGCCTCCCTCTGACGTCCGGCCGGCGAAACCGCCGTCGAGGAAGATTCGGGCACCGGGCACGTCGGCCGTCACCGCAACCGAGCCGTAGGCCGCGGCCAGTTGTTGAGTGAGTTTTTCCGCCTGGAGACGAACGAGAATCTCATGGACTCCCAAGGCTGCGGTCTCGGTGTCGTCAGCGATGAGCAGCGGCAGGGTCAGCGGCGTCGCGGAGGCGACGTCGAGCGTCCTGTCCTGTTCGCTGCGCTCGTAGCGCGGCTTGCCGCTGCGATTCAACGCCGACAGTTTTCGGATCGCGATCTTGACGGCCAGATCGAAATCGCCCGACTCCCGTCGCGCAGGCGCCACCCGGAGGTCGGCGATCAGGTACGGGAGGCCGATACGACTCGTGAAGTTCGAGGCGATCGCGGCGAAGGTCCCGCCGCCGCAACGGCTCGAAGCGCCGATCGTCTTCCAAACGCCCTCCGCGTCGGGTCTGACCTCGCCGAACGTGAACCACAGGTCGCGCCCGCGGCTCTCGTCGACTTCAAGCGAGATGCGGCACCCGTAATGCCCCGAGGTGTCGACAGCGTTTCTTAAAAGGTCGGCCGCGACGATGACCCGGTTGGAGGTGTTGAGCTCCGCGGTGGCTTCCGACGAGAAAGTCAACGCCAGGAGTAAGGCGGCGCCGGTGATCATGAATCGGCCCGTCCGCTTACGGGCACGGGCCTGCGCTGTCGAGATCGTCCCGCGGATCCGGATTGACGGACGCGTCCCCGTACCCGGCCGATCCGCAACTGTTCCGCGCCCTGCCGAGGTAGTAGTCGGCGGTGCCGGACGGCGGGTCGGGCGACAGGTCGTCGAAGGAGGCACCGGTCTCGCCGCCGGTCAGGCACGCGACCGCCGCGTAGGTCCCGGTGCCGCGGAGATCGCCGACGGAGCCCTTGACCAGATCGTAGACGGTCCCGGACCCGGCCGTTGCCGCTTGGGAGTCCCACGACAGCCGGACCCCTCCGCTGATCTCGCCGATCGACAGGTTGCCCAGCAAGGTCGGGGTCGCCTGTGCCGTGGGATCCGAGTCGTTGCAGTCGACAGCCGCACTCGACTGGTCACGGTCGAAGTCGTTGGTGTCGTAGACATTGAACAGGCCGCTGAAGAAGACCGACTCCCGCTGACCCGCCCAGGCGAAGTACGCCTCGCCACCGGCCGCCGCGGAGTAACCTTTCTTGACGAAATCGAAGATGCTCTCGAAACCCGTGCCCTGGGGCTCGCCGCCGGAAAGACGGTAAACGGGATCGAAGGTCTGTCCGCTGTCGGGCGAGCGGCGCACGACGTACTCCGGCTGACCGGCGCTGGAATCGCGCCAGCTCACCCACAGGTTGCCACCGGCGTCGGAGACCATCCGCGACGAATCGCTGCGCGCGCCGGGCAATGGCGCGCCGTCCGTCAGGAACTGCTCGCTCATCAGGGTGCCGGTCGGATCGTATTCGCGGAGCGCGATGCGGTTCGGGCTTCCGTTCGGGTCGGACGCGCTCTCGTCGGCCAGGAACAGGCAGGTTCCCGGACCCGGTTCGGGGTTGAGGCACTGCACGCCGCTTCCGCTGCCGTAATCCGCGCCCGGACCCGCCACGAACCTCGGCCGCGGGATCAACGAACCCGACCCGGTGTCGAACTGCCACCAGCGCACGTTGCCGAACGGGCTGGCGGTGCTGAACGAGTTCGCCATGACCGCCGCGTAGACGCCCGGCGTGCCCG
>WVWW01000317.1:6451-7953 GCA_011773795.1 Acidobacteriota bacterium
CGCCGGGGCGAACGTGTTCCCGCCGTCGGTGGACTTGGCCATGCGGATGTCGAGACCGCCCTCGGACCAGAACAGGTAGACCTCGCCGTTGTCCAGGGCGAGCAAGTCGAACTCGCTCTGGACCACCACGCCGAAGTCCATCTCGGAGGGCAGCCAGGTCTGGCCGCAGTCGTCCGACTTGTTGTAGCGCAGCTCGACGTTCCCCGAGACCGCGTCGATCACGGTGTAGCCGACGTGGACGGAGCCGTTGTTCGGCGCCACGATCCGCGGCACCGCGGCGAACTCGGTNNTCGCTGACCCGGGTGGGTACGGAGAACGTGCTCCCACCGTCATCGCTCACGGCGACGCGGATCTCCGGCTCTGCCCCGGTACGCACGGCCATCGCCATGTAGACATTCTGCCCGCCGCCCGCACACGCCGGCCCGGTCGCCAGGCTGGGAGTATTGAAGACGTTACGATCGCGGTCGCCGGTGTCGGCGTCGATGCGCTGCTCGCCGGCAAAGCTCGGCGTGGCCGCGGCGGAACGATTGCTGTAGACATCGAAGCTGGAACCGGCGGAGTTCCGATTGTCAGGGTAGACCAGGACCACATCGTCGGTGCCGACACCGCTGATCCCGGGAACGCTCGAGCCGGTTCCCGCGGTACCGGCGGCCGTCCCGTCGACTCGCGTCTCGGAGCCCCAGGTGAGGCCTTCGTTGGTGGACGTCTGCACGAACAGGTCGGTGAAATTGCCGACGTACGAGTCCGAGCGATCGTCGGTGTAGGCAACGACCAGGGTTCCCGCGCTCGTACGAGTCATGCTCGCGGCGTTGATCCCGATCAGCGGGTGGCGGCCGGCGGTCGTCGCCAACGTCCGCACCGGGCCGTAGCTCGCGCCGTTGTCGGTGGAACGCTGCGCGGTCAGCGCGCCGGTGCCGTCGATGACGTGGACCACCACCGTGCCGACGGCCGTCGAGGCAAACAACATGGGGAACAGCTCGATGTCCTCGTCGCCGAAGGTGCGGTCCAGCTCGAGACTGAAGTTCAGCCCCGCATCGGTGGAGCGCAGCACGTACACGTGGTCGTCGCCGGCCGCGTCCCAGAAGGCGAGCAGCAGACTCCCGTCGAAGGCGGACTGCAGCATCGGGTTGGTGGAACCGATGCGCCCCGGCAGTAGGGCGTCGAGGTTGCGCTCGGCCTCGAAGCTCACGCCGGCGTCGGTGGAGCGCGTGTAGAACACCTGCCGGCTGAAGCCACGATTCTCGACGAACGCGGCGTGGACGATCCCCGCGGCGTCCACTTCGACCCAAATCGGCTCGCCCGGAGTGCCGCCGCCGTCGCTCACGCCGCCGTTGAGGCGTACCCGGGCCGTCCAGGTCTGTCCCGAGTCGGTGCTGACCCGGATGTACGGATCGCCGCCGCGTCCCTCGCGATAGAGCACGGCCACGGTTCCGCTGGAATTGGCACTGACCACGGCCTCGTCCACACCGTGCGTGTCGTCCCCGGCGCGCACGAGGTCCACG
>WVWW01000317.1:8024-19940 GCA_011773795.1 Acidobacteriota bacterium
GGCGATGGTGAGCAGGACGTAAACCGTGTCGCTCCCGTTATCCAAATCGAAGTCGACCGCGACGCGGTCGACCTCCAGCGTCGACGGTCCCGTCGGGAGCGTCGTCTCGGCGGAGAACGTGACGCCGGAGTTGGAGGAGCTCTGGGATTTGGCCGTGCGATCTTCCTGGTGGATCACGATCACCCGGCCGTCAGCCTTCCCGGCAACGAACGAGCGGTTATCCCGCGCGGGGTCCGGCGCGAGCGTCGCGGCCGGCCGGATCTCCGTGACCGGAACGTCCTGGGGAAAGTTCACGGCGCGCGGCAGGGGCGCACGGCTGCCCTCCGCGGGAGCTCCGGGTAAGCCCGAGGGTAGGCGCCGGTCGTTACGCCGCGCCTCGGTCGCCGAGCCGCTGCCCGAGTCCGCCTTCGGTTGATTCACGCCGTCGCCGGGCGGGCGCGTCTCGGCCGCGCCGGGTCCCGCCAGCAGCAGCACGAGCAAACCCGAGGCCAACCGCTTTGGGCCATGGCGAGCCGGCCTATTCAAGTGCCTTCCTTCGAACGGCGAATCCGTTTCCGCCGTATTCCGAGGAGGCCAACCCGTGCCGGACGGCGTAGCGGGTCAGTCCTGCGACGTTGTGGATATCCAGTTTGTCCATGACGGACTGTCGGTGCGTGGAGACCGTCTTGGCACTCACGCCGAGCCGCGTCGCGATCTCGACGTTGGTATACCCCTCCGCGACGAGCTGGAGAACTTCTCGTTCTCGATTCGTGAGCTCCGAGACTCCGGTATTGGCTCTCGAGACTTTGTCCCGGATCCCGGGACCCAGGTAGGTGTGACCCTTCATGACGGCACGGATGGCCTCCACCAGCTCCTGGACCCCCTGTTCCTTGAGGACATAGCCCGATGCACCGGCGTCGAGCGCGGCGGTCACGAATTGCAGCTCGTCGTGCATCGAGAGACAGAGCACGCGCACGTCGGGAGTTCCTTTGGTAATGCGGCGCGTCGCCTCGATGCCGTTCATGCCCGGCATCGAGACGTCCATGAGAATCACATCAGGACGTTGCTCGCGGGCCAGATTCACCGCATCCCGGCCGTCGCGGACCGTCCCGATCACCCGCAAGCCCGCCTTTTCCAGTGCGGACCGAACCCCGTCGAGCAGGATCGCGTGGTCGTCGGCCAGGGCGATGCGGACGCTCATCGTCACCTCGCGTCGGCGATGGCGGTCCGCTCACGCGGCGCCACGATCACGGCCCGGGTTCCCCGGCCCGGCTCCGAGTCGACTTCGAAGCGGCCCCCGAGCGGTTGCAGTTCTTCCCGAATGCTGAACAGGCCGTAGCCTCCGGTTCGGTCGCTGCCCTTTCCCGCACCCCCCGCATCGAAGCCGGCCCCGTCGTCCTGGACGCTGATACGGATGCCCTCTTCCGTGCATTCGATCGCGACCTCCACCTCGCTGCATCGCGCGTGCTTTCGGACATTCAGCAGGAGTTCCGCGCACGCACGGTAGAGGATGACGTTCAAATCTTCGGGCAGCGTTTCGTCGCTGCCCGAAGAGCGGACCGTGAAACGAATGGTGTCCTGCGCTCCCATCCGGTCCACCAGGTTGCGGATCGCCGCTTCGAGCCCCAGCTCGTAGAGGATCGGCGAGGTCAGCTCGAAGGTCAGCGTCCTGGTGGCGCGAATCGCCTCATCCAGGTGCTGGCCGATCGCCTCTACGCATCGCCGGGTCTCGGATGCCAGTGTCTCTGCCTCCAGCTCCCGGAGCTTCATTCTCGCGAACGCCAGGTCCTGACCGACGCTATCGTGCAGCCCGGCACCAATGCGCCGACGCTCGCGCTGCTCGGCCAGCGACAGCTCGAGTCGGAGGTCCCGGAGCTGGGCCCGTTGCTCGAGCAAGTGCTGCTCGACCTCCTTCCGTTCCGTGACGTCGTCGCAGACGACGAGAAGGACGGCTTCTCCGTTCGGCTTCGTCATGGCGCGAGCGCGCTCTCGAACCCAGAGCACGCTTCCGTCCTTCCGGACCTTGCGGAACTCCCACGCCGTTGTCGTGTCGGGGACGACGACGCACTCGGCGAGGCGCCGCGACACGCTCGGCCGGTCCTCCTCGTGGACCACTCGCAGCAGGGACTGACCGACGAGCTCGTTTCGCTCGTAGCCGAGGTGCTCGGCTCCGTAACGATTGACGGAGAGAACCGTCCCCTCGGCGCTCAACCGGAAGCACATCAGGGGCAGGTCTTCGCAAGAACCTCGGAACCCCGATTCGTCTGTACTCGGCCCGGTCCCGTTGCGTTGGCGCCCCGAAGTGTTCCGGCGAACACGACGACGCTCCGGAGCGCACCGGCCGTAAACCGTCTGCCTCATGACAGGATCTGTCCCCCCGACCCGTCCTAGAACCGGCTCAGTATTTGTGCCGTCTTGACTGGACTGAGGCTAACCGACCGGGGGCACGAATGCAACAGGAATAGCGCAGGCAAATTACCTAGTGCGTCCGCCGACGGCGCTGCCAGCCCCCCGGCGGTCGTCGATCGCGGCCACGCGCTCTGCCAATTCGGCCGCGCCGCTCTCGCGCACGCTCGAGTGGTCCAGTCTTCGCCGCTTCATCCAACGCACCGCTACCAGATCGCCAAGCCCCTCCAGGCCGCGAGCGACGATGCCGTACTTGCTGCGCCCCCAGCGGCGGGGGCGATGTCGAACCGGGTGCTCGACGAGGGACAGGCCACGTATCCGGGCGAGGGTCGGGAGGAACCGATGCATTCCTTTGTATTCGATCAGGCCCCGGACGGCACCGACCCGAAACGCCTTGAGCGTGCAACCCGTGTCGACGATGTGCTCCCCGGTCAGGCCGTTGCGAACACGATTCGCCATCCACGAGGTGGCACGACGAAGCCAGCCGTCGACGCGCCGCTGGCGATAGCCGATCGCGAGATCGTAGTCGGTGAGCAGATCGATCAACGCAGGGATGTCCGCCGGATCGTTCTGGCCGTCGGCGTCCAGCGTCACGACGTAGTGCCCGCGAGCGCGCTCGAAACCCGCCGCGATCGCCGCGCTCTGACCGTGGTTCCGATCGAGGTGCAGGCCGCGCACCTCGGGCCGCGTGGCGGCGAGCTCGTCGATCGTTTCGGCCGATCCGTCGTCGCTCCCGTCGTTGNNCGGAACAACGAGGGAGATCTCGGTCATTGCCCACCGCCCTTGCGGTTGAAGATCCACCAGCGTCGCAGTCGCCGGTGGCGCTCGACGAACGCCGCCTCCTCGGCGGTCCACGGCCCGGCGTCGAGGATCTCCTTCCACTTGAGGAGCGCCGAGTGATCCGCCGAGCGGAACCAGCGGAACAACACCCGGTGCGGCAGGCCGCCCGGTCGCAGGCTCATCGCACCGGCGAAATCGACGATGAAGATCTCGCCGTCCGGCCGGATGAGCACGTTCCTCCGTGCACGCAGGTCCCAGTGCACGACGCCGCGGGCATGGATCGCGGCGACGATCTTGTCGAGGCGCGCGAAGCGCGCGGCGCCGTCCCGGGCGCGCCCGGGCAGCGTCCCCAGCGGGGTCCCGTCGATGTGCTCGATCGCCAGGGCGTGGGCATCGACGCGACCGAGAAACCGCGGGATGCCCTCGACTCCGTCGAGACGACGGTAGGCCCGTTGCTCGGTCCAGATCTGCAATCGACCGAGGATCCGAACCCACCAGCTCTTCTCGCCGAAGTCCTTGACGACGATCGGTCCGTCTCCGAGGTCGAGGCGCAACAGGTCAGCCTTGATCGACCGTCCGGCGTGGATCGTCTCGACGCCGCCGCCGCGGAGGTCGGCGCGCTTCACCGTTTTGCGCTCTGGTATGTTGGACGAGCCCGACCTGTTCAAGGTTGACCCCAAGGCCGCACGTGACTCCTGACGACCCATTGCTGGATCTGGATCGACTCGACCGCCAAGAGCCGCTGCGGCGAATCCGCGGGCGCAACAACACGAAAGCGGACATCCTAGTGTACCGCCTCGGTGCGCTCCAGATCGCGCTCAAGGACTACCGTCGGCGTCCGTGGTGGTTCCGGGCATCGCTCGCCCGCTGGATCACGCGTCGCGAGACGGCGGCCTACCGCGCCGCCGCGGGCATCCCCGGTGTCGCACGATTCCTCGGCCGGCTGGGTCCGGTGAGCCTGGCGACGGAATGGGTCGAGTCCCGCTCGCTGGGCGAGCTCCGCGACCGACGCGTGGACCCCGCCGTCTTCGAGCGGCTGCGCGAGGTGCTCGCGCGGTTGCACGCGGCGGGCATCGCGCTGGCCGACCTGCACCTCGCCGACGTGCTCGTCGACACCGACAACGAGGTCACGCTGGTCGACCTGGCCAACGCCTTCACGCTGGGCCCGCGGCCGGGCCCGCTCCGCTCGCGCCTGTTCCGGCGGTTCGTGCTCCAGGACGAGATCTCGTTCGCGCGCTTGCGAGCGCATCTCGAGAAAGAGGACGCCGAGGCCGCGGTGCGCGAGCTCGGTCCGCGGGCCGCACGAATCAACCGCCGCAACCGCCGGATCAAGAAGTGGGTCGACCGCGTCCGCGGGAGGCAACATTGAGCCCGCGGGGACTCGGTCGGCTGCGCGTCGCCTCGGTCTGGCTCCTCGTCGGCCTTCTCGTAACGCTGGCCCGACCGACGCCGAGCTCGGTGTTCGTCGGTTTCGTGTTCTTGTTGCTCGGTGAGCTCCTCCGCTGCTGGGCGGCCGGCCACCTGCGCAAGACCGTCAAGTTGATCACCTCGGGACCGTATCGTTACACGCGCAATCCCCTGTACCTCGGTCGCCTGCTGATCTTCACCGGGATCTCGATCATGTCCACGCTGCCGTTTTTCTCGAACTGGGTCCTGTTGCTGGCCGGCTACGCGGTGTTCTTCGGCTACTACCTCCCACGCAAGGAGCGTATCGAGCCGGCGCGGTTGCGCGAGACCCACGGCGAGCGTTACGACGTCTACTTCGACGCGGTGCCCGCGCTGTTCCCGCGGCGGACGCCGTGGCCCGGCGGCTCCGACGACGGCTGGCACTCATCGCGCCTGACGCGCAATCGCGAGCACTGGATGCTGCTCGCGATGGCGCTGATCTCGTCGTTCCTGTTCTGGCGGGCCTACTGAGGAATCACCGGTTGCAGTAGAGCTCGACGCCTTTCGAGCCGACGTCGCGGGCGACGAGCGGGTTCGCCGGGCCGACCGCGGAGAGAAAATCGGCGCGCTCCCACTCCTCGACGATCAGACAGTGACGCGGCTCGCCGTTCCAGGCGCGGCGAGCTTCCTCGGGCTGCTCGATGCGGCCGATCGACCGTCCGAGGTAGTAGGGGTAGTCGGCGCGCCAGATCCAGTGCTTGTAGCCCGAGATCGGATCTTCGCCGGCGACGGCCGCGGATTCGGCTGCGAAGGCGCGAGCGGACTTGAAGACGTTGGCGTAGGGCAGCAGCCAGCCGCCCGTTCCCACCTCGAGCGCCACGAGCACGGCCAGGAAACAAACCGACGCTCGTCCGACCCGTTTGCGCGAGGACAGCGCCGCGAGGATCGCGGCGGCGGCGGCGAAAACGGCGATCGCGACAGCGGTCAGTGCCGCGGAATGCTCGCCGTAGCGGGTCCGGGCCTCGAGAGCGATCCACCCCGTGGCGAGGAGCGCGAGTCCGGACGCGCAGAGAAGTGCGAGCACGACGCGGCGACGCAGCAGATCCAGGCTGCCCCCGATCAGCCGCTCGACGACTCCCGCCGCGAGCAACGCGACCGCGGGGGCGACGGGCATCAGGTAGGCGCTGCGTTTGCTGGCGGACAGCGAGAAGAAGAGCATCGCACCGAGGAGCCAGGCCCACGCGGCGCGGTCGAGCCTGCGCTCGGCGCCGCCGCGCCCGCCGACGGCGAGCGGCAGCAGGAACGCCCACGGCGCCATGTCGATCCACAGGTACTTCAGGAAGTACCACCAGGGCTGCGCGTGATCCCACGGTTCGACGAAACGGGTGAAGTTCTGCCGCACGAGCGACTCGTGCAGGGCGTCCCAGTCCCCTCTCAGCACGAGCGGAACGATCCAGATCGACACGGTCGCGACGAGTCCGCCCAGCCCGAGCGCCACGAAGCGTGCCGACATGCCCGCTCGGGGTCGGGCGAGCACGATCGCCGCGCCGAGCGGGATCGCGGCCACGACCCAGGTGACGGGGCCCTTGGCCAGGAAGCCCAGCCCGGCCGCGAGACCGGTCGCGACCGAAGGCCAACGATCATCCGGCCTGCCCAGCGTTTCCAGTCCGAAATAGACCGTCGCCGCGACCGCCGCGGTGGCGAGCAGGTCCATCTGGATCATCCGGGCGGCCTGGGCGATCGTGACGGTGGTCGAGAACAGGACTGCCGCGAGGATCCCGCGCCGCCGCCCCGCGTGCCCCGCGCCGAGCAAGTAGACGAACGCGACCGTGACGATCCCCGCGAGCAACGACGGGAGTCGCAGGGCGAGCTCGTTGACGCCGAAGAGCGCGGTCGTTACCCGGGCGAGCCAGAAGTAGAGGATCGGCTTCTCGTGGAACGGCGTGCCGTTGACCGTGGGGGTCCACCAATCGCCGCGTTCCGTCATCTCGGCGACCGCGAGCCCGTAGGCGGGCTCGTTGGGATTCCACAGGTCGCGCGAACCCAGACCGGGCAGGAACAGGGCGAGCGCCAGCAGGCACAGCACGAAGAGATCGCGCCGGACCGTCGGGCGTGACGGCCCCATCAGCCTTCGGCTTCGCTGAACTGCAGATCGTAGAGCCGCGTGTAGACTCCGCCGCGGTCGAGGAGCTCTTGATGGGTGCCCTCCTCGACGATGCGGCCCTGGTGCATCACGAGGATCCGGTCGGCGCCGCGCACGGTGGCCAGCCGGTGGGCGATGACCAGGCTGGTGCGGCCCTCCATCAGGTGCTCCAGCGCTTCCTGCACCGCCGATTCGGACTCCGCGTCCAGCGCCGACGTCGCCTCGTCGAGGATCAGGATCGGCGGATCGCGCAGCAGGGCGCGGGCGATGGTCAGCCGCTGGCGCTGGCCCATCGACAACCGTTGGCCACGCTCGCCGAGCCGTGTCTCGTAGCGCTCCGGCATCGTCTCGATGAACTCGTCGGCAAAGGCGGCGCGAGCCGCCTCGACGACGGCTTCGTGCGCGACCTGGCCGTCCATGCCGTAGGCGATGTTGTTGCGCACCGTGTCGTCGAACAGCACCGTCTCCTGCGTGACGATCCCGATCTGGCGTCGCAGCGAGGCGAGCGTGACCTCGCGGACATCGCGGCCGTCGATGCGGACGGCGCCCTTGGTGGGGTCGTAGAACCGCGGCAGCAGGTTGGCCAGCGTCGTCTTGCCGGAACCCGACGCGCCGACCAGCGCCACGCGCTGGCCCTTGGGGATCTCCAACCGGATTCCGTCGAGGACCTGGCCTTCGTCGTAGCCGAAGTGGACGTTCTCGAACAGGATCGAGCGTTGGAACGGCTGCAGTTCGACGGCGTCCGGGCGGTCGGTGATCACGCGCTCCTCGTCCAGCATCGTGAAGACACGCACCGCGGCAGAGCGCGAGATCTGCATCTCGGAGTAGATCAGATTCAAACGCTTGATCGACGCGAACAGGTAACCCAGCGCGACGAGGACCGTGGCGAACCCTCCGGCATCGACGCTGCCGCGCGCGATGTAGAGCCCTGCGAAATAGAACAATCCGGCGCCCGCGATCGCCCCGAGCAGCTCCATGATCGCCGGCGCCAGGGAGACGGCGCGCGCGGCTTTGAGATCGGCGCGCAACATCAGCTCGATGGCCTCTCGGAAGCGACCGATCTCGAAGCGCTCCTTACCGAAACCCTGGACGACCCGGACGCCGTCGATGGACTCCTTGAGCCGCTCGGTCACGAGGGCCATGGACTCCTGGGACGTCGTCGCCGCGCGGCGCATGCGCCGCCCCAGGCGGACCATCGGGTAGCCCAGCAACGGCAGCACGACGAAGGCCAGCACCGAGAGCCGCCACTCCGTGAGGAACGAGATGATCAGGATCGCCGGGACCGTGGCGGCGACGCGGATCAGGTCGGCCAGCATGGTCGTGCTGGCGCGCTGGAGCCGCGCCACGTCGTTCATGATCCGCGAGAGGATCACCCCGGTGGAGTGATCCTGGTAGAAGCTCAGCGACTGGAACGCCACCGATTCGTAGAGCGCCGTCCGCAGATCCCGGATCACCTGGGTGCCGGCGCGGATCGTGAAGTAGTTCCCGAAGTAAAGAAAGATGCCGCGCACCAGGAAGATCACGATCATGATCAACGGCACGAGCAGCGCGTTCTGCTTGCCCCACTCGCCGAGGCGCTCGAGCGGCAGCCAGGCCTTGACCGTCGCGAGGAGATCCATCCCGCCGGGCGTGGTGGGATCGGCCGCGGGCTGCTCGATCGCCGGGAGCAACACCTCGTTGATCATCGGCTTGAAGGCCGAGATGGCCACGGCCATCAGGGCTCCACCGATGGCGAGCATCGCGGCGGCGGCGATCATGCGACCCAGGTACGGTCGCAGGTAGCCCGCCAGGCGCAACAGCTCCTTCATGCGGAAACGATACCAGCTTGGGGGCTAGACGAGTTCGACGCCCTTGAAGAAGTAGGCGATCTCGACCGCGGCCGTCTCGGGCGCGTCGGAGCCGTGGACGGCGTTGCGCTCGATGTTGGTCGCGAACTGCTTGCGCAGCGTGCCCTCGTCGGCGTTCTCGGGGTTCGTCGCGCCCATCACGGTGCGCCACTTGGAGATGGCGTCCTCGGCTTCGAGGCACAGCACCACGGCGGGGCCGGAGGACATGAACGCGGTCAGGTCGTTGAAGAACGGCTTGTCGCGGTGCACCGCGTAGAAGCCCTCGGCTTCGCGCCGCGACAAGTTGACCAGGCGCATCCCGACGATACGGAATCCTTCTCTCTCGATCCGGCTGACGATTTCCCCGACGTTCTTGTTGGCCACGGCGTCGGGCTTGACGATCGCTAGAGTTCGTTGCATCGCTGGTTGCTCCCTCACCCGTTCAGAAACGGGGCGGGATTATAGGACACGGCCCGGGGTCAGTCGAACAGCCGCGGGTGCGGCAGCAGCGTGAAGGACTGGCGGTGGATCGGCGACGGACCGAGACGGCGGATCGCCTCGCGGTGTTCGGCCGTCGGGTAGCCCTTGTGGCTCGCGAACCCGTAGCCGGGGTAGGCCTCGTCGTACTCTCGCATCAGCCGGTCGCGACCGCACTTCGCGAGGATCGAGGCCGCGGCGATCGCGTGGCACGCGGCGTCGCCGCCGATCACGCTCTCCTGATCCATCGGCAGGTCGGGGACCCTGCCCCGGCCGTCGACGAGCACCCGCTGGGGCGCGGGATCCAGACCGACGATCGCCCGGTGCATCGCGAGCAGGCCCGCCTGGTAGATGTTCAGACGGTCGATCTCCTCGGGGTGCACGGGGACGACCGACCAGGCGAGCGCGGCGGCGCGGATCTCGTCGGCACGCTCGTCGCGTTGCTCGGCGGTCAGCTTCTTCGAATCGTCGACGCCCTTCAGGCCCTCGCCGCAGGGGAAGATCACGGCCGCTGCGACGATCGGACCGGCGAGCGGACCCACACCGGCCTCGTCGACGCCGGCCACCCGTTCGACGCCGCTGTCCCAGAGCTCGCGCTCGCGCCGGAGCAGGCGCTTCAGCCGGTGCGCATCCTTGGCGGCGCGACTGCGTTTGCGGTTGGCCACGGACCCTCCCGGCCGCCAAGCCTACCGCGAGTTCGAGCCACGGTGAACCCTTGACGGCCGGCCGCCAAGAATGCTCCGATGATCGTCTCACGCGACACGAGGTCGACCATGCATCAACTCGTCCTGATTCGCCACGGACAGTCCACCTGGAACGACGAGAACCGGTTCACCGGTTGGACCGACGTCGATCTGACGGAGAAAGGCATCGAGGAGGCCCGCGCGGGCGGCCGGCTGCTCGCCGAGGGCGGCTTCCGCTTCGACCTCTGCTACACGTCGGTGTTGAAGCGCGCGATCCGGACGCTGTGGCTGGTGCTCGAGGAGATGGATCAGATGTGGCTGCCCGTGGAGCGCCACTGGCGGCTGAACGAGCGGCACTACGGCGCGCTCCAGGGGCTGAACAAGGCCGAGACCGCCGAGAAGCACGGCGACGAGCAGGTGCTGATCTGGCGCCGCAGCTACGACATCCCGCCGCCGCCGCTGGACCCGGACGACCCGCAGCACCCGTCGAACGACGAACGCTACGCCGGGATCGACCCGGCGCTGCTGCCGCGCAGCGAGTCGCTCAAGTGCACCGTCGAGCGCTTCCTTCCCCTGTGGCACGAGACGATCGCGCCGACGATCCGCGCCGGGAAACGCGTGCTCATCGTGGCTCACGGGAACAGCCTGCGGGCCCTCGTGAAGTACCTCGACGAGGTCTCCGACGAGGAGATCGTGGGGCTCAACATCCCGACCGGCATCCCGCTGGTCTACGAGCTGGACGACTCGCTCAAGCCGCTCTCGCACCGCTACCTGGGCGACCCCGAGGCGGCCCGCAAGGCGGCCGAGGCGGTCGCCAAGCAAGCCCAGAAAAAGCCCTGCTAGAATGGCGCCTCCCCGGGGACGGCCCCGGGCACTCGAAGAAGGATCGAGCCCATGACTTTCGTGATCACCGAACCCTGCATCGGAACCAAGGACACCGCCTGCGTCGATGTCTGCCCCGTCGATTGCATCCACCCGACGAAGGACGACGACAGGTTCGAGTCGACGGAGATGCTGTACATCGATCCGGCGGAGTGCATCGACTGCGGCGCCTGCGAGCCGGCCTGCCCCGTCGAGGCGATCTTCGAGGAAGACGCGGTCCCCGACAAGTGGAAGGACTACACGCAGAAGAACGCGGACTACTTCTCGGACTGAGCTCCGGTCAGCTCCCCTGCTGCTCCAACCAACGCTCGCAGTCGATCGCGGCCATGCAGCCCGCGCCCGCCGCGGTGACCGCCTGCCGGTAGTTGTGGTCGTGCACGTCGCCGGCGATGAACACGCCCTCCAGCTCGGTGAACGCGCCGATGCCCGGCTTCAGATAACCCTGCTCGTCTTTCGGTAGGTCGTCGAAGAGCTCCGTGTTCGGCCGGTGGCCGATGGCCACGAAGAACCCGCCGCAGGGACGCTCGGTGGAATCGCCGCTCTTGACGTTCTTGACGCGGATCGATTGGACCCTCGTCCCGTCGCCGAGGACCTCCTCGACCACGCTGTCCCAGACGAACTCGATCTTCTCGTGGGCCAGGGCCCGGTCGGCCATGATCTTCGAGGCGCGCAGCTCGTCGCGCCGGTGGATCACGGTGACCCGCTTGCCGAAGCGCGTCAGGAACAGCGCCTCCTCCATCGCGGTGTCGCCGCCGCCGACGACGACGATCTCCTGGTCGCGGAAGAAGAAGCCGTCGCAGGTCGCGCAGTAGGAGACGCCGCGGCCCGCGTACTCCTTCTCCCCGGGGATGCCGAGCTCGAGCGGCGAGGCGCCGGTCGCGATGATCACGGCCCGGGACTCGATCGTGGTCTCGTCGGTCGAGACCGTCAACGGCTTCTTCGTGAGCTGCACGCCGGTGGCGTCGCCGGGAACGAAGCGGGCGCCGAAGCGCTCGGCCTGCTGCTTGAACTTCTCCATCAGCTCCGGCCCCATGATCCCTTCGGGGAACCCGGGGTAGTTCTCGACGTCGGTCGTGTTCATGAGCTGGCCGCCCGCCTGCAGGCCCTCGACGACCACCGGTTCGAGGTTCGCGCGCGCGCAGTAGATCGCCGCCGTCAAACCCGCCGGGCCGGAGCCCAGGATCACCACCTCTTCCATCGTTCCCTCTCATCCGCGAGTCGGCATTCGATGCCCGGACCGTCGCGGGCGGGCGATGTTACCAGTCGGCCGGGGTGTTCTCCAGACTCGCCTTCAACGTGCACCTGAGATTGTTGGTCCGGTTACGGACGGTCTCGGACCGGATCCGGACACCGG
>WVWW01000269.1 GCA_011773795.1 Acidobacteriota bacterium
CGGAAAGAACCTCAATTTCTTGATCCGCCTCGGATTGGAACAGATCCGCGACGTGTTCACCTTGATCGATGGCGATCCGGCGCTGGACCTCTACGGCCAGGATGGCGGCGCCTGACGGGGTCGATCGCGGACGTCCGGCCGGGGCTTGCGACAAGGAGCTTTGCCGTCCTGTCGACGACGATGCGCGCTACCTCGAGGCGATCCATCGCCTCACGTGCGGCCTACTCCTTGCGGCGCGCCTTGAGGATCGCCGCGTCCACGTCGAGATGGTCGTCCCCGCACGCCGCGAGGTATTCCTCGTAGGTACCGACGAAGTCCTCGATCCCGTCGGTGCGTAACTCGAGGATCCGCGTCGCCAGCCGCGAGACGAACCAGCGGTCGTGGCTCACGAAGATGACGCTGCCGTCGTAGTTTTCCAGGCCCTCGGCGAGCGCCTCGATGCCCTCCAGGTCGAGGTGGTTGGTCGGCTCGTCCAGGACCAGCACGTTGGGGTAGGTCACGGCGAGCTTGGCGAAGATCAGCCGGGCCTTCTCCCCGCCGGAAAGGTTGGCGATCTTCTTGTCGACCTCGTCCTTCTGAAACAGGACCTGGGCCAGGTTCCCGCGGACGAAGCCGATCAGCTCACCGGGGCAGTGGTCCCAGAGCCAGCTCTGGACCGTCTGCCTGCCCCGGCCCGACAGCTCGCCGTGATCCTGTGAGAAGTAGCCGGGATGGGTCTCGTAGCCCCACTCGACCGTCCCGCTGTCGGCCTCGAGTTCGCGCATCAGCACCTTGAGCAACGTCGACTTCCCGATCCCGTTGGGTCCGATCACGGCCAACCGATCGCCGCGCTGGATCCTGAGCGAGACGTCATGGAGCACCTCGTTATCGTCGAAGCTCTTGTGGATTCCGTCGAGCTCGACCACCGTCTTGCCACTCGGACGGCAGGCCTTGAACTTGAACTTCGGGTAGCGCCGTGAGCTCTGCGGCAGCCGTTCGATCACGATCCGCTCGATCTGCTTGACCTTGCTCTTGGCCTGGCGCGCCTTGGTCGGCTTGGCCTTGAAGCGCTCGACGAAGCGCTTGTGATCGGCGATCTCCTTCTCGCGCTTGTCGATTTCCTTTTCCTTGCGGTCGCGGTCGTCCTTCTTGGCCCGTTCGAAGTCCCGGTAGTTGCCCTTGTAGGACGTGACGAGCTCGTAGTCCACGTCGAGGATGTGCGTGCAGACGTTGTTGAGGAACCGGTGGTCGTGGGAGACCACCATCGCGCAGCCCTTGAAGTCGTCGAGGAACTTCTCGAGCCAGCGGATCGACAGGATGTCGAGGTGGTTCGTCGGCTCGTCGAGCAGCAGCACGTCGGGCTTGGCGGCCAGCGTCTGGCCGAGCAGGACGCGCAGCTTGAACCCGCCGGACAGGACGGACAGCGGCTCGCGATGAAGCTCGGTGCGGATCTGGAGTCCCTCCAGGATCTCGCCGCAACGCGCCTCGTAGGCATAGCCGTCGTTCTGCTGAATGTAGTCCTCGAGCTCGCCGTAGCGATCCGCGTCGAACGACTCCGCGGCGTTCTCCAGCAGCCGCTCGCGCTCCTGCATGACGGCCCACATCTCCCGATCGCCCATCATCACGACATCGAGAATCGGGGTCGTCTCGTAACGAAAGTGGTCCTGGCCGAGCACGCCGACGCGGGCCTTGCGCGGGATCGTGACGCTGCCGTTACTGGCCTCTTCCTCGCCGGCGATGATGCGCAGGAGTGAAGACTTCCCCGAGCCGTTCGCGCCGACGACCCCGTACTTACCCTCGGCGACCAACTGCAACGACACGTCGCGGAACAGCGTGCGCGCGCCGTGGCTCTTTTCGAGATCCGTGATGGTGATCAAGGGTCCTGTACCGTGCGCGTCGGGCCACTCTACTCCGCGTCGATCTCGCGCAGATCCTCGAGCAACCGCTCGAGCGCGGCCAGTTCTTCCTTGAGAACGCGATTCTCACGCACCAGGGCCGGCTCGTCGCGTCCGTCGACCAAAGCCTCGTCGATCAGACCGGCGATCTTGGGCTGGAAAGAGGCGTGCGCGAACTTGGCGCACACGGAACCCGACTCCAGCACACCACGGATCTGACCGGCCTTGGCACCGTACGACTCGGCGAGGTTGATGTGGCTCTCGAGCCGCCAGCAGGCGTGCTGGCCGGCCAGCAGGGCCTGAAACAGCCGCCGGTTCGAGGTCGGCTGCTCCAGCAGTCGTCGCGAAGCGCCTCGGAAGTCGCCCAGGGCCGCGTCGTACGCGGCGAAACGCTCGCGCATCTCCGCCGATGCCTTGGCCTTGAATTGCTCGCCGGGGACGATGTCTTCCGCAACCAGCCGCAGGTACTCGACGGCATCGCGCGATCCGTCGAGCGCGGCCGTCGTCCGGACCATGAACCGCGCCAACCCGGGACGATCGACCGGCTGATCCTTGCCGAGGGAGCGTAGGAACGGATCGTCGCTCTGCGCGAACGACGGCACGAACAAGGCAACCAGGCACACGGCCGTCCGGACGGTTCTTCTTGTGCGCATGCGTCGATTATACGTTGATTGACCGTTTCAGTCCGCGAGGGCGCCGATCTTGTC
>WVWW01000175.1:0-4501 GCA_011773795.1 Acidobacteriota bacterium
GGAGCGTTCGAGATTCATCCACAGCGAGACGTCCACCGAGAGTCGGACACCGATCTGGCGCTCCAGCCGGGTCAGGCCGTGATACCCGTGGAACTTGATGCCCTCGACGAAGATGCGGTCGCTCAATTCCGAGCCTCTCTCGGCCGTGCCGAAGTCTATGGCTGCCCCCCGGGCCTGTCAANNCGTGCCGGGGTACTTTAACCCCGTCCCCGTATTGAAGACGACCACGCGTTCCTCGCGCCCGACCCAGCCGCGGCGCACGAGCTCCTCGAGCGCCGCCAGCGCGGCGCCACCCTCGGGCGCGGCGAAGATTCCCTCCAGGCGACCCATGCGCGCCTGCGCGGCACACATCGCCTCGTCCGAGACGCTCAACGCGATGCCGTTCGACTCGCGCACGGCGGACAGGATCAGGTGGTCGCCGAGCGCCGCCGGGACGCACAGCCCCGACGCGCAGGTCGCCGGATCGGTCCAGCGCTCCGCACGCGGTTCGCCACGCTCGAAGGCGCGCACCATCGGGGCACAACCCGCGGCCTGGACGACGACCATCCGCGGGCGCTGCCCCGGCTCGACCCAGCCCAGCCGCTCGAGCTCGTCGAACGCCTTCCACATGCCGATGAGTCCCGTGCCCCCGCCGGTCGGGTAGAGCACGACGTCGGGAAGCTCGCCGTCGAACTGCTCGGCCAGCTCGTAGCCCATCGTCTTCTTGCCTTCCAGGCGGTAGGGCTCGCGCAGCGTGGAGAGGTCGAACCAGCCGGTCTCCGGTGTGAGGCGTCGCACCTCGGCGCCGCAATCCGCGATGTCTCCGTCCATGATGTGGACCCGCGCGCCGTAAGCCCGCGCCTCCACGAGGAACGGCTCGGGCGTCCAGCGCGGGAGGTACAGGTCGACCTCCAGGCCCGCGCGCGACCCGTAGGCGGCCGCCGCCCCGCCGGCGTTCCCGGCCGAGGGCAGGGCCAGTCGCGTGGCGCCGAGCCGCCGGGCCATCGTGATCGCCGTGGTCATCCCGCGGGCCTTGAACGAACCCGTCGGCTGGGACGATTCGTCCTTGACCCACAGCCGTGTCAGACCGAGCTCCTCACCCAGTCGTGTCGTGTGCAGCAGCGGCGTGAAGCCCTCACCCAGGCTCACCGGATCATCCGCGCCGGGGAGCACCTCGGCGTAGCGCCACAGGCTGGAGGGGCGCTCCGCCATCCCGTCGCGGCGCAGGGTCCGGCGGGCCGCCGAGAGGTCGTAGCGCGCCAGCAGGACCTCCCCGCACGTTGTGCAGACCGACTGCAGCCGGTCCGCCGGATGGGCCCTGGAGCACATCGAGCACTCGAGTTGTTGAAGGCTGGATGGGCCCATGCGGTCTCCGACTCGGGCCAGGCAGAGTAGCGAGTCGGGATTGCGCTGGCAAGCATCCGGAAAACCCGGACGGGATGGCGGATTCTGACGGAAACAACCATCGATTCCCCCCGAATCGCCGACGTAAGTTTGCCCACAACAGGGTGTTCGAAAAATGCATCGTTGGCGGATCATCGGGGGGATCCTGGCGACCGGCCTGTGGGCCGCGGGCACCGTTCCGGCTGCCCTCTCCGTCTACATGCCGCCCGAGGAGCTCAGCGCGCGCGCGACGCTCGTCGTCGAGGCGCGGGTGGCCGAGTCGCGCCCCGGGCTGGATGCGGACAGCGGCGAATTACACACCTACATCACCCTGCAGATCGAGCACGTCCACCGCGGACCTGCGCGCCTCACGGAGGTCGTCGTGCGCGAGCCGGGCGGCCGCTGGGGCGACGTGGTGCACGAGGTCGATGCCGTCCCGGTCTACCGGCCGGGCGAGCGGATCCTGGCCTACCTCGAGCCGGCCTCCGACGGCGCGTTGCGAACGGTCGGCATGTTCTTCGGCAAGTTCCGGCTGGAAGAATCGCGGACGCGCGGCCCGCTCCTCGCCACCCGCGATCTCGAGGGCCAGGGAACGATCCTCGGCCTCGCCGAGCGGCCCGAAAGCTTCACACGAAACGACCTCGTCGCGTTGACCGCGGGGGTCCCCTACCGTCAGGCGCCGCGCGCCGGGCGCCGGGCGAAACGAGAGAGAGCCTCCTCCGAGCCGGGGCACGACTGGAGCCCCCGCCCGCCGGAGTGGGAGCGGCTGACCTGGGACGACGGCCGATCCGACCCGCGTCTCGGCACCGCCGGCGGCCCGGCGACGGCGCGCTTCGTCGCGCTGAACAGCTCCAACCCGTCGCGCTGGAACGAGGCGGACAGCGACACGGCGGTCGTCGTCAACCTCCAGCCCGACGGAAACCCGCTGCACGACAACCAGGCCGCGATCGATGAGATCACCCGCGCGTTCGATGCCTGGACGAACGTCCCGCAGTCCCGTCTGCAGCTCACGATGGGCGACACCGACTTCGACTACACCGGGCAATACGCGAGCCCGAGCTCGAGCTTCAGCGGCGTCAACGTGGTGCTGTTCGATGATCCGTACGACGACATCTCCGACTCGACCGGATGCGGGGGCGTGCTGGCGATCGGGGGCTACTGGCGCGGCGCCTCGGTCGGTGCCCCGATCAACAACGTCAGCTTCCACCCGTCGTTGCAGCTGTACGTGATCTTCAACAACGACTTCGAGTGTTACCTGTCGGACCCCGACAACCTCGCGGAAATCGCCGCGCACGAGCTCGGTCACGCGATCGGCTTCGGGCATTCCGCCGAGTTCGACGCCATCATGCGCTCCAACGCCTACGGTGGGCGCGGGCCCCGGCTGGGCGCTGACGACATCGACGCCGCACACTGCCACTACCCGCACACGTTCACGCTGCTCACGCCCAACGGCGGCGAGACGTGGACCAGCGGCGACACCGAGACGATCCTGTGGAGCAGCAGTGTCGAGGTCGGGGGCGATCCCGGGACCGTCGATCTCGAGTACTCGACCGACGGGGGCTCGTCCTGGACCCCGTTCGCCACCGAGACGGCCAACGACGGCTCGCACAGCTGGACGGTGCCGGACATCCAGGGCCACGACGTTCGTGTGCGCGTGGCGCGTCATGCGCTGGGGACGCTCTCCTCGCCCTACCCCGCGAGCTCCTGCAGCAACGACGCCTCGGACGCCTCGCTCAGCGTCACGGCCCCGATCGCCGGCGGTATCGGCGCGAGCCTGACGATCGAAAAGCTGGCCGGCGGCCGGATCGGCGTGAGTTGGGACGCGTCCTGCTCGACGAACGCGGAGACCTACGCGGTGTACGAAGGCAGCCTCGCCGCGTTACGCTCCGGTGTGTGGGACCACGCCCCCCTGACCTGCGACGGCGGGACGGACCTCACCGAGCCGTTGACTTCGATAGGGACGGCGAGCTACTTCCTGGTCAGCGCGCGTCTCGGGACGGAGGAAGGTTCGCTGGGAGTCGACTCGTCGGCGCGGGAGCGGCCGGAAGCCGCGGCCGCCTGCGGCACCCGCGAAGTCTCGTCGACCTGCAACTAGCTCGCCCCGACGGTGCGCCATTCGGCGAGCCACTCGGCCCACTGCGCGTTGCCGGGCTCGATCTCCAGCGCGCGGGCCAACGCGGCTTCGGCGTCCGCGCGGCGCCCCAGCCGGTACAACATGACCCCGAGCCGCGCGTGGAGCTCGGCGTTGCTCTCGTCGATCGTCAACGCGTGACGGAAGACGGAGGCCGCCTCGCCGAAGAGCTGCATGCGGCTCAGACAATCCCCGTAGAGCAGCATCACGCGCGCATCCTGCGGACGCTGCGTCAGGGCCTGGCGGTAGCTCTCCGCCGCCTCCGGGTAACGCTCCAGCGCCTGGAGAATCGCCGCGCGGCGCGCGTGGATCAGACCGTCTCCCGGGCTCAGCTCGATCGCGCGATCGAGTAATTCCAGGGCCTGCTCGGGCCGATCCAGCGCGCGGTGCACCGCCGCGGCTTCGGCCAGGAGCAGCGGATCCTCCGGGTGCAGCTCGATCCCCTTTTCGAGGGTCTCGAGCGCCCGGTCCTCCTGTTTCAGAGCCAGGTAGGTCCGCCCCGTCTGAAGCAGGAGACGCGCGTCCTCCGGCCGGCTCTGCAGCAGCGCCTCGAACTCGCGCAGCGCGTGCTCGTAGTCCCCCACCGCCATGAGCGCCTCGACGTACCCGAGGTAGGCGTTGAAGTCGAGTCTGAAGCGAGAGATGTCGCGGTCCGTCCAGGGGTCCTCCCCGCTTGGCGGCTCCCCGGAGGTCAATCCGCGTTCGGCGAGGACGGCGTGCGCCTCTTCGCCACGACCCTGTGCGGTCAACGCGCGGGCCAGCCCGTAGTGGCCGGAAGGGTCCTGCGGCGCCATACGGATCGCGCGGCGAAAATCCTGCTCGGCGGCCGTCGCATCGTCGCTCTCCAGCCGCCACTGGGCGCGTCGCCGGTAGGAAGCCGGGTAGCCGGGCTCCAGCTCGATCGAGCGGTCGATCGCCTCCAGCGCGGCGGCGTCGTCGCCGAGCGCGTGCCGCACGTGCGCCACGTGGTACAGCCAGCGAGCGTTGTCGGGCTCGATCGCCAGTGCC
>WVWW01000175.1:4560-10700 GCA_011773795.1 Acidobacteriota bacterium
TCACGCGGATTGCGTTGTCGATGAATCCGGCGACGTGCGGGTTGACGGTGTCGAGACTCGGCGGACGCGGGACGTCGGCTGCGCCGGGCGCCTCCTCGGGCGCAGCGCCGCATCCGCCGAGCACCGCCAGCACGCACAGCGTGCCCGCAACCCTGTACCAGCCACGGCTGTCCATCGATCCTCCTGATCCGAATGGTTTTCGGTACGAACGAGGCCCGGCCACGTCAATGCTATCGTACAGAAATGGCGAAAAAGATCACGCTGCCCCCGTACGCCGCGGCGCGCGGGAGGGTGCATGGCGACGTCCAGGGCGAGGCNNGTAGGGGTATGGCTAGGAGGGTCCATGGCGACGTCCGGGGCAGGACGAAAGGGGCCTTCGAGGGCGTCTACGCCCTGGTGCGGCGCATCCCGAAAGGCCGTGTGATGACCTACGGCCAGATCGCCACGCTCCTCGGGAACCGGCTCTCGCCGCGGGCGGTCGGCTGGGCGATGCACGGCTGCCCCGGCGACGTCCCGTGGCACCGCGTGGTCAACGCCACGGGCGGCTGCTCGACCGACCGGCTGCCCGACGCACCGCTCGGGCTGCAACGCCACTTGCTCGAGGCCGAGGGGATCGAGTTTCGCGACAACGGGACGCTCGACCTGGACGTCTATCGCTGGACGCCGCGCGAGGTCCGCACTACTCGAAAGTGACCCGCGCGAACCGCCGCTTGCCCACCTTGATCAGCTTCCGATCGCCGGCGGCGACGGGAATCTCCAGGACGCCGGCGCCGATCTGCTCGCCATCCACGCGCACCGCACGCTGTTTGAGCAACCGGTTGACTTCGGTCTTGGACGCCGCGAGCCCCAGCTCGGTCAGGAGTCTCGGCAGGAACGCCGTGCCGTCTCCGGCGGGGAAGCGGTGCTCCGCGATCTCGTCCGGGGTCCCGCCCTCGCGGAACACCCGCTCGAACTCCTCGCGCGCCTCCCGGGCCGCGGCCTCGCCGTGGAAGTCGGTGATGATCCGCATGGCCAGGCCTTCCTTGGCCTTCTTGGGGTGCAGCTCGCCGCTGCCGACGAGGCCCTTGAGCCGCTCGATGCCCTCCAGGGACACGTCCGTACACAGCTCGTAATAGCGCCACATCAGATCGTCGCCGATCGACATCGTCTTGCCGTAGATGTCCCTCGGGGCGTCGTCGACGCCGACGTAGTTGCCCAGCGACTTCGACATCTTCTCGGCGCCGTCGAGCCCCTCGAGCAGCGGTGTCGTCAGCACGACCTGCGGCTCGAGGCCGTACGACGGCATGATGTCGCGGCCGACGTTGAGGTTGAACAGCTGGTCGGTGCCGCCGAGCTCGACGTCCGCTTCGAGGTCCACCGAGTCGTACGCCTGCGCCAGCGGGTAGAGAAACTCGTGGACGCCGATCGCCTGGCCCTTCTCGTAGCGTTGCTTGAAGTCGTTCCGCTCGAGCATGCGCGCCACGTTGTAGGACGCCGCCAGCCGGATGAAACCGTCCGCATCCAGCGCCCCGAGCCATTCGCGGTTGAAACGAATCTCGGTCACCTCGGGGTCGAGGATCTTGAAGCACTGTCGTTTGTAGGTCTCGGCGTTCTCGACGATCTGCTCGCGCGTCAGCGCCGGGCGCGTCTTGGAGCGGCCGGTCGGGTCGCCGATCATCCCGGTGAAGTCCCCGATCAGGAAGATCACGCGGTGCCCGCAGTCCTGGAACTGCCGCATCTTGCGCAGCAGCACCGTGTGGCCGAGGTGGATGTCCGGCGCGGTGGGATCGAAGCCCACCTTGACGGTCAGCGGCCGGCCGGCCTCGCGTGCCTCGGTGAGGCGTTTGCGTAAGCCGTCCTCGGTCACGACGTCGACCGCGCCGCGCAACAGCCGCGGCATCTGCTCCTCGACCGGCGGGAACTTCTTTCGGTCCGCCACGCGTCCTCCTCCACGAAGAGCCGCCATTCTAGCGCCTCACAGCAATCCGCGTTCGCGCAGGCTGGTGAACCCGTCGAGCGTCACGATCAGGTGATCGTAGAGCTCGATCCCGAACAACTCCGACGCGCGGCGGATGGACGCCGTGAATTCGACGTCCTCGGTCGACGGGTCGGGGCAGCCGGAGGGGTGGTTGTGCGCCAGGATGAAGGCCAGCGCCAGGTGCTTCACCGCCGGGTAGAGGATCTCGCGCGGGTGCGTCCGCGTCGTGTTGAGCGACCCGATGGACAGGGTCTCGCGGTGGACCACGCAGTTCTGGGCATCGAGGTAGATCCCGACGAGGTGCTCCCGCCGGGCCCGCGCGAGCTGCCGCACCAAGCGCCACGCCGCCCGCGGGCCGTCGATACGCGGCCGCCGCGGCCGTCGCTTCCCGGCGGCACGGCGGCGCAGCTCGAAGGCCGCCACGACGCGACGGGCGACGGCCGGGCCGATCCCGGGCACGCGGGTCCACTCGCGCACGCTGCGCCGCGAGATCCGCTCCAGGCCCTCGCGGCGCAAGAGCGCGATGCAGGCGGCCGCCGCGCGGGCATCGCGCCTGCCGTCGCCGGCCAGGATGGCGACAAGCTCACCGTCGGTGAGCGCGGACGGGCCGTGCTCACAGAGCCGGGTCAACGGCCTCAGCGCGTGTGCGAGTTCCAAGGCGTCGTCTCCTCGACAGAGACGGAGGCCGGGACCGGGGCGGGCGGCGGATCAGGGGGCGGCGTGCGTGCGACGGCCCTCGAGCCGCACGCCGGCGAAGAACCGGGAGACCGCCTGCGGGTAGATCCGATGCTCCTGCTCGAGGATGCGCCGGGACAGCGAGCTCTCGGTGTCGTCGTCATGCACGGGCACGGAGGCCTGCAGGATGATCGGACCGTGGTCGCACTCCTCGTCGACGAAGTGGACGGTGCAGCCGGCGACCTTGACGCCGTACTCCAGCGCCTGGCGCTGCGCGTCGAGGCCCGGGAACGCCGGCAGCAGCGAGGGATGGATGTTGAGCATGCGGTGGCGGAACGCATCGACCATCACCGGCGTCAGCAACCGCATGTAGCCGGCCAGGCAGACGAGATCGACGCGATAGCGTTGCAGCGTCTCGACCACGGCGGCGTCGTGTGCGCGGCGCGGTTTGACCTTCTTGTGGTCGACGACCTCGGTGGCCACCCCGAGCTCCTCGGCGCGGCGCAAGCCCTCCGCAGCGGGGACGTTGGAGAGCACGACCACCGGATCCGCGTCGATCGCGCCCGACCGCATGGCCTCGACCAGCGAGACCATGTTGCTGCCGCGGCCCGAGATCAGGATGCCGACGCGGCCGCGCTCAGACATAGCGCACCTCTTGGTCGCCCGAAACGACCTCGCCGATCCGCAGGTGCGCTTCGTCCTGCTCGTCGAGGTGGCGCTCCAGCGCCGCCGCCTCGTCCGGCGCGACGATTGCGACCATCCCGATGCCCATGTTGAACGTACGGAACATCTCGTCCTCTTCGACCCCCCCACGCGTGGCGAGGTAGCGGTACAGCGCTGGGACCTCCCAGGCGGCCCGGTCGATCCGCACGGCACAACCGTCGGGCAGCACGCGGGGCAGGTTGTCCGTCAGCCCCCCGCCGGTGATGTGCGCCAGGGCGTGCATCCGTCCGAGCGCCCCGGACAAGGCCGGAAGGTAGCTCTTGTGCTCCGCGAGCAGGACCTCGCCGACGGTCTCCCCCAGCTCGTCGATCGGGTCGTCGATCCCGAGGCCGGCGATCTCGAACAGGATCTTCCGCGCGAGCGAGAACCCGTTGGTATGCATGCCCGACGAGGGCAGGCCGATCAGCAGATCTCCCTCGCGAACGGCGGATCCGTCGAGCACGGCGCCACGGTCGACCAGGCCGACGATGAAGCCGGCGACGTCGTACTCGCCGTCGGCGTAGAAGCCCGGCATCTCGGCGGTCTCGCCGCCGAGCAGCGCGCAGCCGTTCTCGCGGCACCCCGCGGCCAACCCCTCGACGACGGAGGCCAGCACGCCGGGCTCGAGCCGGCCGGTCGCGACGTAGTCCAGGAAGAACAGCGGCCGGGCGCCCTGCACCAGGATGTCGTTGACGCAGTGGTTGACCAGGTCGCGCCCGACGGTGTCGTGGATGCCGCTGGCGAAGGCCGCCTTGAGCTTGGTGCCGACGCCGTCCGCGCTCGCGACCAGGACCGGCTCCGCAAGCCCTTCGATCGGCGGCCGGAACAGCCCGCCGAAGCTGCCCAGGTCGGCCAGCACGCCGGCGGTTCGCGTCGACTCGACCAGCTCCTTGATGCGCCGCAGGGCTTCGTCCTGGGCATCGATGTCGACTCCCGCGTCGCGGTAGGTCAGGCCTTTCTTTTCCATGCTAGATCCTCGGCTCTCGACCCGAACATGCGCGCGTTCCCGGGTCGAAACCAGCCCCTCGGTTGTGCGCCGGCAACGTCATCGCCGGCTCTTCTCGAACAGGCGCAGCTGGGCCGATTCCGCGCGCGGCAGGTCCACCGGCTGCTGGTTCGTCCAGCATGCCGTGCACAACTCGTCGCGTGTACGCCGCGCCGCCTCGAGCATGCCCTCGAGCGACAGGAAGCCCAGGCTGTCCGCGTTCACGAAACGGCCGATCTCCTCCACCGACTGCGTCGACGCGATCAGCTCGTCCTGATCCGGGGTATCGATGCCGTAGCGGCAGGGCCCGATCGTCGGCGGGCAGGAGATCCGCACGTGGACCTCGCGGGCGCCCGCGTCCCGGCACAGCTGCACGATCTTGCGGCTGGTCGTGCCGCGAACGATGGAGTCGTCGATCAGCGCGATCCGCTTGCCCGCCAGGATCTCGCGCACGGGATTGAGCTTGATGCGCACGCCGAAGTTGCGGATCTGCTGCGTCGGCTCGATGAACGTCCGGCCGATGTAGTGATTGCGAACGAGACCCATGTCGTAGGGCACGCCGGAAGCCGTGGCGAAGCCGTGGGCGGCGAACACCCCCGAATCCGGCACGGGGACGACCACGTCGACGTCGCAGGGACGCTCCTCCCAGAGTTTCTGCCCGAGCCTCTTGCGCACCGCCTGAACGGACTCGCCGAACAGCTGGCTGTCGGGACGCGCGAAGTAGACGTGCTCGAAGAAGCAGGAGGCCCTTCGCGCCGCCTCGAACGGCTTGAAGGAGTGCAGCCCACCCACATCCACCACGACGACCTCGCCACGCTCGACGTCGCGAACGAACTCCGCACCGATCAGGTCGAAAGCGCACGTCTCGCTGGCCACGACCCACGAGCCGTCGACCTTCCCGATCGAGAGCGGCCGGAAGCCGTGCGGATCACGGGCGGCGATCATGCGTCCCGGAGTGATCGCGAGCAGCGAATAGGCGCCGCGCATGTGCCGCAGGGCCTCCACCAGCGCGTCCACGACGTCGGCGTGGGGCGCCCTGGCGGCCAGGTGCAGGATCGTCTCCGTGTCGCTGGTGGTCTGGAAGATCGAACCGTCGGACTCCAGCTCGTCGCGAACGAGCGCGGCGTTCACCAGGTTGCCGTTGTGGGCGACCGCGATCGGCCCGCGGTGGTGGTGCAGCAGGACCGGCTGCGCGTTGTTCGAGTTCGAATCGCCCGAGGTCGAGTAGCGCACGTGTCCGATGGCCACGTCACCCTCGAGCTGATCGAGCACACGGCGGGTGAAGACCTCGTCGACCTGGCCCATGCCGGCGTGGCGCCGGAACTCGTTTCCGGTCGCCGTGACGATGCCGCTCGACTCCTGCCCGCGATGCTGCAGGGCGTAGAGCGACAGGTAGGCCATGGTGGCGGCCTCCCGGTGACCGAAGATTCCTACGATGCCGCACATGTCAACAAGCCCTGCCCGCACGCCGCGGAAAACCGGACGAAGCCGTGATTATAGCTCCCCCGGTCACCTCATTCGTCGGCGAATACGCGGTCGAAGATCACGCCCGCGTTCTGCAGCAACCCCTGCGCGTCGAAACACGCGTCGAGCGTTGCCGCGTCGAGCACCTCGCCGACGGCGGGGTCGTTTTCGAGCGCCTCGCGGAACTGCCCCGTCCCGGCCCAGGTCGCCATCGCGTTGCGCTGCACGATGTCGTAGGCGGCCTCGCGGGAAAGCCCCGCGGCGTTCAACGCGAGCAGTACTTTCTGAGAGAAGATCAGGCCGCGCGTGAGCTGCATGTTCTGTTGCATGCGCTCCGGGTAGACGTGCAGCTCGGCC
>WVWW01000129.1 GCA_011773795.1 Acidobacteriota bacterium
TTGCTGCGCGCCACGCGGCTGTTGAGGATGTCGCCGAGGATCGCGACCCGCAGCCCGTCGAAGCCGCCCTTGGGCTGGCGGATCGTGTAGGCGTCGAGCAGCGCCTGCGTCGGGTGCTCGTGGGCCCCGTCGCCGGCGTTGACGATCGAGCAGCGGGTGTGACGCGCCAGGAAGTGCGGCGCGCCGGGCTGCGAGTGGCGGATGACGATGAAGTCGGGCGCCATCGCCTCGAGGTTCCGCGCCGTGTCGAGCAGCGTCTCGCCCTTCGAGAAGCTCGACGTCGAGGCGGAGAAATTCAGCGCGTCGGCGGACAGCCGCTTCTCCGCCAGCTCGAACGAGGAGCGCGTGCGCGTCGAGGGCTCGACGAAGAAGTTGACCACGGTCTTGCCGCGCAGCGTCGGCACCTTCTTGATCTCGCGCGTCCCGACCTCCGCGAAGCCCTCGGCGGTGTCGAGGATCAGGCTGATCTCCCCCGGGTCCATGCCGTCGATCCCGAGGAGGTGGCCGGACTGCAACCTCATCGCTCGTCCCCCTTGTGCTCTTGGAGATCGAGGACGACGACCTCGTCCCTCCCGTCCGTCTCCTCGACGCGAACTTCGACCTGCTGGTCACGGGACGTCGGGATGTTCTTGCCGACGTAGTCGGCCTTGATCGGCACCTCGCGATGGCCCCGGTCGACCAGCACCGCGAGCTGCACCCAGGCCGGCCGGCCGAGATCCATCAGCGCGTCGAGCGCGGCGCGGATCGTGCGGCCGGTGAACAGGACGTCGTCGACGAGCACCAGCCCGGTGGCGTCGACGCCGAATTCGATCTCCGTCTTGCGCAAGACAGGATGGCCGGCCATCAACCCGACGTCGTCACGGTAGAGGTTGATGTCGAGGATGCCGACTTCGGGCCGCTTGCCCGAGAGCTCCTCGATCGTGGCGGCGATGCGCTCGGCGATCGGCACGCCGCGCGTGCGGATGCCGACGATGGCGACGTCGTCGGTCTCTGTATTGTTCTCCAGGATCTCGTGCGCGATGCGCCGGAGCGCGGTAGAGACCGCGTCGGCGTCCATCAGCCGGACGCTCTTTCGCCGTGCCATGGCCACTCCTTGCCGCCTCACGGGGCTGGCTTAAAGGAAGTCGGGGTATGCTAGCGACGCGTCGTCTACGCGTCAAGAAACGCTCCACGTTTGACCGTATCGTCGCGTTTGTCTATCCTGCCGGGCGACGAGTTCCAGCATGCCGCGTGACATCACGACCGCCGTTTTAGCCAACACCGACCTGGGTGCGGGCAATTGGTTGCTGGAGTTCGGCGCTCCCGAGATGGCCGCCGGGATGCGCCCCGCACAGTTCTTCATGATCGGGATTCCGGGATCCGCGACGATCCTGCGTCGACCGTACAGCGTCTGCGGTCTGCCGGGGACGTTCGACGATCGGCCGCACGGCACGGTCCAGGTGCTCTACAAGGTGGTCGGCCAGGGCACCCGCCTGCTCGCCTCGCTGGCGCCGGGCGCTCGCATCACCGTTCTCGGACCGCTGGGCAACGGGTTCAACGAGCCGGACGACGCGGAGACGACACCGGTGCTCGTCGCCGGCGGGATCGGTTCCGCTCCGTTCCCGGCCTGGATCTCCAAACTGAAAGATCGTTTTCCGCCGCCGCTCATGTTCTACGGGGCCGCCGGGGCGGACGACCTGGTACTCGCCGACTGGTTCGCGGAGCGCACCGAACTGCAGACCGCGACCGACGACGGCAGCGCCGGCACGCACGGACTCGTCACCGAACCGTTGTCGCGGGCGCTCGACCGCGAGAGGGACAGGAAGCTCAAGCTTTACGCCTGTGGGCCGGAGCCGATGCTCCAAGCGGTGGGCAAGATCGCCGGCGAGCGCGGGCTGACCTGCGAGCTGTCGCTCGAGGCGCACATGGCCTGCGGCTTCGGGGTCTGCCTCGGTTGCGTCGTCCCGGTCCGTCGCGACGGCGACGAGGTCGGGTACGACCGCGTCTGCCTCGAAGGTCCGGTCATGGATGCGAGATGTCTGGCGTGGTAGAGCCGGACCTCTCCGTGACGGTCGGACCGTTGGCGCTCGAGAACCCGGTGCTGACCGCCTCGGGGACCTTCGGATACGGGCTGGAGTTCGAGCCCTTCCTGAAGCTCGACGAGCTCGCGGGTTTCGTGACCAAGGGGCTCTCCCCGCGCCCGCGGGAAGGCAACCCGCCACCACGGATCGTGGAGACCCCGGCCGGGATGCTCAACACCATCGGGCTGCAGAACATCGGGGTGGACGCGTTCATCCGCGACAAGCTTCCGCGTCTCCGCGAGTACGACACCGCGGTGATCGCCAACGTCTTCGGCGAGACCGAGGCCGAGTACGTCGAGGTCTGCAGCAAGCTCGACCAGGCCGAAGGGGTCGCCGCGATCGAGCTCAACGTCTCCTGCCCCAACACCGAGCAGGGCGGGATGATCTTCGGCAACGATGCCGCGGCGCTGCACGCGGTGACCGCAGCGTGCCGCAAGGCCTCACGGCTTCCGCTGATCGTGAAGCTCTCGCCCAACGTGACCGACATCCGTGTCACGGCCCGGGCCGCCGTCGAGGGTGGGGCCGAAGTGCTGTCGCTCGTCAATACGTTCGTCGGCATGCAGGTCGATGTGGAGCGGCGGCGCCCCGTGCTCAAGAAGGTCTGCGGAGGATTGTCGGGTCCGGCGATCCGGCCGCTCGCCGTGTGGATGACCTGGCAGGTCCACGAGGCGGTGGACGTTCCGCTGATCGGCATGGGCGGGATCTCCACGGCGGCCGACGCGCTCGAGTTCATCCTCGCGGGTGCGAGCGCGGTACAGGTCGGCACCGCGAACTTCGTCCACCCCGACGGCTCGATCCGCGTGTTACGCGAGCTGCGCGAGTGGCTGAAGGAGCACGACGTCGCGACGCTCCGGGAGCTGATCGGAGCGGGACACTCGAAGGCGCCGGCATGAGCGTTGCGCCGGAGCGGCGGGTGTTCGTCGCCCTCGACACCGACGACCTGGAACGAGCCCGCGAGCTGGCCGAGACGCTGCGCGGCTCCGTGGGCGGCTTCAAGATCGGCCTGCAACTCTTCGGGAGGCATGGAGTCGAGGCGGTCCGCAGGATCGCTCCCTACGGCGAGGTCTTCCTCGATCTCAAGCTGCACGACATCCCGAACACGGTCGCCGGCGCCGCCGCGTCGATCGCTCGGCTCGGGGTACGCTGGTTCACGATCCACGCCAGCGGCGGTGTGCGCATGATGCGTCGCGCCGTCGAGGCGGCGGTCGAGGCGGCGGAAGCGGCCGGCAGGCCGGCGCCCGGCGCCCTCGCCGTCACGATCCTGACGAGCCACGACGACGACGAGCTGTCGGAGATCGGCCTGCAGGGGCCCTGCGACCGTGCGGTCGTGCGGCTCGCCGGGCTCGCCCGATCGGCGGAGACGGCCGGGATCGTCTGCTCGCCGCTCGAGATCGGGTCCGTCCGCGAGTGCTTTCCCGACGCGACGCTGATGGTGCCGGGGATCCGGCCGGCGGCGGCGAGCGTCGGCGGTGACGATCAGTCGCGGGTCGCCACGCCGGCAGCCGCGATCGCGGCGGGCGCCGACCTGCTGGTCATCGGCCGTCCGATCACGCGCGCCGCCGACCCGCGCGCCGCGGCACGGGCGATTGCCGAAGAGCTGACCTAGCCGGCATGGCTTCGCTGCGTGTCACGTTCCTGGGCACCGGTACCTCGACCGGAGTCCCGGTCCCGACTTGCGTCTGCCCGGTCTGCACATCCAAGGACGCACGCGACAGGCGCTTGCGCCCGTCGGTGCGTCTGCAATGGGACGATGCGAGCGTGCTGATCGACACCTCGACCGACCTGCGGCAGCAGGCCTTGACCCACGGCATCGAGCGCATCGACGCGGTGCTCTACACCCACGCCCACGCCGACCACGTGCTCGGGCTCGACGAGCTGCGGCTGTACAACTGGCGGCAGAAGTCGGCGATCCCGGCCTTCGGTTCGTCGCGAACGCTCGATGCGGTACGCCGGACGTTCTGGTACGTCTTCGACGACGAGCCCGGAGAGAGCACGAGGCCGGCGCTCGATCTCCGCCCCGTCGAGGCTCCGTTCGACCTGCTCGGTCGAACCGTGACGCCCATCCCCGTCGATCACGGCCGGCTGCCGATCCTCGGCTGGCGCATCGGCGGCTTTGCCTACCTGACCGACGTCAGCCGCATCCCCGAGGAGAGCTATCCCCTGCTCGCCGATCTCGACGTGCTCGTCTTGTCGGCGCTCCGTACGCGGCCACACCCGACGCACCTCTCGGTCGATGCGGCCGTCGCCGAGGCGCGGCGTGTCGGTGCGCGCCGGACATTGTTCACGCACATGAGCCACGAGGTCGGCCACGCCGAAACGCAGCCCCGATTACCACGCGGTATCGAACTGGCGTACGATGGATTGACCGTCGAGTTGGAGTAGATCGATGGAAGTGCGGCTGCCGGCGGGCCTCATGGTCGCGTTGCTCGCGTTCAGCGTGGCCTGGTCCGCTCAGGAGTCTTTGACCCAGGAAGACGTCGTGCGTTTGTTCGTCCAGGGGATGGACAAGGACGCGTTGATCGCCAAGATCGAATCTTCCCCGGGCGACTACGACGTGTCGGAAGACATGCTCGACGAGTTGCGCATCGCGGGCATCCCCGACGAGGTGCTGCAGGCGATGGTCCGCCGTCAGGCCGAGCTGCGAGCGGCCTCCGAGGAAGTTGCGGCGGACGAACCCTCTGCCGGGCCGCGTCTCGTCCTTCGGCTCAACCCGAACTGGAAACCGAGCGGTGACGAATCGCTCCCGGTGCTGCGCGTGCTGGATTCGATCGACCCGGAGACCGCCGAACAACTCGAACTGCGCTCGCAGGATCTACGGATCACGGACATCGGCATCGCCTTGATGTGCAAGACGGCGGATCACGTGCCGGACCACTGGCGTTCGAAGAGCCCCCTGGGGCGCGATTTCCGCGCGCCGCGGCATCGCCTGCTCGCTTTCGTCTCGGGCGCCGAGTCGAGCCCGGCAAGCAAGCTCCGCAACACGCTCGGCAAGATCATGATGGCGCCGGGGATGCGCGACTCGCTCGCGGACCTCAACGTCCTGACCCTCGAGATCCCGCAAGACCTGGGCGTCCCGCTCGAGCCGGGCGTGGCGCACGACCTGGTGCTGGGCATCACGCTACGGGTCGGCGACCGCACCTACCTGGTCATGGCCGATGAGCGCGAAGGCGTCGTGCTCACCGATCAGGAGGAGACGACTCTCGCCGCAGTCCTGCGCGGCGGCAACAAGAACCCGTTGAAGGCTCAGGTCAAGTTCATCGACTGAGTGGCCGCGTGGGGTCAAGTCTTGGCATGAGACACAACGACAACGACAGGACTTCGGTCGTGCGCATGAGACGAGTGTCTCATGCCAAGACTTGACCCCAGACGTGGCTTACTGCAGGTTCAGGGACATTACCTTGGAGACACCCGGCTCTTCCATCGTGACCCCGTAGAGCAGGTCGGCCGCCTCCATCGTCAGCTTGTTGTGCGTGACGATGATGAACTGCGTCTGCTTGGCGTACTCGCCCAGCAATCGCATGAACCGTCCGATGTTGGAATCGTCGAGCGGAGCGTCGACCTCGTCGAGCAGACAGAACGGCGACGGCTGGTAGCGGAAGATGGCGAACAGCAGCGCGATCGCCGACAGCGCCTTCTCGCCGCCCGACATCAGCTGAACCGTGCCGAGCCGCTTGCCCGGCGGCTGGACCATGATCTCGATCCCGCACTCCAGCACGTCCTGTTCATCCTCGAGGATCAGGTCTGCGCGGCCACCGTTGAACAGAACCTGAAACACTTCCTGGTAGGACCGGCGGATCGATTCGAACGCTTCGGTGAACCGCTCCCGACTGGTCCGATTGATGCGCCGGATCGTGTCGCGCAGCTTGGCCATCGCGTCTTCGAGATCCTGCTTTTGCCCGCTGAGGAACGCGTGCCGTTCTTCGAGCTCGGAGAACTCCTCGATGGCGGTCATGTTGACCGGACCGAGCCGATCGATCTTCCCCCGGATCTCCTCGATCGAGGCGGTCAACTCCTCTACGTTACCGGCGGCCAGCGCCTCCTCGTCGGCATCGCCGGCGGCCGCCGCCGCGTCGACGCCGAGCTCGTTGGAGCACATCTCATCGAGATGAGCACGATCGGCCTCCACCCGCGCCCGCTCGACCTGCGCTTCGCGCGTCGCCTCGCGGAGCTGTTCGATGTTGCCACGGACGTCGCGGAGCTCTTCCTCGGCTGCGGCCAGTTCACGCCGGCGCTCGTCGATCCCGCGCTCCATCTCTGCCGCCGCGCGCTCCAGCGATTCGCGTTCGGAGAGGTGCGAGAGAAGCTCCTGCTCGGTTTGTGTCTTCAGTTCGGCGGCGCGCTCGGCCCGCTGACGCGCCAGGCCCGCTTCCTGGTGCAGCGCCGTGACACGGTTGTCGAGCTCGGCCAGCGCCTCGGCTACGCGGCCGGCTTCCTGTTCCAGGGCCTCGCGTCGCTCGAGCAGGCCCGCGCGTTCGGCACGCAGGTTCGATACGACGTCGCGAGACCGTCGCTCGTCCGCTTCCAGCCCACCGAGGCGCTCCAGACCTTCCGCCAACTCACGCTCGATCTCCGTCTGCTCGCGCTCCACGCTCTTGACCTCGGTGCCGAGCACTTCCAGCTCGGCGGTCAACCGTTCGCGCTCCTCGGCCAGCGCCGCGATCTCGTCGCCGAGCACCGACTCTCTCTTTCCGGTCCGTTCGTGCTCGTCTCCGGCGTGCCGGCTCTGCACGTCGAGCTCGACGTGGCGCCGTTCGCACGCGGCCAGTTCCTCGCGACGTCCGCGGTCCGCCGCCTCGAGCGTCGCGTGCTCGCGCCGCAACCGGTCGACCTCGCGCTGCAGGTCGCGGACGGACTCCGTGGCCCCGGCGGCCTCGACCCTGGATTCCTCCATGCGGCGACGGTGGGCCAGCAGTCCCTGGTTCCCCTTCTTGAGGCCCCCGGTCGTGACCACCCCCGAGGCATAGACGACGTCACCGTCGCGCGTCAGGTAATCGATCCCGGAGTAGTCGCGGTGAAGCTCCAGTGCCGTCTTGAGATCGTCCACCACGACTGCGTCGCCGACGCGTTCCGCGAGCACGCCGTTCAGAGAGGTCAACAGCTGGAGTCGATCGCGCAACCGGCCTTCGACCCGCGGATCGGCGAGCACCTTCTCGGGGATCGACGTGTCGGCGCTGCCGTTCGAACGCACCCCGACGGCCGGCGCACCGGCCGGTGTCGAGCAACTGATGAGGGATGTCCTCCCCGCCCCGGCGTCGCGGATCAAACGCGTGGCGCGTTCCAGATCGGCATCGTCCTCGAGGATCACCGTGGGGAGGAACGTCCCGAGGTACCCCTCGGCGACCGACTCGATCTCCGGCCCGGCGTNNTCGATCTCCGGTCCGGCGTTGACGAAGTCGGCGACCACACCGCGCGTCCGGACACCCGCCGCCGGCCCCTCGGCGAGCAACATGCGGACCCCGTCGGAGACGCCGGCGAAACGGGTCGCCACATCCTCGAGCGCGTGGAGTCGGCCGACGATGGCCTTCTCGTTCTCGCGAGACTCGGTGAGTCTCTCGCCAGCGGTCTCGAGGTCGGCGCGGACCTTCTTGAGTGCCTGCTCCCCCTCCCCCACGGCGGCGCGCAGCTCGTCGATCCGTCGGGCCAGGTTGTCCCTTTCCCGCTCGAGCCTCGTGGCGTCATCCTCGAGACGCGACAGATCGTCCCGGGCCGATTCTTTTTCTTCGAGCAACCGTGCG
>WVWW01000202.1:0-232 GCA_011773795.1 Acidobacteriota bacterium
TTCAACGAATCCGTCGTCATCGGCGAGTTCTACCGGCGCACCGGGGAGGTGCTGCGATCCCTCGACGGCCTGGACCACGAGATCGTCTTCGTCGACGACGGCAGCAGCGACGACTCGTACGGGCTGCTCTCGAAGCTGGCCCGGGACGATCCGCGTGTCCGCGTCATCAAGTTCTCGAGGAATTTCGGGCACCAGATCGCGATCACCGCGGGACTCGATCATACCCGAGGCG
>WVWW01000202.1:391-4140 GCA_011773795.1 Acidobacteriota bacterium
TGTTGAGCCGGCGCGCCGCGGAGGAGCTCGCGCGGTTGCGCGAAAAGGACCGTTACGTTCGCGGCCTGGTCAGCTGGATCGGGTTCCGGCAGACCGCGGTGAGCTACCGCCGGGACAAGCGCTACGCAGGAACGACCAAGTACTCCTACGGCAAGATGACGAAGTTCGCGCTGGACGGGATCACGTCGTTCTCGACCGCGCCGCTCAAGCTGGCGACCTGGCTGGGGTACGCCGCCTCGGCGCTCGCGTTCATCTACCTGGTGAGCGTCTTCGTCCAGAAGCTCCTCGGGATCACCGTCGCGGGCTGGGCCACGATCATGGTCGGCGTCCTGTTCCTGGGCGGCGTGCAGCTGATCTGCCTGGGCATCATCGGCGAGTACATCGGGCGCATCTTCAACGAGATCAAGCCGCGACCCATGTACATCATCGAGCAGCAGCTCAATCCGGCGGAGACCCGGTCCGAAACTGCCACCGTCCCACGGCCCTGACGGGGCTCGGCCCGTGAGAGTCCTGGTCACCGGCGCGGGGGGCTTCGTGGGATCACGACTCGCCGCTGCACTCGGCCCGGAGACGTTCGGTCTCGTCCGTAGGGACCCCGGCACGGTCCCCTGGCGCCCGGTGCGCGGCGATCTCCTCGAACCCGACGGCTGGCGCGCGTCCCTGGCCGGCGTCTCCACCGTGGTGCACCTCGCCGCGCTGACCGGGAAAGCACGCGCGGAGGAACATCGCCGGATCAACGTCGAGGGGACCCGCCGTCTGATCGACGCCTGCAAGAGAGCGGGGGTCGAGCGCCTCGTCTTCGTCAGCTCGATCGCCGCCGGATTCGAGGACCTGAGGCGCTACCCCTACGGCCAGGCCAAGAGAGAAGCCGAGGGGTTCGTCAGGGATTCGGGGCTCGCGCACGTGATCGTCCGGCCGACGATGATCCTGGGCCCCGGATCGCCGAACCTGGAGAAGCTTCGCCGAATCGCGACGCTCCCGATCATGCCGATCTTCGGCACCGGCCGGACGCTCGTTCAGCCCGTCCACGTCGACGACGTCGTGCTGCGCTTGCTGCAGCTCGTCGAGTCGCCGCCCGAGCGGGGTGCGCTCGTCTCGATCGGCGGGCCCGAAGCGGTCTCGATCGAGGTATTGTTGGAACGGATCCGGATCGTGGAACGGGGTTCTTCCGGCCCGAAAATCCGGCTCCCGATGGGGTTGATGTTGCCGCTCCTCGCGGTGGGCGAAACGATCGCTTTCGGGGCGATGCCGTTCACGACAGGCCAGGTGGCGACGTTCCGCTTCGACTCCACCGTCCCCGACGACGCGGCGTGGCGGGACCCACCGCTGCTATCGATCGACGCGATGATCGGGGCGGAGGCGACCTCGTGAGCTCTCAGGGCAACCAGCTGCGTCGCGAGGCGCACGCCTTCGCCCGTCTGCTGGCCGGCGCGGCCCCCGCGGCCGCCGTCCTCGAGGCGTATCTCGCGGCGCATCGGGCGCGACCCGCGGCCTTCCGGGGAACAAGCTTCCAGCGAGTGCTGGTCTCCAGCGCGTCCCGCAGCGCGTTCCGGGCCCGCGTGGCCGATGCCTACGCACGGATGTTCGATCCGGCAGGCCCCCTTCGCTGCAAGCTGGTGCTGATGCTCGCGATCCTGGAGACCACACCGCCCGCGCACCGCCGGCTCGACGCCCCGATCGGCGGATCCCCGGCGGCGGCACTGCTGCGGCTCGTGCTCTACGGCTTGCGCTCGGTCGGGAGCCTGATCCTCGGCGTGATCCTCTTCACGCCGCGGCGCTGGTTCACCCGGGAGGCCGACTAGATGGACCACGTGGTCGTCGTCGGCTCGGGCGCCAGCGGCGTGCACTTCGCGCTTTCCCTGCTCGAGCGCGGCCACCGCGTGACGATGGTCGACGGCGGCAAGCGCGGCCCGGTTCCCCCGCATCCCGACGCCACCTACACGCAGCTCAAGGAACGGCTCGACGATCCCGCTCGCTACCTCCTCGGCGAGGACTTCGGCGGTGTCGTGCTGCCCGATTCGGGCGAGGAGTATTACGGGGTCCCGCCCGAGAAAGGGTTCATCTTCGAGCATCCCGACGGGTTCGCTCCGCGGTCCCACGGGTTTTCGCCCCTGTTCTCGTTCGCCCAGGGCGGGCTGGCGGAGGCCTGGACCGCCGGTTGCTATCCCCTCAACGCCGACGAGATCGAGGACTTTCCTTTCGCGCACTCCGCGCTCCAACGCGGCTACGAAACCGTGGCGCGGCGGATCGGCGTCACCGGTGAGGACGACGACCTGGCCCGGTTCATGCCCCTCCACGAAGGCCTGATGGCCCCGCTCCGCCTCGATGCCCATTCGGAACTGCTTCTGGACCGCTACGCGAAGAAACGGTCGTGGTTGAACGCCCGGCTGCGTTGCTACCTCGGGCGCACGCGAGTCGCGACCCTGAGCCGTGATCTCGGTGATCGCAAGGCCTGCGCCTATCTCGGCCGGTGCCTGTGGGGTTGCCCGATCGGCGCGCTGTACACGCCGTCAGCGACCCTGCGCGAATGCATGGGTCACCCGAACTTCGACTACGCGGGAGGCTTGTTCGCGTCGCACTTCGCGCTGGGCGCGGAGGGACGCGCCACCGAGCTCGTGGCTCGCTCGATCGACGGGACGGAGGAGCGCCGTTTCGGGATCGACGTGCTCGCACTGGCGGCCGGCACGCTGTGCTCTTCGGGCATCGTGCTCGAGTCTTTACGCCGGGACGGCGCGGGCGACGTGGCGCTCGAGGGGTTGATGGACAACCGCCAGGTGCTGGTCCCGTTCGTCAACCAACGCATGCTCGGCCGCGCTTTCGAAGACGAGGCCTACCAGTACCATCTGATCGGGCTGGGAATCGAGGGCGAAACGCCCAGGGATTATGTCCACGGCCAGATCACGACCCTGAAGACCGCGATGATGCACCCGGTGGTACAGAGCCTGCCCTTCGATCTCGGCACCTCGGCGTTGATCGGCCGCGCGACTCACGCCGCCCTGGGGGTCGTCAACGTCAACTTCAACGACCACCGCCGTCCGGGCAACAGCGTCGGGCTCTCGGGGGAGGACCCCGGCAATCTCGTCGTCCGCTACGCTCCCGCATCCGGCGAAGGCGACCGCCTGAAGCGAACGCTCAAGACCGTTTCCCGCGCGCTGCGCAAACTGGGTTGCTGGGTCCCCCCCGGGATGTCGCACGTCCGGCCGATGGGCGCCAGCGTCCACTACGCAGGCACGCTGCCGATGTGCGAGAACGGGGGCGCCTGGACCACCGACCCCCAGGGGCGGAGCCGCGACCTGCCCAACGTCTTCCTGGTCGACGGTTGCGGGTTCCCCTTCCTGCCCGCCAAGAACATCACCTTCACGTTGATGGCCAACGCGGTTCGGATCGCCGACTCGGCGTTTTGAGCCCCCGTTCCGATCAACGTGTTCGCGAGATTGTTGGGATCCTGTCGGATTCGTTTATCGGGCAGTCTATTCGGCGTGTTTGGGACCTTTTTGTGCTGTGAAGGCGCAAGTGGCTGAGGGGTAGGCGGGTCCCGGAGCTCGTCCAACAATCTCAGGAACACCTTGTTCCGATTACCATCCCGAGATCCCGCAACATTCCTGTTACTCATCGCAAAAATTACTGTGAATAATTTTAACTATTCTTTTAAATCGGCTTGAATCTGGGCTTTCTGGAACCTAACTTTTCCCCTTGACCGGGGGGTTGGAAGGAACCGGAAGGTGGAATCCGTGGAGATCCGCAGCAAT
>WVWW01000202.1:4169-15545 GCA_011773795.1 Acidobacteriota bacterium
GCCGTCGCGGTCGCCGCGACCCCCGAGTGGCCCGGCCCGGTCTTTCTTCGCGGTCTCCTGAGCGGAATCCGCTGCGGCGTTGTTGCCATCGACCGAAAGGGCGCCCTGGTCCTGATCAATCGTCACGGCTGCGAGATCCTCGGTTTCGACGAATCCCCCCCCGAGGGGACCCCGTTCGATCGGGCGCTGGCCGATCACCCCAAGCTGGTTCGCGTGCTCCGCGAGGCCTTCGACCTGGCCAACTTACCCAATCGCTCCGAGCTGGACCTCGGACCCCGGAGGCGTGAGGGCACACGGATCGGCTTCACGGTCTCCCACGTCCAAGGCGACGACGGGGAGATCGCCGGAGCGGCCGTGTTCTTCAAGGACCTGACCCGCATCGAGCGCTCCGAAGAGCAGAAGAGACTCAAGGACCGGCTCGCCGCACTCGGCGGCATGGCGGCCCGTCTGGCGCACGAGGTTCGCAACCCGTTGGCCTCGATCGAGGTGACCTGTGGGCTGCTGCGCCGTCGGCTCTCGGACAATCCGGACGGCCAACAACTGGTGGACAGAATCACCGACGAGGTGCGGCGTCTCAACACGACCGTCACGACGAGCCTCGAGTTCGTCAAACCGGTGGCTTCGGATCTCCAACCCGGCGAGCTGATGCCGCTCCTCAACGAGTCGATCCGCGTTGCGGAGGGAAGACACGCCGGCGGGACGATTTTCATCACGCGACGGTGCGAGGTGCCCCCGTTTCGCATGGATCCGGATCAACTGAGGCAGGTCTTCGAGAACCTGCTGATCAACGCGACCGAGGCCGCCGCCGACCCCGGTTTGGTCGAGGTCGAGATCGAACGCGTGCCCGCCCCGGCGCGTGCCAGCGATCATGATGCCTGGGGCGAGTTCGAGGAACTCGTTGTCGTACGGGTCTCCGATGACGGTCCCGGCATCCCCGAAGAAGTCCGTGAACGAATCTTCCACCCATTCTTCACCACCAAAAGCCAGGGCTCCGGCGTCGGCCTCTCGACGGTCAAGAAGATCGTCGACAGCCACGGAGGCCTGATCGACGTGGATCGATCGTCGCTCGGCGGCGCGCGCTTCACCGTCCGACTGCCGATGATTTTCGAAAAGACCACCGAGGTCGAGGGTCAGCACCGATGAAAAAGCTACTTGTCGTCGAGGACGAGCAGAACCTGCGCGAGGGGATTGCGACCGCGTTCGCGGATCAGGGCTGGGAAGTCAGTCAGGCATCCAGCGGCGAGGAGGCGATCCGCATGCTGGAACGCGAGATCTACGACGTCATGGTCACCGACTACCAGATGTCCGGCAGCGACGGGATCGACGTGCTCAAGCGCTGCAAGATGATCAACGAGGGCACCGTGGTCCTGATGATGACCGCCTACGGCACCGTCGAGTCCGCCGTCGAGGCCATGCAGGCCGGAACCTACGACTACATCCTGAAACCGTTCAACCTCGAAGAGCTCGAGATGAAGGTCGACCGGGCGCTGCAGCACCGTAAGCTGCTGGCGCGCGTGGAGGCCTTCGACCGCGAATCGCTGATCCCCCGATTCGAGAACATCGTCGGCGAGAGCCCGCAGATGAAGGACATCTTCGGCACGATCCGCAAGGTCGCGCGCTCGAACGCAACCGTGCTCGTGCTCGGCGAGACCGGTGTGGGCAAGGAGCTGGTCGCCGAGGCGCTGCACCGCAACTCGAGCCGCCACGACCAGCCGTTCGTCAAGATGAACTGCGCGGCGCTGCACGAGAACCTGCTCGAATCCGAGCTGTTCGGTCACGAGCGCGGNNCACGCTGTTCCTGGACGAGATCGGCAACATGAGCCTCTCGACCCAGGCCAAGGTGCTGCGCGTGCTGCAGGAGCGCGAGTTCGAGCGCCTCGGCGGCACGCGGACGATCAAGGTCGACGTCCGCGTCATCGCGGCGACGAACCGCGACCTGACCGACGCGATCGCCGAGGGCGAGTTCCGCGAGGATCTGTACTACCGCCTGAACGTCGTCACGATCCACATCCCGCCGCTGCGCGAGCGCAAGGAGGACATCATCCCGCTGGCCAAGCACTTCATCGACCAGGCTGCCGCCGAGATCAAGAAGGACGTCCGCGGGATCGATCCGGGGGCCGTCCGCGTGCTCAAGCGGCACACCTGGCCGGGGAACATCCGCGAGCTGAAGAACGCGATGGAGCGCGCCGTGCTGCTGTGCGAGCAGCCGTTCGTCCGTCAGGAAGACCTGCACATCGTCGGCGCCCAGAACGGCTCGCAGGAGGGCGCACAGTCGATCAACCTCAAGCTTCCCCCCAACGGGATCGATCTCGAGGAGCTCGAGAAGCTGGCCATCCTCGAGGCGCTGCGCATCAACAACTGGGTCCAGAAGGACGCCGCGAAGTTCCTCGGGATCTCGTCCCGCGTGATGAACTACAAGGTCGCGAAGTACGAGATCAAGAACCCCCGCTGGAGCAAGAACAAGCTCGTCTCGTAGACCCGTCCGGGGTCAAGTCTTGGCATGAGACATTCTCGCTGTCGGGTGCCGCACCATCCGCGGCCTCGAGAATGTCCCATGCCAAGACTTGACCCCATGGTTGCACCATCCGCGGCCTCGAGAATGTCTCATGCCAAGACTTGACCCCATGGTTGTGGTAGGGTCGCGCGGTCCCGGAGGGATTCGGTGTGACGCGGGTCGACTGGCACACCTACTTCATGAACATCGCGCGCCAGGCGGCCACGCGCTCGACCTGCGACCGCAAGCACGTCGGGGCGGTGATCGTGCGCGACAAGACGATCCTGTCCACGGGCTACAACGGCTCGATCCGCGGGATGCCGCACTGCGACGACGTCGGCCACCTGATGGAGAACGACCACTGCGTGGCCACGGTCCACGCCGAGGCCAACGCGATCATCCAGGCGGCCAAGAACGGCGTGCGCATCGACGGCGCCGAGCTCTACACGACCGCCTCGCCGTGCTGGAACTGCTTCAAGCTGATCGCCAACGCGGGGATCTCGAAGGTCTACTACGGCGAGTTCTACCGCGACGAGCGCAGCATCGAGGTCGCCGGACAGCTGGGGATCGAGCTCATCGACCTGAGCAAACAGGCCTAGCCCGGGGCTCAGTCGTCCTTGCCGGTGGGGACGGTGATCCGAACGTTGTTCGTCTTGCAGGAGGACAGGAAGCTGGCCTTGTCCACGGCTTTCATGTAGGCCTCGTCCGGCTCCACGATCTTCTTCTTGATCAGATCCATCAACGCGTCGTTGAGCATCTGCATCCCGATCTTCTTGCCCGTCTGCATCAGGCTCGGGATCTGGAACGTCTTGCCCTCGCGGATCAGGTTCGAGATCGCCGAGTTGACGATCAGGATCTCGAGCGCCGCGACACGGCCGCCACCGATCTTCTTCAGCAGGGTCTGGGCCACGACGCCGCGCAGCGACTCGGACAGCATCGTGCGGATCTGCGCCTGCCGGTCGGCGGGGAACTGGTCGATGATGCGGTCGACGGTCGAGATCGCCGTGGTCGTGTGCAGCGTGCCGAAGACCAGGTGGCCGGTCTCCGCGGTCTCGATCGCGATGGCGATCGTCTCCAGATCGCGCATCTCGCCGACCAGGACGATGTCGGGATCCTCGCGCAGCGCGGCGCGCAGCGCCTTCTTGAAGCCCGCGGTGTGGGTGATGACCTCGCGCTGGTTGACCAGGCACTTCTTGTTCGGGTGCACGAACTCGATCGGGTCCTCGATCGTGATGATGTGGTCGGTGCGCGTCTTGTTGATGTAGTCGATCATCGCGGCCAGCGTCGTCGACTTCCCCGAACCCGTCGGACCGGTGACCAGCACCAGGCCCTTGTTGAGGTTGCAGAGGTTGAGGATCGCCGGCGGCAGGCCGAGTTGCTCGGCGGTGAGGATCTCCGTCGGAATCGTTCGAAAGACGCCGCCGACTCCCTTGCGGTCGCGGAACACGTTGACGCGGAACCGCGACACGCCGGGGATCTCGTGCGCGTAGTCGGTGTCGGAGCTCTCGAAGAACTCCTTGCGGTTGCGCTCCGGCGTGATCGAGTCGAGCAGCAGCTGCGTCTTGTTGGCCGACAACGGCTGCTCGCCCTCGAGCCGGACCATCTCTCCGTGGAGCCGCACCATCGGGGTCTCGTCGGCCGACAGGTGCAAGTCGCTGGCGCCCATCTCGAACATGCGGCGAAGGTAGCGCTCGATCTCCACCTTGTGCGTCGCCTCGGCGGCCGAACGCGCCTGCGGTAGCTCGGTGACCTGGCTCTGAGACGGATCCGGGACGGCTGTCGAAACGGCGACCGGATCGGCGACGGCGACGGCGGCGGATGCCGGCTGGTCGCGGAGGGTCGCCGGGTCGGCGGCGGGCGCGGTCGCGACGGCGGTGCGTGCCGGCTCCGGCGCGGCCTGCGCGGCTTCGGCCTGCGCGGCTTCGGCCTGCGCGGCTTCGGCCATCGTGGGATTCACAGGACCGTCCGGGGCCGGTTCGGCTCCCGGCTCGGGTGAGAGCGGCGCCCCGGCTCCGGGGATCGATGTCGCGGCCAGCGGGACCTCGTCTCGGGGGCTCGCGGCCTCCGCCGGTCGCACGGTGACCGAGAATCCGCCCGCCGTGGCCACTCCGATCTCGAACGGACCGGACCCCTCCAGCGTATAAAAGAAGCTCATCGCTTCGCCGCCCTTCAGCTTGAGCGACTCCACGGGGCCGGCGAGCTCGCAGAGCAGGGCGATGATCTGCGGCCGGGTCAAAGTCTTGGGGGACACCGGCTTGAGGCCCTCGGCCGTGCCGAACATGGGCTGCTGGCCGTCCCTGAGCACCAATTCACGCGCGTTTCGTTCCCTCAGCGCCTTGAGCAGGGGGTCGAGCTGAGCCACCGTCCACACTCCTGTTCCTGTTGAAATCTGAGCGAATATAGGTTTCGCCCTAATAGCGGACAAGCGGCAGCGGCGGGGGACTTCCGGTTGCGGTCCGGTCCACCACCGCGTACGATTTCGATGGGCTTTCTTCCCACAAATGGGGGACTTTCGGGATGAAAACGAGGGTGCACTCCGTCATCGGGTTGCTTCTGGTCGCCGCCGTGACCGTCGGCCCGGCCGCCGCCGAGGACGACGTCCCGCCGTTCGCTCCCGAGCCGGGCTGGAAAGTCGGCCATTACGCCGTCATCGAGACCGATCTGGGGCGTGTGGTGGCCCGGCTCTTGCCCGAACAGGCGCCGCAGTCCGTGGCCCACTTCGCCGCCCTCGCGATGGGAGAGCTGACCTGGACCGACGCCAGCGGCGAGGAGCAGAAATACCCTTACTACGACGGGATTCCGATCCACATCCTACGCGCGGGCCTGCTCTTCGAGGCCGGCGACTGGACCAAGACGGGGCGGGGAGCCCCACCCTTCTATGCACCCGAGGAAGGCTACGGTCCCTACGACTTCAGCGACGCGGGACGGCTCGGCATGACGCGCATGGGCGGGCGGCCCAGCGCCGTCCAGTTCTTCGTGACCGCCGCGGCGAACCCTCGGTTCAACCGGGTTTTTCCCTGTTTCGGCGAGGTGGTCGAGGGACGCGAGGTGGTCTTCCAGATCAGCCAGCAGAAGGCTTTCGGCAACGGGCGGCCCGTGGAGGACATCAAGATCCACTCGATCCGGATCTTCCAGATCGGCACCCCCCCTCCGCTGCCGGAACCGCGCCAGACGGCGAGCGGGCCCGTCAAACTCGAGCGCCGGGACCGGCCGAAGGACTGATCGACGGCCCCGACCCACGTTTTTCTGCCTCCCAAAAAAAACGGGGACGCCCGGGTCAGCGTCCCCTGAGATTTTTTTACGGCTCTCACGAGCCTACGGTTTAGTTACTTCTTCTTGGCCCTGCGCTTGGTTTTGCGCTTCGCCTTTTTCTTAGTGGCCTTGCGCTTGGTCTTACGCTTGGCCTTCTTCTTGGTGGCCTTGCGCTTGGTCTTGCGTTTGGCCTTCTTCTTGGTGGCTTTCTTCTTGGCCTTGCGCTTGGTCTTGCGCTTCGCCTTCTTCTTGGTGGCCTTCTTCTTGGTCTTGCGCTTGGTGGCCTTCTTCTTCGTTGCTTTGCGCTTCGTCGTCTTACGCTTCGCAGCCTTACGCTTCGTCGCCTTCTTCTTCGCTTTCCTCTTCGCCATGCTGAATCACCTCCTTTCCTCGATCGATTTCATACGATCGTTGATTTCGGACAGTGCCGAATATGAAAGAACGCAATTCCTGTGTCAAGACTAAAAAAACACCGAGAGCGATCACGTCGTCAAGTCGCGTCGCGTTTCCTGCGGCGTCGACGTGTCGGTTTGATGCGAATGTCGTAGGCCTGCATCTTGCGTTGCAGCGTGCGCACACCGATGCCGAGCAGTGCGGCGCTGTGCGTACGATTGCCTCCGGTGTGCTCGAGCGTGCGGCGAATGAGCGCACGCTCCATCTGTTCGAGCGTCGTTCCGGCGGTCAGCTCGGTCGCGTCGACCTCCGCGCGTGAACCACGTACCGATCGGGGCAAGTCCTCCACTCCGATCTCGTCGCTTTCGATCGTGACGAGCAGGCTCTCGAGCAGATTCTTGAGCTCGCGGACGTTGCCCGGCCAGGCGTGATCCGTCAACGCGGTCATCGCTTCCGCTGAGATGGACTTCCGCTGCACGGCGTTGGAGCCCGCCAGCTCGTCCAAAAAAACGTCGATAAGATAGGGAATATCGGGCCTTCGCTCCCTCAGCGCGGGGACCCGCAAACGGACCACTTTCAATCGATAGTACAGGTCCTGGCGAAAGGATCCCTGGTCCACCATGCGCTCCAGATCGGCATTGGTCGCGGCAATCAACCGAACGTCGACGCGGATACTCTGGTGACCTCCGACGCGCATGAACTCGTTGTGATCCAGCACGCGCAAGAGCTTCGCCTGCGTGCCGGGGTCCATCTCGCCGATCTCGTCGAGGAACAACGTCCCCCGATGGGCGATCTCGAACTTGCCTCGGACCCGTGTGTGGGCCCCGGTGAAACTTCCTTTTTCGTGCCCAAACAACTCGGACTCGATCAGGCTGACCGGCATCGCCGCGCAATTCAGCGCGACGAACGAGCGATCGCGACGCGGCGAGTTGAAATGAATGGAGCGCGCAACGAGTTCCTTACCCACGCCGCTCTCTCCCGTGATCAGAACGGTCGAGCGACTCGGTGCGACACGAAGGAACCGATTCACCAAGGTCTTCATCGCCGGCGAATGAGCCTCGATCTTCTTCGAGACAGCGCGACGGGCCAGTTCATCCTGAAAAAAAGCGAGTTTCGAGTTGAGCTCGCGGCGATCCAGGATGCGCCGCAGCCGAGTCTTGAGCTCGACTGGATCGGGAGGGCGAATCATGTAATCGTCGGCGCCGTGGCGCAGCGCGCGAATCGCGGCGTCGATTCGGTTCGCCGATGTGAGCAACATCACGGGACTGCGACCGGCCTGTCGCTTGAGCGAACGAATCGCCGCGGCGTTTGCCGGGGCGGGCCATTCGAGCGAGGCGATCACCGCATCGTGTTCGCGCAAACGCAGCGTGGACGCGGCTTCGCGCGCATCCGCGAACCCCACCACGGTATACGGACCGCGCTCGAGGATGGCCGCGACCTCCCTGCGGATTCGCGGGTCGCCTTCGATGACGATGATGCGCCTGCCGTCCGGAGCAACCGCCATGACCCAACCTCCAAATCGGCCAGGATGACCGGAATGAACTTAAATCTGCCAGAATGGCCGATAAAAAACAACATCTCATGGCCGCGCATTTCGATCACAGCGAGCTGGTTTTCCCGGAGTTCCATACTCAACCGCGGCAGCGGACGTTTTCTACCGCACTGGTACGAATCTTGAAACCCAACCTAGACACCGAGAGCACGTCAGGAGGGGTTCATGGCGAAACGGATCAAACGGAAGCCCGGCAAAATCGAAACCTTCGATTTCGAGAATCGCACCTACCAGATCGACCCGGATCTCAAGAAGGTCTACCGGGCCTTCGTCGAAATCGAGACCTCCAAGGCCTCCGCGATCCTGATGAGCTGGCGCGAAAGCGTCGTCTCCGCCTGATTCCGACCCAGCGCGCCGATACCGATCCCGGATCCGAGCTCCTCGGGGTGCGCGTCGAGCCCGCGCGGGCTAGCCTGGTCCGGATGATTCAGCGACTCGCTCCAACCCTACTCCTTCTCCTTCTCCTTCCCCTGGCTTCCTCCGCCGCGGGATTCCCGGCGGAGACGACCGATCTACCCCCGTTGCCCCCCGCGGGAGAAGCCGTTGCCCTGCCGACCGGGACAGCGGACCCCGACCCCGTCGCGACAGGGGCGTTGCTGGAGCGCATGGACTCGGCGGCAGGTCGCAGCGATTGGCAGGACGCCGCGCGGGCGGCGTGGCAGTTGATGGTCTCGGGTGGCGGCAGCGAACGCCTCCGCTGGATCGACGCCGAGGGCGGCACGGTATGGAGCGCAGCGATCGATGCCGGAGCGGGAAATCTCGGCCGCATGGCCGACGCCCTGCATCGTGCGGGAAGGGACGACCTGGCGGAAGCGGTCCTGCGGAGAGCGCTCGAGCTGGGCGAACCGGCCGAAGAAGACTGGGCGCGCGAGGCTGTCGGCCGGCTCGAGGCGCAAACCGAGCCGATCCGTGCGCGAACCTGGGATCGCTTGCTCGAACCACTCACGCTCGACATCATCGACGGGGAGCCCGTGCGCACGGGCGATCTTCTCGGCGACGTCCTGGTGCTCGACTTCTGGGCCAGCTGGTGTGAACCGTGCCGCGAGGAATTGCCCCTGATGCAGGCCTTTCATAAGGAGAACCAGCACCGCGGGTTGCACACGTTCGCCGTCAATGTGGACGAGCCGCGATCCGTCGCGAAGGCCTCGGCAAGAATGCTCGGGATCGAGCTTCCCGTGGCCGTCTACACACCCGAGATGCGGCTGGCGCTCGACGTGGTGCAAGTGCCGACGGTGATCCTGATCGACCGGGCGGGTCGCATCCGCGGCCGGTGGGAGGTGTTCAAGGGGGGGACCGAGGACCAGATCTTCTGGGCCATCGGCGAGATCCTCGACTTGAAGGAGGCCGAGCCGGAGACCATCGCCCGGCAGGTCGCCGGCGAGCACGCGTTCTCCGTCCGCTGGATGCGGGAGTTCCGCGCGCCGTTGGAAGGCATCGAGGTGATCGCGCCTCCGGACGGCTCGACGCGGGTCGTGCTGACCCACAGCCGCACCCTCCTCAAGCTCAAGCCCGATGGCGAAACCGAGGCCAAGCTCAGCGGTGTCGTCGCGGGCCGGGTCGTCGCGTCCGAGCCCGACGCCGACGGCGGTTACGCCGTGCTGTCGTATCGCATGGGTGCCACCGGTGTGTCCCGGGTCGACTTTCCGGCGGGCACGCACACGGCGTTGGAGGCGCCGGCCCCGGTTTTCGATGCGCGCTGGGCGGATCCCCGTGAGCCGCAAGCGGGAACGGTATTCGGGACACTGAACGGGGTGGCCCTCGCCGACCGCGAAGGTGCGATCGCGGCGTCCGCAGAAATCGGCCTGGTGCGCGGGTTGGCGCCCTACCCGGCAGGGCCCGCGGGGAACCCGTCGCCGGTGTGGCTCGCTCTCACCGGTCGCGCCGAGCCGCGCGAACTGACGACACTCGGGGCCGACCTCTCCGTCCTGGACAAGCAAGTCGCGGGGACCCATCCATGGCGACTCGAAAAGGGGACGGAGGGAAGATTCGGCCTGCTTCCCGATTCCGTACGCGCGCTGGCGACGGGACGCTTCTTTTCCGGGGTCGAGCAGGACCAGGTCGCCGTCGCCGGGCGCGGCCAACTGGTCGTTCTCCTGGCCGAAACCGGCCGCGAGCTCTTCCGCGCCCGGTGGGAGGACGTCGGCCATCTCGCCGCCGGAGACCTCGATGGCGACGGTCTCGACGAGTTGATTGTCGCGTGGGGCCCCAAGATGGCCGTTCTGAGTAGTATTGACGCTGAAAAAAGGCAGAAAATGTAATCCTAAAGTGTCAATAAGGCGAAAATCTTCCTATTCGGAATTTACTGACATCTGTTTCTTGCCGATTATGCAAAAAATATCCCACAGTCGTTGACACTTCACCTGCGCGCCGGTATCTTGCCGCATCACCCGGAGGCGAGCGGTGGATCGGCGCGAGGTCTTGAAGCTGTGTGAGGCGGAAAACATTCGTTTCCTCCGCCTGCAGTTCACCGACATCCTCGGCACCAACAAGAACGTCGAGGTCCCGGCAGGGCAGTTCGACAAGGCGCTCGACGGCGAGATCATGTTCGACGGCTCCTCGATCGAGGGCTTCGTCCGGATCGAGGAATCGGACATGCTGCTTCGGCCCGATCTGGCTACCTTCAAGGTCTTTCCCTGGGAGGAGACTCACGGGCGCGTCGCGCGCGTGATCTGCGACATCGCACTCCCCGACGGATCTCCGTTCGAGGGTTGCCCGAGGACGACGCTGAAGCGCACCACCGCCCGCGCGGCGGAGCTCGGGCTGACCGCGATGCTCGGTCCCGAGGTCGAGTTCTTCCTGTTCCAGCGTGACGAGGACGGCTCCCCCTCGACGATGACACACGACCGCGGGGCCTACTTCGACCTCACGCCGATCGACCGGGGCGAGGAATGCCGGCGCAGCATCGTCAACGCCCTGGAGTCGATGGGCTTCGAGGTCGAGGCGGCGCACCACGAGGTCGCGCCGGGCCAGCACGAGATCGACTTCAAGTACGACGAGGCGGTCGCCACGGCGGACAAGATCGCGACGTTCAAGCTGGTGGTGCGCAAGATCGCGCTCGACTTCAACCTTCACGCGACGTTCATGCCGAAGCCGCTCCCCACGGAGGCGGGGTCCGGGATGCACACGCACCAGAGTCTCTTCCGCGGCAAACAGAACGCGTTCTACGCCTCGGGCGAGGAGCTCGACCTGTCCGACGTGGGCCGCCGGTACATCGCCGGGCTGCTGGCGCACGCCAAGGGCATGTGCGCGGTCACCAATCCGCTCGTCAACTCCTACAAGCGCCTGGTGCCCGGTTACGAGGCGCCCACCAACATCGTCTGGTCGGAGCGCAACCGCTCTCCTTTGGTGCGAGTTCCGGCGCGAAAAGGGCGCGGGACCCGGGTCGAGCTGCGCACGCCGGACCCTTCGTGCAACCCCTATCTCGCGTTTGCGGTGATGATCGCGTCCGGTCTCGACGGCCTGGAGACCAAGGCGGATCCCGGCCCGCCCGTCAACAAGAACATCTTCGCCATGTCGCACCGCGAGAAACGGCGCCTCCGGATCGACGACCTGCCGAGCAACCTGAGCGAAGCGCTCGCAGCGATGAAGAAGGACCCGCTCGTGCGTGACGCGCTGGGCGACCACATCTACCAACATTTTCTGGAAGCGAAAACCAAGGCCTGGGACGACTACAACTCGGAAGTCC
>WVWW01000202.1:15554-38475 GCA_011773795.1 Acidobacteriota bacterium
ATGAGCGCGACCCCCTGGAAGACGCTTGACGGCGATATTGCGGAGTGCACGCGTTGCCCGCGGTTGATCGGCCACTGCCGCGAGACCGCGCGCGTCAAGCGCCGCATGTATCGCGACGAGACCTACTGGGGTCGGCCGGTGCCCGGCTTCGGCGATCGCAATGCACGCCTGCTGTTCCTGGGCCTGGCCCCGGGGGCCCACGGCGCCAACCGCACCGGCCGCATGTTCACCGGGGATCGCTCCGGCGAGTTCCTCTACGCCGCGCTGCACCGCGCGGGACTCGCCAGCGCGCCGGCTTCGTCGTCGCGCAACGACGGTCTGCGGTTGAGCGGCGCCTACATCACCAACGTCTGCCGCTGCGCGCCACCCGCCAACCGACCGAGCCGTGAGGAGATCGAGCGTTGCCGCCCGTTCCTCGATCGCGAGCTAGACGGGTTGCGTCGTCTCCGCGTCGTCGTGGCGCTGGGCAAGGTCGCCTGGGACGCCGCGCTTCGGCGCGCTCGCGCGCTGGCCCCGGAGGCGTTCCCGAAACCGGTGCCGGCATTCGGCCACGGAGCGGAAGCGACCCTGACGCTTCGCCGCGGAGGTCCCGGCCTGACGCTGCTCGGCAGCTATCACCCGAGCCAGCAGAACACCCAGACCGGACGGTTGACCCGCTCGATGTTCGCGAAGGTCGTCCGCCGCGCGTGCCGTCTCGCCGAGGGCCGTCGATGAACCTGTTCGAAAACTCTTTCCAACCCGGAGGACCTACCCGATGACCCCAAAAGACTTCTTCGAGTACGCCAAGAAGCACGGCGCCGAGATGGTCGACCTCAAGTTCACCGACCTGCTCGGCACGTGGCAGCACTGCTCGTTCCCGATCGACACCTGGGACGAGAACACGTTCGAGGACGGCGTCGGCTTCGACGGCTCGTCGATCCGCGGCTGGCAGGCGATCAACGTCTCCGACATGCTGGCCGTGCCGGACCCGTCGACGGCCATGATCGACCCCTTCTTCGCGAAGCCCACGGTCAGCGTGATCGCCGACATCAAGGACCCGATGACGCGTGAGGACTACTCGCGCGACCCGCGTCACGTCGCGCGCAAGGCGCTCTCGCACCTCAAGGAGACCGGCATCGCCGACCGCTGCTACATCGGCCCGGAGCCGGAGTTCTTCATCTTCGACGAGGTGCGCTACGAGCAGAACCAGCACCGCGGGTTCTACCAGATCGACTCCGTCGAGGGGGCGTGGAACACCGGCCGTTTCGAGGAGCCGAACCTGGGCTACAAGCCGAGCTACAAGGGCGGCTACTTCCCGGTCAGCCCGACCGACACCTACCACGACCTGCGCGGCGAGATGGTGCGCGCGATGCGCAAGGTCGGCATCACCGTCGAGGCGCACCACCACGAGGTCGGCACGGCCGGGCAGGGCGAGATCGACATGAAGTACGCGCCGCTGCTGGAGATGGCCGACCAGTTCATGTGGTTCAAGTACATCATCAAGAACGTCGCCAAGCGGCACGGCAAGACGGTGACCTTCATGCCCAAGCCGATCTTCGAGGACAACGGCTCCGGCATGCACACGCACATCTCGCTGTGGAAGGGCGGCGAGCCGCTGTTCGCCGGCGACGAGTACTCCGGCCTGAGCCAGATGGCGCTGTGGGCCGTCGGCGGCCTGCTCAAGCACGCCCCCTCGGTGCTGGCCTTCGCCGCGCCGACGAGCAACTCCTACCGGCGGCTGGTGCCGGGCTTCGAGGCGCCGGTCAACCTGGCGATGTCGGCGCGCAACCGCTCGGCGGCGGTGCGCATCCCGATGTACAGCCAGTCGCCCAAGGCCAAGCGGATCGAGTTCCGTTGCCCCGACCCGACGTGCAACGGTTACCTGAGCTTCGCGGCGATCATGATGGCGTGCCTGGACGGCATCAAGAACAAGATCGATCCCGGCCAGCCGCTGGACCAGGACATCTACGAGATGACCGCCGAGGAACTGGCCGAGTACCGGCACACACCGGGTCGGCTGGACGAAGCCCTCGAGGCGCTCGACCGGGACCACGAGTTCCTGACCGCGGGCGGCGTGTTCACGGCTGACCTGATCGAGACCTGGATCCAGTACAAGACGGACAACGAGGTCGATCCTCTACGGCTGCGCCCGCACCCGTACGAGTTCTACCTGTACTACGATAATTAGTCCGTTCCTGCAGTTGTCGGGCCCCGCAGCGTGGTTCGGACCGCGGACCGCCTGCGGGGTTTGCTCTTGCGTCACTCCGCGAAGATCGTCTCCAGCACGGCGTCGGTGTCGCTGAGGTCCCGGAACAGCGCATCGGGTTTGGCGGCTTCGAGGCTCCCCGGCTCGGCCCAGCCCGTCTCGACGGCGACCGCACGGAAGCCGTTGTGACGTGCGCAGTCCACGTCCTCGTCGGTATCACCGAAAACGACGACGTCGTCGGGAGCGAAGTCGATCCCGGTGCGGCGCTGCATGTCCTCCCGGGCGGCCCGGGCCACGCCGCGACGGTTCCTTGCGTCATCCCCGAAGCCGCCGCCCTCGAAGAATCGGTCCAGGTCGAAGCGTTCCAGCTTGAGCCGGGCGCCGAGCGGGATGTTTCCGGTCAACAGGCCCACGCGGGCGTCGTCGCGCGCCGCCAGCTTCTCGAGAAGGGTAAGCACGCCGGGCAGCACCCGCTGCGTCGTGTCTTCGCCGTCGTGAAGCTCCCGGTGTAGCGCGAGCTCGTAGGCGCGCTCGAACTCGGCGCGCTTCTTCGCCAGACGCTGGCTCTTGATGCCGAGTGCATGAGCGATCTCGCGGAAGATCCGGAAATCGGTCTTGCCGGCGAACGGGACCAGCATGGCGGCCGACACCGAGCCCGGCCGGAACAACTGCTCGAAAGCGCCGACGAGAGCCCGGCGGCCTGCCCCGCCGCAGTCGACCAAGGTGCCGTCGATATCGAAGAGAACCAAGCGTGCGCACATGAAGGGAACCATTCTACCGCTAGACTACGACCGTGCAGGTTCGCCCACAACTGGTTCAGGTTCGTCCGCGACCCGCGCCACGGGGTTCCCGTTCGCCCTACCGGGAGGTTCGGCGGCTACTCGTCGTCCGCGACGACAGGCTCGGTGACCTGGTTCTCACGTTACCCGCGATCGATCGGCTGAAGATGGCCTACCCGGAAGCGCACATCGGACTGCTCGTGCAACCCGCCCTCGCGCCGCTGGCGTCGCTGTTCACCCCGGTCGATTCCGTCCTCGAGGCCTCGCCGGAGCTGGTCGAGACGCTTCGAGAGTTCGCGCCCGACGCAGCCGTCTGTATCTCGCGGGGCAGTGCGGCGCCGCGAGCGTTGCGTCGTGCCGGCGTGCGGCACGTTGCGGGCACGGGACGGCGATGGTTTTCGTTCCTTTTCGACCGCAGCGTTCGGGTCTCGCGCCGGGCAACGCTGCGCCATGAGCTGGAACACGCCCTCGATCTCGGCGCGTGCGCCGGAGCCGCACCGGGCCCACTGCGTTTCCCGATCGAAATCCCGCAAGCGACGCGGGACAAGGTCGACCGCTGGCTCCTGGGGCAGGGGCTCGCCGGCGACCCCGTCGTGGTTCATCCCGGCAGCGCCGGGTCGTGCCCCGGCTGGGCCGCGACACGTTGGCGCCGGCTGGCCGATCGGTTACGCGAGGCCGGTCAGGCCGTGGTCGTGACCGAGGGCCCCACCGATCGGTCCGCTCTGGAGCCCTTTGCTGACAGCGAGCTGCCCCGATTCGCCTTCAGCTTGCCCGAGCTGGCGGCCCTTCTGTCGCGCTCCCGGTTGACCGTCAGCAACAGCACGGGACCGATCCACCTCGCCGCCGCGCTGGGGCGCGCAACGCTGGCGATCCACGCGCCGTGGAACAGCTGCGGGGCGGCGCGCTGGGGACCGTACGCCGGGAACGGCTGGGCGCTCGTCGTCGAGCACGAGGGTGCGAAGCGCTGGTCTCGCCGCCGCCGTCGGCGTTCCGCCCGGAGCCTCATGGATGCGCTCCCCGTCGAGACCGTGTTGCAGGCGGTCCTGTCGATGTGCGGCGGCGAAAGGGTCCAGAAATCGCCGGAGATTGGACGCTGACCGGGCCGGGTGTACATTATTAGTTCAGAGGGCAGAGAAGGAGTCGCCATGCGAGTTTTTGTCGGTTGCGCGCTGCTGGCCATCGGGTTCCTGAGCGCCGACGTTTCCGCTCAGGAAACGAAGAAAGACCCCAAGGATCGCGTGGAAAAGAAAAAGGTCGAGTCCAAAGAGGAGGTCAAGGTCTACACCAACGCCGACCTCGAGAAGTTCAAGATCGTCAAACCGGAAGAGGAAGTCACGACGCCGGCGGCCGAAACGAAAGAAGCCGAGACGAAGACCACCAAGGAAGCCGCCGACCCGCTGCAGTGGCTCCAACAACGCCGCGCGGCCCAGCAGGAGCAGGCCAAATCGCTTGCCGAGGCCGAGGCCGCCGTCACCGCGGCCAAAGCGAAACTGGCCGACCTGGAGCGCCAGCTACTCGCGACGCGTAACCCCTTCTCGGCGCGCCCCGAGCTCTCCGAGGAGGAGAAGACGAAACGAACCGAAGGCGGCGAGACCGCGGCCCAGCGCCACGACAGAACGAAAGAGATGGTCGAGAAAGCGCGCGAGGGGCTCCGGAAAGCCGAGGCCGAGCTGGCGCGGCTGCGTGCCGGTCGCCCCTAGCCCCATCGAGGAGCCGACAGGCCCCGACAGATCACAGCGTTGCCCCCTGAAACCAACGACACCGCGTCGGAGCAACCAACACCCCGGCCGGCTCGTCGTCGGCGCTGGCATCGCCGACTATTCCGACTGACCCTGTTCCTCGCGTTGGGGGTGGTCATCGTGGCCGCTTTCCTCAGCACCTCGACGGGGCGTGGCTGGGTCTTTGCCTTTCTCGCCGAGCGCATCGAGCGCGATACCGGGATCCGCTTCGAGATCGCAGCCAGCCGGCTCGCGCCGCTGCGCGGCGAGTTCGTCCTGCACGACGTTCGGATCCAGGCCGCCGACCGCGACCGTCCGTTCCTCACTGCGGGAGAAGTCGCCGCGAGCTTCCACTGGCGCCGCTTGTTCCAGCGACCCGTGCGGCTCGATCGCGTCCTGGTGCGCGACGTGACGGCCGATACCACGATGTTCCCGGCCGGCCGCAGCGGGACCGCCGACCGCGAGCGAGCCCCGTTGCCCCTGCGCGTGGACGACCTGCGTTGGGAATCGGGTGGTGTCGGACCGTGGAAGGGCGGCGAGCGGTACGCCACCTGGTACGAGAGGTTCGAGGTCACGCGAATCGGCGGCGCGGGCACGCTTCAGCTGGGCATCCTCCAGGTCGCCGAATCGTCGGGGGTGCTGGAGGTGCGCCACCCGGACCGGCCGCTGATCGAGGCCGACATCGATCTCGCCGGCTCCGTCGGTCTGGACGGGACGATCCGCAGCGCAACGGTCTCGCTCCTGGGCGACGGATGGCAAGGCGAGGCCGATCTCTCCGGGATGGACGCCCGCCACTTGACGATCGAGGGGCACCTCGAGGCACGCCTCGGCACGCTGTTCCCGGATCTCACATCGAGTGGGCACGCCAACATCGACGGCCGTATAGGTTGGGCCGGCGAACGCTTCGTCGGCGAGGGAGACGCCGTCCTGTCCCAGCTCCCGGCCCCGTTGCTCGAACCGCTCATGGCCGGACCGTTGGTCGAGATCGAGCTGGCGGGAAAGCAATTCGAGCTGGAGGGACACTACGAGTTGGATCTTCCGCTCGACCGAGCGGTCGCCGCGGTCGACGACGAGGAAAGGGTCGATCTCGACTTCGAAGCCAAGCTCATGCGGGGTCGTGAAACGTTGTTGCGGGCCAAACTGACGGCCGATTCCGACGGCGCCGGATCCCACCCCGTCCACCTGACCTGGGACGCGACCGTGCTGCCGGCCGAAGCGGACCGCTGTCTGACGCGAGGCTCGGTCCGCCTCCGCGCCTGGGACGACGCGGAGGACGCGATCCTCGATCGAGCGGCCGCGACTGCCGAGTTTGCCGATGTGGGCGCGGCGGCGCAACGTTTCGGCCTGTTGAGCGAACGCGTCGACGCTTTGCGACCGGTCGGCGCGCTGTCGTTCGACCTGACGGCATCCGGGCCCGTCGACAGCCTTCAGCTGGAGGGCCGGATGGCCTGGGATCGTGGGGCCAAGCCGGTGCTCGCCGCCTCGGCGGTGGCGGCAGACCTGTCGAAGGGCCTGGAGCTCGAGGGCACCGTGCTCGAAACCGAGCCGGGTCACCGCCGCTGGCGTGTGCGCCTCATGCCCGGCCCGGAAGAAGGCTGGGCCGCGGCGCGGATCGAGTCCGCTCACGTCTCGGTGCGGCTGCCCGATCCGTACGGGGCCGGTCAACAGTTTGCGACGATCCACGAGGCGTTGATGCCGGGCAACGCCCAGCCGGCTTGGGTCGACCTGCTGCTCAGCGCCGATCCGAAGCTGGGCGGCGAGTTGACGCTGGAACTGGAGGCCTCCGGTTCGCTCGACCGCCCCCAGGTCGACGCCGATTTCGCCTGGCAGCCGGGCACCGACGAGACACTCGACGTCGTCGCACGCGGCGTCGTGCCGACCGACGCCCCTCAGGAATCCGAGCTCGAACTGGTCGAGGCCGAGGCACGCAACCTCAGCCTCACACGCCTGGCCGCGCTGCTGCCGAACGAATGGTCCGAACGCGTCGTGCGCGGAACCGCGGACGCCTCGCTGACGGCGTCGGGACCGCTGCTCGACCCGACCGCCGAGCTGTTGTTCCACGGTCGCGATCTCGAGATCGCAGGGATCCCGGCGTTGGAAAGAATCAACACCACACTCTCCCTGTCACCCGAGGAGTGGTCGGTGAACGATCTGACGGCGACCTGGATGAACCCCTCGTTCGGTGTGTTGCAGGCATCCGGGACGGCGCAGCCCGAAATGCCGATCCGCCGGATGCAGGCCAACGTCGTCCAGTTCGGGTTGCCGGGAAGCGGCCATCGTGCCGAGCTGCAACTCGACTTTCGCGATGGCGTCATGCGGGTCGTCCGTGGCTCGCTGACCAGCAAGGACACCACGGTCGGCACGTTGACGGGCGCGATCCCGTTTTCCGAGGAGCTGAAGATCCGGCCGTTGGCCACGGCAGCGGGTTCCACGACCCTGGAGGCCACGAATCTCGATCTCGGCGCGATCGTCCCGCTGTTTCTCGACGACGACAACACGGCCGAGATTGCAGGCAAGCTGAGCGGGACGCTCGAGGTCGATCTTCGGAACGTCAGCGGCGCGCGAGGGCAGGCGCGTCTGGAGGGCTTTCGCTTCAAGCTCGGAGAGGAGCAGGTCGATGCGGTCGGCCCGATCGATTTCCGTTACGGCGACGCGGGCTTCACACTCGCCCCGGGCCGACTCCTCGCGGCGAGCTCCGCGATTGCGGGAACCGCGCCCCTCGACATCGGCGGTCACGCGCGCCTCGATGAGTCGTGGAGATTCGGGGACCCGCTCATCGCCATGGTGGGTCGGATGCAGGCCTCGGTCGACGGAAACATCACCGCGGCGCTGATTGCGCCGATCCTCGGTGCCACGGGATCGGGCCCCGTCGAGCTCCACCTGCGCGGCAGCGGCCCCCCGGCGGACTTCTCGATCACCGGAACGATGCGCGGCGAGAACGCTCGCTTCCTGATCTCCGACCCCTACGCGACGCGGATAGAGAACTTCGATATTCGCGTCAGCGCCGTGGGCGACACGATCCGCATCGACAAGGCGACGGCCGACATCAACGGCGGTAGCGGCCACGTCGAGGGCACGATCCGCGGCCCCGACGGGCTCGAGCTGACGGGTAATTTCAAAGGCGTCCGATACCGTCTCGGTTTCGGCGTCACGACCCGGCTCGACGCCGGCCTCAACCTGAACTGGCCTCCGGACGGGCGCCGCTCGCTCACCGGCACGGCCGTCGTCGACCGAGCCGTGCTGAACCGCGACCTCAACCTCGACCGCGAGATCCTGCGGGCGATCTTCGATCCGGAGCTGGACACGGGCACGAGCCGGCTGCTCGAGACGGTCGATATCGACTTCACGGTGCTGACCGACCAGGGACTGATCATCCGCAACAACCTTGCCGAGTTGCGCGCGGACTGGAGCCGTCTCGAGGTCCGCGGCACGCTGGCCGACCCGCTGTTGACCGGCACCGCCGATGTCGCGGCGGGCGGCCGTCTGCACCTGCTCGGGGAGACGCTGCGCATCGACGAGGCCTCGCTCTCCTGGAGCAGCTCGCCTCCCGGCGAGCCGACGATCTCGTTGCAGACGACGAGCTCGCGCGAGGACCCGACGATCGGCCAGTCGTGGCGCAGCGGCTGGTACTCCACCGACCTCGGTCCCGGGCAGGGCGGGACGCTGGGGTTCTGGGGCGCGCAGGTCAGCTCGACCGAGGGTTCGCTCGGGGCCAGCCTGGCCACGTACACGCAAGACCGGCTCTACGGATCGCTCGCACAGGTCCTCGACCGCACCGAGTTGAGCTACCAGCCGTTGCCGTTGTTCGGCGAGACCGACACCGAAGCGCGCTTCACGCTCTTGCAGGATCTGACGAACAACCTGAGCTTCATCGCCTCGACCAACCCGCGGGAGGCCGAGGGCCAGACTTACATCCTCGACGTACACAATTTCCGTATCGCGCCGAGCCTGCGCGCGCAGGTCTTCACGGGTGACAACGAGACGCGCGGGATGACCCTGCAACAAACGTTGATCCTGGGCGGTCGCAAACGTACGGGCGACGATCCGGTCGTGCGGAACCGCATCCTCGACGTACCCGAGATCTCGGGTCGCCGTGACGTGAGACGAGCGATCGGCTTTCGCAAGGGGGACCCGTTTCCGACCGGTGCCGAGCTCGACGTCGAGGTCGACGTCGCGGACGCGCTGCGCCGCTCGGGCTATCCCGATGCCGTGATCGACGTGCAAACCGTCGCGACGGACAGGAACCAGATCGATCTGGCCGTCCGCGTCGAGCCGGGCAGTCGCGTGGGCTTCCGGTTCGACGGCAGCGGCAAGCTGCCGCGCTCGGTCCGCTCGCGCATCAAGGCCAACTATCGCTCCGGTGACGAGGAAGACCGCTCGCTCAGCGAGATGCGGCGGCAGGCCGAGCGTGCGCTACGTGCGTCGGGTTGCCTCGAGCCATTGGCACGGATCACGGTCGTCGAGTCGATCGACGACGGGCGTCGGGGGATCGCGATCGACACGTCCTGCGCTCGCGAGGCCGAATTCGAAGCACCGTTGTTGATCGGCCTGCCCGAGGACATCGCCGAGTGGGCCGCCTCGGGATTCGCCTCCCCGCTATCCAGGATCGAGCTTGCCGCCGGATTGCTCGAGGCGGACGATCATCTCCTGCGAACGCTCGAGGCCGTCGGCTACCCCGACGCCCGCATCCTCGACCGGCGCATCTCCGCCGACGGCCGGCATCTCGAGCTGTGGATCGAGCCCGGTTTACGGCGCTACGTCGACAACATCCGTATCGAGGGCGCCGACGAGGAGACGAACGAACGCGCCAAAGGCCTGTTCGCCATACGTACGGGAGATCCGTTGCGCCGTGATTGGATCGCCGCTTCGGCACGGGCCCTCGAATCCGACCTGCGCGACCGGGGCTACGCCGAGGCCGTCGTTCGTCGCAACGTGGAAGAACACCCCGAGGATTCGACGCGGGTCGATGTGGTGTTCCGTGTCGAGGCGGGCCGCCCCTCCCGGGTGCAGCAGGTCAAGGTCGAGGGTTACGAGCACTCCAACGCGTCGTGGGTTTCCCGTAAGGCGGAGATCAATACCGGCACCGCGCTGCAACGCCAGGACATCGCGGAAGCTCGCGGCCGCCTCTACCGCAGCGGGGTGTTCGAGCGGATTCGCGTGACGACCGAGTCGCTCGAGGACGAAGAGTCGGAAGATCCGACGGTCCCGCGTCCGGTCGCCATCGGGTTCGAGCTCGATGAAGCTCCGCGCTATCAGCTGTCCTACGGTGGCCGCTGGGAAAGCGACGTGGGTCTGGGAGGGGTTATCGACCTGGTCAACCGTCATTCGCTCGGTCGTGGCCATCGCACCGGTGTGCGCGCGATCCTCAACGATCAGGTCCGGAGCCTGCGGTTGTATCACGTGATCCCCGAGCCTGTGCCGCTCGAGCGCAGTAGTCTGGAGCTGTTCATCGAGGGCAAACGCGAGCGCATCGAGGATGTCCGTTCCGACGTCGTCGAGGCCTGGGCCCAGCTGACGTTCCCGTTGACCGATCGGATGCTGACCCGCGTCTACACGGCCGTCGGAGAACGTCAGATCTTGAGCGGGGTGCCGAGCAACGAGCTCGCGCTCGAGGAACGCGTGATCAGTCCGCGTTTCGGCTGGCAGCTGGCCTACACCACCGTCGAGCAGGGGCTGACGACGCAACGACGCAAGGGTTTCTTCTTCGGCCTGGACATCTCCGGATCGCACGCCAGCGTCGGCAGCGACCTCACCACGCTCGGCGTTTTTACACAATTCAAGGTGTTTGCGCCGTTCGGGCCGATCCGCACGGGCCGCTTTTCCTGGCACCAGTCCTACCGCGCGGGGTTGCTGAGCGCGCGCGAGCAACCCGTGCCATTCGTCGACCGGCTGCGTGCGGGTGGCGAGTTCTCGGTTCGGGGGTACCCGACGAACGGCATCGGTCCGCTCGACGCGATGGGTATACCGCAGGGCGGCGAGCTGCTCTTCGTCGCCAACCAGGAGCTTCACGCGCGTGTGTGGGATTCGCTGTTCGGCGTGCTGTTCTTCGACGCGGGCAACGTGTGGAGCTCGGCCGCCGACTACGAGTTCAACTTGTTCCGCTCCGTCGGTCTCGGCGCGCGCTACACGTCGCCGGTCGGTCCGCTGCGATTCGACATCGGGTTCCCGCTCGATCGGCGTGCCAGCGAGGACAGGTACCAGATCTACGTCGGCTTCGGCAGCGTCTTTTAGAACGGAAGCCTAGCCCCGCCAGGGTTCGATCAGGTCGTGCCGCACGCCGAGCAGCGAGAACACGCGCCCGGCGATGAAATCCGCCAGGTCCTCGAAGCTCTTCGGGGCGGTGTAGAAGGCCGGCATGGCGGGGCAGATGTGCGCGCCCGCGTTCGCGGCGCGGCTCATGTTGTCGATGTGGATGCGGTTGAGCGGTGTCTCACGCGGCACCAGGACGAGTCGCCGGTTCTCCTTGAGCGTGACGTCGGCGCAGCGCTCGATCAGGTTGGACGAGAAGCCGTTCGCGATGCCCGACAGCGTCTTCATCGAGCAGGGGATCACGGCCATCCCGTCCCAGGACACCGAACCCGACGCGAGCGTGTCCCCGAGATCGTGGATCGAATGCTGGATCACCTCACCCGGACGTTCGGCGGGCGGGTAGCGCTCGTCGAGCCAGTTGCCGATCGACGTCGTCTTGAGGTTCAGCCCGCATTCTTCGATGAGCAAGCGCTTGCCGTAGTCACTCGCGACCAGGTGCATCTCGCACCCCATCTCGAGCCCGGCCTTGATCAGGCGGACGGCGTAGAGGGCACCGCTGGCACCGGTCACCGCAACCACGAACCGTCTGGCTTCGGTCGTCACGTCAGCTCCAATAGGCGCCGGCCAGCACCGCCGCCAGTACGTTGACCAAATAAAGTACCGCAATCACGGCGTTGAGGTTGAAAAAGGCGACGCCTACGCGCGAGAGGTCCTGCGCGCCGACCAGGCGATGCTGCCAGGCCAGCAGCAATCCGATGGCCGCGACCCCGATCCAGTAAACCGGGTGCAGCTGCCCGCGCCAGCCGACCGCGACCAACAGCAGCCAGGCGCCGAGGTGGAAAACCCGCGCGGCGACGAGAGCCGCCGCGGGCCCGAAACGCGCCGGGAGCGAGTGGAGCCCGGCCTGGCGGTCGAACTCGGTGTCCTGGCAGGCGTAGATCACGTCGAACCCCGCGACCCACAGCAGGACCGCGGCGCCGAGCAGCCAGGCAAGCAGGGCGAAGCCGCCGGCGACGGCGACCCAGCCACCGACCGGTGCCACGGCGAGCGCCAGACCGAGGAACAGGTGGCTCAACCAGGTGAAGCGTTTGGTCAACGAGTAGCCGAACACGATCGCCAGTGCGAGAAAGGACAGCCTGCCGCATAACGGGCTGAGGCGAAACGAGGCGAATACGAACAGTGCGCTGAGCGCGAGCGTCACCGTCCACGCGGCCGCCCGCGAGAGCCGCCCGGCGGGCAGTTCGCGATCGGCCGTGCGCGGGTTGTCCGCGTCCAACCCGTGATCGACGAGTCGGTTGAAGCCCATCGCGGCGTTGCGTGCCCCGAACATCGCGACGACAATCCAGCCCACCTGGGGCCACGTGATGCCGTGACCCGCGGCGGCGAGCACCGCGCCGGACAACGCGAACGGGAGCGCGAAAACGCTGTGCGCGAACTTTACCATCCGTGCCCACGTGCGCAGTGCCCGCCACGATCGCTTCACGGTCGCGTCTCGTAGGGCGCGTCGTCCAGCGGGAAAACCTGTTGCGGGTTGGAGCAGAGGAACTCCAACGGGTCGCCCGTGGCCGCAAACGGAACGACCGTGAGCCTGGCGCTCTTGCCCGGCTCGATCGTGCCGAGCGTCTCCGTCAGGCCGAGCGCAGTGGCGCCGCCGAGTGTCGCGGCCGTGACGATCTTCGCGGGATCGAGACCGGGGTGCGTGTCGCGGAGCGCGGCCATTTCGGCAAAAAGATCGAGGTCAGGGTTGCTGGCCAGCGAATCGGTTCCCAAGGCGAGGTTCGCGCCGGCATCGAGCAGGGCCGGCACGGGGGCGATCCCCACATCCAGGTAATGGTTGCTGCGCGGGCAAGTGACGACCGTTGCGCCGCTGCGGCCCAGTCGTTCGATCTCGTCGCCTGTGAGCTGGACCGCGTGCACGAGCAGTGCGTTCGGGCCGGGGATGCCCGCGGACTCGACGCGCTCGAGCGGACGGCACCCCGCCGGCTCGAACCCCGGCGTGACGAACCCGCGCCGTTCGAACAGATCGCGGAACAGACCGCCGCCCGTGGCGAGGAACTCGACCTCCGCCGGGCTCTCCGCGAGATGCACCGAAAACGGCAGGCCCGCGCGTCGCGCATGAGCGGCCAGCACGCGCATCAGCGACAGCGAGACCGTGTAAGGCGTGTGCGGCACGATGCTCCAGCGCCAACCTTCCGGTGCGGGCCTCGCGTCGAGATGCTCGCGCGCGGTCTTGAAGCGTTGCGCCGACTCCCGATCGTCGATCGACAGCAGCTCGTGGAACAACACCCCCTCGAACGAACCGTCGTCCCAAACTTCCGCGATCCAGGTGTCGTTGCACACGTCGCCCGCCGCGACCGTGCCACGCGCCGCCATCGCGTCTCGCGCTTGCTCCGCGGCGCGGCGTGCGGTCTGCGGGTCCTCGTTCGCGCGCCGTTCGACCAGGCCCTCGATCCAGGTCGCGAAGTCTCCGCCCGGCGGCGGGTCCTGTCCCATGTAGGACAGCTCCAGATGCGTGTGGGCGTTCACCAGGCCGGGCAGGACGATCGCGTCGCCCAGATCCCTCCACTCCGTCTCCCCGCTGTCGAGCAACACCTCGCGCAGCGGCCCCACGGCGACGACGCGATCGTCGCGCAGGGCGACCGCTCCGGGGCCGGCGCCGGCCGGCGCCAACAGCTGCGAGCAGCGATAGACGGGCATCGGGCGAGCCTACTACAGCGGGAAACGGCTCGCCCGTGCGATACTCGGCCCGCCCGGTGTGCGACGGAGCGTGAGGAGCATGCGCCGGTTGATCCTGATCCTGGGTCTTTCCTTGACGGTTGCAGCGGCCTGCCGCGCACCGGTCCGTGAGTACGCCTGTCGGACCGATCCGCAAACCGCAAGCGTCGACGTGCATGCCGTCTGGAGCTGCAACCGAGACGTCCTGCGGCGGATCGCGCGTGGGAAGGAATTCACCCTACGTGAGTTTCGAATGGCCTCCGAATTCTTCGAAGAGCTGACGGGTCTACGGGTGGACTGGGACGGGACCTACGTCGGGATGGTGCCGGGTCGCGAGATCCGCCAGGATCTCGAGGATCTGGACGCGTGGTACGAGCTCAACAAGGACAAACTCACTTGGGACGCGGGTCTCGGGCGAATCGTCTACGAAGGGTTGGCCCCGGTCCGCGGAGGGAGCTAGATTGGATTCATGGACCAAATGATCAAGAAAGCCATGACGTTCGCCCTCTTCGGGTTGTTGCTCACCGCGCTACCCGCCGCCGCCGGAGTCGAGGCCTACGAGGCGTTGGGCATCGACAAGGGCAAGGTCATCAGCGGAACGCAGGCCAGTGCGCAGGTGCTTCCAGGCGAGGAAAAACAACTCGTCTGTCTGGTGGCCTACTTCAGCGGCAAGGGCAAGAACGCGACGGTCAAGCTGCGGCTCGGGGTGCTGCAGGGTAACGAGAAGAGCTACACGATCGCCTGGGAACAGGATTTCAGCTCCAAGTACGACGACGGCAAGGTCGGCGAGGGCAACCTGGAACTGCTCGATCTCGACCGTGACGGCCAGGCCGAGATCATCGTGACCTTCGATCTATTCTCCGACCCGCTGATCCGGCAGCGCTTCGGCGAGGTGATCGTGTGGGACGAGGGGCAGTTCAAGACTGCGTGGTCCGGGCCGTTCGAGTACGACGCGACGAAGGCCGTCCGGGACGTCCCGGTCGAACGCCGCGACCACTTCGTCCGCGAGCTCGATCTGATCAACACGCTGCGCACGCGCGGGGTGACGCTGTTCTTCAACAAGACGATGATCGCCGTCGCCGGAGAGCGCCTCGTCGAACCCAAGGTCGTCGAGGAGACTTTCCCGCTGCGCAAGCGGCTGAACTTCTGATCGCGGCCGGCCGCGCTATGCTGGGGCCGTGAGCGAACGCGCGGCCCAGACTTTCGACCCCGCCCGCATCCGTTTCGTGCTCGTCGAACCTCGACGGGCGGGCAACATCGGTGCGGCCGCACGAGCCCTCGCCAACCTCGGGTACTCGCGACTCGAGATCGTACGCCCCGCCGAGGATCCGAAAGGTGTCGAGGCGCGGCGCATGGCGGTTCACGCGACCACGTTGATCGACGCCGCGGGCGTGCACGCGAGCCTCGCGGGAGCGCTGGCCGGTGCACGAACGGTCGTCGGTACGACGGCGCGAACCGGCAAGCAGCGCAAGCCGCACTGGCGCATCGACAGGCTCGCCGAGCAACTCCTCGCGCACGGCGATCCGGGCGAGATCGCGTTCGTTTTCGGCCGCGAAGACCACGGGCTCAGCGATGACGACCTCGATCGCTGTACGCACCTCGCGTACTTGCCCGCGGACGAAAACCAGCCCTCGTTCAACCTCGCCCAGGCGCTGCTCCTGGTCGCCTGGGAGTTGCGCCGCGCGGAGCTCGATCCGCCGGGGGCTCAGGGCCCTCCGGCCACCGACGAGGAGCGCGAAGCCTTCTACCGTCATTTCGAGGAGGCGTTGCGAGCCATCGGCTATGTGACCGACCAGACGGCGCCGTCGATCATGCGCCGGCTGCGCAGGATCTACGGTCGCGCCGCGGTGACCGAGGAGGAACTCGCCACGCTGCGCGGGATGGCGCGTCAGATCCTGTGGGCCGCCGACAAGGCCGGCTTGTGACCTCACATGAGCTCAGCGTCGCGCTCAAGCGCCACATCCTCGACGAGGGCTTCGACGCCGTCGGGATCGCGGCGACGGGAAGGCTCGATCGCGATACGGCCGCGCTCGATGCCTGGCTCGATGCCGGGCATCACGCGACGCTCGAGTGGATGCAACGGTACCGCGATACACGCGCCGACCCGACACGGCTGCTGCCCGGTTGCCGCAGCGTCGCGGTCGTGGCGATGAGCTACTGGCCCGGTGAAGAGGAGGCCCGCACGCCGCCCGGTCACGCGCGTGTCGCGTTGTACGCTCGAGGTCGCGATTACCACAAGGTGATGGGCAAGAGGCTCAAGCGCGTCGGCGCCTGGCTCGAAGCCGAGACGGGTGCGGCGACACGTACATTCGTCGACACCGGACCGGTGCTGGAGCGCGGCTGGGCCCAGCGGGCGGGTCTCGGTTGGATCGGCAAGAACGCGAACCTGCTGACGCGGGCGATGGGATCGTGGCTGCTGCTGGGCGAGCTGCTGACCACGGCGGAGCTGGATCCGGACGACGGCCCGCACGCGGATCATTGCGGCACGTGCACGGCCTGTGTCGAGGCCTGTCCGACCGACGCGATCGTCGCCGACGGTGTCGTCGATTCGCGAGCGTGCATCTCGTACTGGACGATCGAGCACCGCGGTGAGGTGCCCGAAGAGAAACGCGCGGGCAACGCGGACTGGATCTTCGGTTGCGACATCTGTCAACGAGTCTGCCCGTGGAACGAAACGCACGCGCATCCGGTCGACGCCGAACGGTTCGAACGTCGCGACGACCTACGAGGGCTGGACCCGCTCGCGATCCTCGCGATGGATGAAGCGACGTTCCGTGCGACCTACTCCGGGACGCCGTTGATGCGCGCGAAGTGGGAGGGGATGCGGCGCAACGCCTGCATCGTGCTGGGCAACCGTCGCGACCCCGCCGCGCTCGAGCTGCTGCATGCCGCGGCACGCGAGGATCCCGACCCGGTCGTTCGAAGCCACGCGGCCTGGGCGATCGAGCGCATCTCGGGAGCCTCCGGCTGAGCCGGCCGGGTCGGCGCAAACCCAGCGTGGGAGAGGCCTCGCGCCGGGTGTCGTGATACACTGTCGTGGAAGCGAAAGCACGGCAAAAGCGGGCGTAACTTTCTGTCCCGAAAAGGCTTTCCAGGCCTCGCGCTGGACCACTAGATGTTGGGGTGGGGTAGGGCCATGAACGNNGATCCGTGCTTGCTAAATTCCGCGGGCTTGTTCGACGACGTTCCAGGAGAAACTCGAAAACCAGGAGGTCCCCCCACATGCTCGGTCCGGAAAAACGGCCTGATCAAGATCGCGTAGACGCCCCTCAACTCGGTAACGAACCGCCTGCCAAAGCGGCTCTTCCCGATCTCCGGGAGGGCCTGCGCATCCCGCGGCGTTACACCGAACCGGGCGTTCATCCCTACGACGAGATCGAGTGGGAGCTGCGCGACGCGGTGATCACCAACGAGCGGGGCGAGGTCGCCTTCGAGCAGCGCAACGTCGAGGTGCCGAAGTCCTGGTCCCAGCTGGCGACCAACGTCGTCGCGCAGAAGTACTTCCGCGGTCAGCTGGGCACGCCGGAGCGCGAGACCAGCGTGCGCCAGCTGATCGACCGCGTCGTCAAGACCGCCGCACGATGGGGTCGCGAAGGCGGCGCCTTCGCTTCCGAGGCGGACGCCGAGGCCTTCGAGGCCGAGCTGACCCACCTGCTGGTGCACCAGATGGTCTCGTTCAACTCGCCGGTGTGGTTCAACTGCGGCGTCGAGGAGCACCCGCAGGTCTCGGCCTGCTTCATCAACTCGGTCGAGGACACGATGGGCTCGATCCTCGACCTGGCCAAGACCGAGGGCATGCTGTTCAAGTTCGGCTCGGGCACGGGCTCGAACCTCTCGACGCTGCGCTCGAGCCGCGAGAAGCTGGCCGGCGGCGGCACGGCCTCGGGGCCGGTCTCGTTCATGAAGGGCTACGACGCCTTCGCCGGCGTGATCAAGTCGGGCGGCAAGACGCGCCGCGCGGCCAAGATGGTGATCCTCAACTGCGATCACCCGGACATCGAGGAGTTCATCAACTGCAAGGCCGACGAGGAGAAGAAGGCCTGGGCGCTGATCGACGCCGGCTACTCGGGCGAGTTCAACGTCCCCGGCGGCGCCTACGACTCGGTGTTCTTCCAGAACGCCAACCACTCGGTGCGCGTGACCGACGAGTTCATGCGGGCCGTGCTGGGCGATCGCGACTGGCAAACACGGGCGGTGACGAGCGGCAAGCCTGTCGAGACGGTCAAGGCAAAGAAGCTGATGCGCGAGATGGCCGAGGCGGCGTGGGTCTGCGGCGATCCCGGCATCCAGTACGACACCACGATCAACGCCTGGCACACCTGCCCGAACACGGCGCCGATCAACGCGTCGAACCCCTGCAGCGAGTACATGTTCCTCGACGACTCGGCCTGCAACCTGGCCTCGCTCAACCTGATGAAGTTCCGCCGCCCCGACGGCGAGTTCGACGTCGAGTCGTTCCGCCACGCCGTCGAGGTCACGATCACCGCGATGGAGATCTGGGTCGACAACGCCTCCTACCCGACGCCGGCGATCGAGAAGAACTCGCACGAGTACCGCCCGCTGGGTCTGGGCTACGCCAACCTCGGTGCGCTGTTGATGTCGCGTGGTTTACCCTACGACGACGATTCCGGCCGCCAGTACGCCGCCGCCGTGACTGCATTGATGTGCGGCGAGTCCTACTGCCAGTCGGCACGGATCGCGGCCAAGAGTGGGCCGTTCCTGGGCTTCACCCGCAACCGCGAGCCGTTCCTGCAGGTGATGCGCAAGCACCAGAGCCCCGCCGACGGCATCGATGGCGAAGTGGTCCCGACCGACCTGTTGTCGGCCGCACGTGGCGTGTGGGCCGACGCCGTCACGCTGGGCACCGAGTACGGCTACAAGAACGCCCAGGCCACGGTGCTGGCCCCCACCGGCACGATCGCCTTCATGATGGACTGCGACACGACCGGCATCGAGCCGGATCTGGCGCTGGTCAAGTACAAGAAGCTGGTCGGCGGCGGCCTGTTCAAGATCGTCAACAACACGGTGCCGCTGGCGCTCAAGAAGCTCGGCTACGAGCGCGACGCGATCCAGCAGATCGTCGACCACGTCGACGAGCAGGGAACGATCGAGGGTTGCGAGCTGCTCGATGAAGCGCACCTTCCGGTCTTCGATTGCTCGTTCAAGCCGCAGAACGGCAAGCGCTCGATCCATCACATGGGTCACATCAAGATGATGGCGGCGGTACAGCCGTTCCTCTCCGGCGCGATCAGCAAGACCGTCAACATGCCCGCCGACTCCACGGTCGAGGACATCGAGGAGGCCTACATCGAGGCCTGGCGGCTCGGGCTCAAGGCGATCGCGATCTACCGCGACGGCTGCAAGCGCACGCAGCCGTTGTCAACGGGTGCCGCGGGCTCGGCCGCCGCGGCCACGGGCCTGGCCACGGGCACGCAGCCGGCGCGGCGCAAGCTCGAGGACACGCGCGAATCGATCACGCACAAGTTCTCGGTCGCCGGCCACGAGGGTTACATCACGGTCGGCCTTTACCCGGACACCCGTCAGCCCGGCGAGATCTTCATCACACTCGGGAAAGCCGGGTCGACGCTGGCCGGTTTTGCGGACGCTTTCGCCACGGCGATCTCGTTCTCGCTGCAGCACGGCGTGGAGCTGCGGTTCCTGGTGGACAAGTTCACCCACGTGCGCTTCGAGCCCTCCGGGTTCACCGGCAACCCGGACATCCCGATCGCCAAGTCGATCGTGGACTACGTGTTCCGCTGGCTGGCGCAGCAGTTCCTCCCCGAGGATCAGCGTCCCGGTGGCGGACTGTCGGTCAACGGCGGGTCGGGCGAGTTCGAGGCCGATGCCGACGCCAAGGCCAGACTCGCCGAGCAGGAGCGGGCGGTGTTCGTGGCCCAGGCCGACGCGCCGCCGTGCCACGAGTGCGGCGAGATCATGGTGCGCAACGGCGCCTGCTACGCCTGCGTGAACTGCGGAGCCACGAGCGGCTGTTCGTAGGGCTCGACCGGATCGCATAAAGAAAGGGCGCCCGTTCCGGGCGCCCTTTTCGTTTCTCGAGCCGCGCGACGGATTCAGATGCCGACGACCTCGCCATGTTTCGAGGCGAAGTGGCACATGACCTCCTCGATCTCGTTCTCGCCGATCCCGGCGGCCGTCATCGCCGCATGCACGTCCCCGCCGGCGGCGAGGAACAGTTCGTTGGTGATGTTCATGCCGGTGTGCACCTCGACCATGCCGCCGCCGGCGTAGGTGACGTCGCCACCGGCGACCTCAGCGAGGTAGTCGGTAACGCTCGCGATCAGTGTCGCGTCGTCCGCCTCCGCAAACAGGTGCGCGATGGCCTCGTTTTCGTGGTGCAGCCGGACGACCTCCGTCACGACACCCTCGATCGCGTCACGGCCGCCCAACCGGTCGTAAAGCGACGATTCGGCCTGCCGGGCGGCGATCGCTTCGGCGGCCGCCTCGCAATCGGCCTGCATCGCGGCGACCTGGTCATCGGCGGTCGGCTCCGCCGCGGGTTCCGCTGCCGCCGGTTCGGCCGCAGGCTCGGCTTCCGCCGGTTCCTCGCCGGCGCACGCGGCGAAAACCAGCGCGAGCAGCACCAACAACCAACCCTTCGTTCTCATCTACGTCCTCCTGTTAACCCGGCCCCGGGGCCTCTCCGGCACGAGACTATTCCCGGCCACGAACGAGGTCAACGGCTTTCGACTCTCTCACGGTATGATCACGACGCTCGTGAGCGTGTGGATTTTTTCCTGGGCCACAGCGTTGGTCGTCGCGATAGCGGTCGTATCGGCGGCGTGGGCCGCCGGGTGCCGGCTGCTGGAGTTGATCTGGCCGCGGGGACGCGAAAGGGTTTCCGCGCCCTACGCGGCGCTCGGTCTTGGCTTCGGCTCGATCGTCGCCACGGTCTTCGTGTTGGGCAGTGCCGGGTGGCTCTCACGTCCCTTGCTGGTCGGGTTGCTCTTGCTCGGCGCAACGGTGGGGTTGCTGGACACGCTGCGGATCCTGCGCGACCGGGCCGGCGTGCCCGGCTTCTGGCACAAGTGTGGGCTCGAGGCGATTGTCCTCGGCGTGCCTGCAGTTCTCGGCTTCGCCTACGCGACCCTGCCGCCCGTCTTCTACGACGCCCTCGTGTACCACCTCGGCTTGCCCAACCTGTATCTGGCCTCCGGTTCGCTGATCTACCCCGACACGTTCAGTTTGGCCGGATACCCGCAGAACGCGGAACTTATTTTCACGCCGGCACTGGCAGCCGCCGGCGAGGTCGGGGTCCGTGTCACCGGTTTCCTGCTTACCTGGGCGTCCGCGCTGCTCCTCCGCCGGCTGGCGGCCGAACGATTCGGGGAGGTTGCCGGTAACCTGGCCTACCTGCTCGTCGTGAGCCAGTGGTTCTTCACCTTCCAGGCGGTGTTCCTCAAGGTTGACCTGGTCGGCGCGTTCTTCCTCCTTGCCGCGTTCGCGGTGATCCTCGACGCCGGTGAAGCCGACGGCTCACGACCGTGGGTCGTCGTCGGTCTGCTTGCCGGATTGGCCGTCGGCGTCAAGTTCGCCAATCTCGTCCCGGTCGGACTCGTTGCGATTTCGCTTCCGTGGCTGCCGGGAAGCCGTCCGCGTTGGAGGCATGCCCTGATCGTGCTCGGGCTCGCGCTCGTGGTCGGCTCGCCGTGGTTGATCCGCAACACGATCCATCGCGGCAACCCCTTCTTCCCCGCGTTCTACGAGCAGCTCGGCGGCCGGGGCTGGGACGAGGACAACGCGGCGCGCATGCGCGCCGAGACGGGGATGAGCGTCGACCGCTCGGTGGCCGCTCGCGCACAGCGGTTCGCCACGATCGGCTGGCGCACCGGGTACGGCTCCGGCGGGGAGGTGTCGCGTGCCTGGATCCCGCTGTTGCTTGCGGGCCTGGCGCTTTCGAAACGGCGTGAGGTTCGCTGGCTGCTCGCTCTGGCCGTCGTGAATCTGCTGCTGGGACTGCTGTTCTTCACTGTTTATCTGCGGATCTACGCTTGGGCCCTTCTCGTCGTCCCGCTCGGTGCGGCCGCGCTGTGGGATCGTTTTCGACATGTGACCGCGCGCGTCGCGCTCGGCCTGATCACCGCATGGGTCGTCGTGACGGGCTACATCACGTCGGCCACGGCGTGCGACCTGATCTCGGGCGGGGGAAGCCGTGTCATCTTCGGCAAACTGACCCCGGACGACTATCTCGTCGAACGAATCAGCTACACCCCGATCGCACGATACATCAACGAAAACCTCGGTCCCGAGGCGCGAATCCGCGTCCTCGGCAGCGCCCGCACCGCTTATATCCACCGCGTCTGTATCGCGAGCTACGTCTGGGACGACCCGCTGGCGGCCGAGCTGGTCGATGACGATTCCGCGGCACGGGCGGCGATGCGATCACTCCGAGAGCAAGGTTTCACCCACGTGTTGCTGGACACCGGGGAGATGGAGCGCCTGGAACGCTCGCAGGGTCTGTTCGGTTACTCGCAGCGGGAGGGCGGGCGCGACGGCATCGACCGATTCCTGCGTGGCTTGACGAGCCTGGTCGCCGCCAACGGCGTGTACCTGTTCGAGATCCCGGACGACTAGCCGTCGAGCTTACGCAGCAGCGTCTTCGGCGCGGTCATGCGATACGCCTGTTCGACCAGATCCCGACCCAGCCGTGCTTGCCGACGTAGGAGGGGACGAGGAAACGCCAGTATCGGCCTGCGCGACGCAATGGGATAATGCTGGATTCCATGATCTGTGGCATCACCCAACCGAGCTACTTGCCGTGGCGCGGGTTCTTCGACCTGCTGAGCCGCTGTGAGGTCTTCGTCTGGTTCGACGACGTGCAGTACACGCGGCGGAGCTGGCGCAACCGCAACCGCATCAAGGATTCGAGCGCGGTTCGCTGGCTGAGCGTTCCCGTGCACGCTCACGGGCACCAGGAGGGCCTGGCGATCCGCGACGTGCGCATCGACGAGGCGACCGACTGGCGCCGCAGCCACCGTGAGAGCCTGCACCAGGCCTACCGCACGGCGCCGCACTATGGCGACTGCGCGCCGCTGCTCGACGAGCTGTACGCCGATCGTTTCGAACTACTCGCCGACTTCACGATCCACACGACCACGTTGCTGGCGCAGCGTCTCGGGATCGAGGGGATTCGTTTCGTTCGTTCCTCCGAGTTGAGTGTTTCCGGCAGCGGGACGGAGCGAGTCGTGGCAATCATGCAGGCGGTCGGTGCAGAGCACCTGGTCAACGGGCCGACCGCGAAGGCCTACACGGATCAC
>WVWW01000217.1:0-18601 GCA_011773795.1 Acidobacteriota bacterium
TCAACAGCATTCCGGCCGGCATGAACTTGCCGGTCTTGGCCAGACGCTTGCCGAAGACCACCGCGAGTGCCGCGGCCAGCCCGCAGCCGATCCAGAGCCCGGTTTCCAGCGCGGCAAACGTCGCGCCGAACGCCGCGAGTAGCACCAGGCCGGAGCCGACTCCCGCGTACAGTGAGACCTTCGAGCCGGCGCGGGAGCCCATCGCGCCCCCGGCGATCATCAACACGGCATAAATCAGCAGGACCCATTGACCTAGACCCATGGATACGACCCCTTGTGCGAGGAGGTTATGCTAGCCGTGGTTCCGAGCGGAATCAACGACGCGCTGGAATAGCCGGACCGCTGGCGGGGTTCTCGCTACCCGGATCCGAAAGAATCGAACGTCATGAAACGCTCGCTTCTCATCACGCCGCTCCTGCTGGCATCGCTCGGCACCGCCGCGAGCGAGACGCTGGACCGTTACGACGATTTGCTCGCGCGCTACGTCGTGGGCGGCGACGTGCGCTACGACGCGTGGCGCGCGAACATGACCGATCGCGACGCTCTGGCCGAGATCATCGTTGCGTTCGAGTCCAGCGCCCCTTCTTCACTCCAACCGAACGACCGTTACGCGCTGTACATCAACCTGTACAACGCGAAGACGCTGCAGATCGTGCTCGACGGCGATCCCGAACATTCCATCAAGGAGTTGAGTCGAGCGCGGTTCGGCTACGGCATCTTTTACAAGAAGCTGATCAACTTCGACGGCGGGTTCGTCTCGCTCAACTCGCTGGAGAAACGGTTGCGCGAGGAGTCCGGCGACCCGCGCGTCCACTTCGCCGTCAACTGCGCGTCGCGCTCCTGTCCTGTGTTGCTCGACGAAGCTTACCGTGGCGATCGCCTCGACGAGCAGCTGGAGCGGCAGTCGTTTTCGTTCCTGGAGCGCGACGATGCGTTGCGCCTGGAGGATCGCGGCTTCGGCGCACCCGTGGTGCGGCTGTCGAAGATCTTCGACTGGTACGCCAAGGATTTCGGGGGAACCCGGGGTGTCCGGCGGTTCGTGCAAGCGTACGCTCCGCAGCCGATTCGGGAGCGGATCGCCGATGGTGGCTTCCGCGTGGCACACATGGAGTATGACTGGCGTCTCAATCGTGCGGACTGATCGCGCTTGGTTCATACTCCCACGGCGCGATCCAGCGATGCGGGAGAAGACGTGAGCCAACCGTCCGACTACTTGACCTTGAAGCTCTGGCTGATCGTATTGCTCGAGTTGATCAGCCCGATCCCCGTGTTCCTGACCATCGGCGCGATCGTCGTGTTGTTGACGAGGCCGCCCTGGTTCCGGCAGATGGTCGACGAACTCTACAGCCGCTGAGTCGGGTGCTAGATTGTGTGCCTACGGAGACCGTCATGAGCGACATCGATATCAAGCCGGGCGAGCGTCCGCCGGACCCGCCGATCGACGGCAACCACTCGAAGCTGATCAGACACAACGGCGATCACACCTGGAAGGACGTTCCGCTCGAGCCCTACAAGGAAACGACCGAGCTGTGGAAGGGCATCACGCGTCGCGAGCTGATCGGCAGACGCGGCGAGACAACCAAGTTCCACGTGCGCTATTTCGAGATCAAGCCCGGCGGGTTCAGCACGCTGGAGAAGCACGAGCACGAGCATGCCGTCATGGTCACCCGCGGAAAGGGCGAGGTGCAGTTCGGCTGTTACATCTACCACGTGGAAATCGGCGACGTGGTCTATGTCGGGCCCTCCGACCCGCACCAGTTCCGCAATCCCGAGGACAACGACGAACCGTTCGGGTTCATGTGCATCGTCGACGCCGACCGTGACGTTCCGGTGGCCGTCGACGGCCTCGGCGCCTGCTACATCTGTAGCTAGCTCGGCGCTTGCGCTCCGGAAGATGAGGATCGGCATGCCGCCGGATCGACATCGTCGACGGGATCTATCCTTCCGGCACGGGGACGGCTCGGGCGCGTTCGACGAGCGATTCGTCCCCGAGCTCCTCGCAGACCTCCTGCAAGCGCTCGAGATCGGGCCCGCGCCAGCGAAGATCGGCGACGGACTCGGCGAGCGGGGCGTCGGTGCGTAGCGTCGCCAGCGTGCGGTAGAGACCGGCCTCCTCGCGCATCTCCGCGAGGTTGGCGGCGAGGGCCGCGGCGCCACGCACCTTCACGGTCCAGGCATCGGGATCGTCCGGGATCGCTTCCAGATGCCGGTATTCCGCCAGGACGGTCGAGGCGGATTTTGCTCCCCAGCGTGGGATGCCGGGGATGCCGTCTGCGGTGTCCCCGACCAGCGCCAGGTAGTCGGGCATCGACGCGGGCTCGATGCCGAACTTGGCTCGGACCCCCTCCTCGTCGAGCACGAGGTTGCGGCGTCGGTCGACGACGACGATCCGCTCCCCTTCCACGCACTGGGCCAGGTCCTTGTCCGGTGTGCACAGCCTCACGGTCTCGACCTGCGGGTCGGCGCCGTAGCGGGCGGCCGCCGTCGCCATGGCGTCGTCGGCCTCGAGCTCGACCATCGGCCAGACCACGAACCCCAGCGCCTTGCAGACCTCCTCGGCCGGGTGGAACTGCGCGTCCAGCTCGGGCTCGAGCCCCTCGCCGGTCTTGTACCCCTCGAACAGATCGTTGCGGAACGACTCGACCGTGTGATCGAAGGCGATGCCGACGTGTGTCGCGCCCTCGGTGCGGACCAGCCTCAGCATCGAGCGCGCCAGGGCGCGCACCGCCCCGATCTCCGCACCGGCCGGGGTCTTGGCCTCGGGCGCGCCGAAGTAGGCGCGAAACAGCTCGTACGTTCCGTCGACCGCATGCACGTGCATGACGCCAATCATATGGGGTCAAGTCTTGGCATGCGACATCCGGTCAATTCTTGACGTTTGCTCGGCTCATCATATGGGGTCAAGTCTTGGCATGCGACATCCGGTCAATTCTTGACGTTTGCTCGGCTTGGATGTCGCATGCCAAGACTTGACCCCAAAAACAAAAAGAAGGCCCGGCGATTTTCAGGGGGGGGATCGCCGGGCCGAGGAAGACGTGCGAACTTTGGCTACGTGGCTGCGGAAACCTCCGGGGTGGCGGCGGGCGCTTCATGCGCGGCTCGCTTGGGGCTGATCGCTGCGGCCATGATCAGCCGCAGGTCGTCGAAGATCGTGTAGAACGCGGGGACGACGAGCAACGTGAGCAACGTCGCCGTGATCATGCCCCCGATCAACGTGAGGCTGAAGCTCGTGTAGCTCAACCCGATGCTGTTCGCTCCGGCAAGCGCCAGCGGGATCATCCCGCCGATCGTCGTGATCGCGGTCATCATGATCGGGCGGAAGCGGCGGTGGGTCGCCATCAGGATCGCTTCCTTGCGTTCGTGTCCCCGCGCTCGCAGGCGGTTGATGTAGTCGACCAGCACGATGCCGTTGTTGACGACGATGCCGATCAGCAAGATCAACGCGACCCCGCCGAAGAAGTCGAGGTCCTTGCCGGTGAGGATGTGCCCCCACATCATCCCGATCGAAGACAACGGGATCGTGACCAGGATCGACAACGGCAAGATGAAACTCTCGAACAGGAAGCCCATCAACAGGTAGATGAAGACGATCGACAGGGTCAGCGCGAACTGGATCCCGGCGAGATCGTCGTTGAGGTCCTGGGTCCTCCGCGTATCCCCGCCGAACGAGATGCCCTCCGGCAGGTCGATGTTGGCCTGCAGCATCGCGATGCGGCCTCGCGTTTCGTCCTCCTTGCCCTCTTCGAGCTCGAGCGTGATCGTGCGGCCGATCATCTTGTCGCGGCGCACGATGACGGTGGACTCCGGCAGCACCCGCGTGCTCGTCAGGGCCGAGAGCGGCAGCATCTCGCCGGTCTGGGTCGGGACCTGGAAGCTGTTCAGCTCGGTCAGGCTCTCGCGATCCTCCTCGGCGAAGCGGACGCGGACCGGCACTTCACGCCCTTCCGTGTGGAACTTGGGTAGCGCTTGCCCGCGCAACGCGTAACCGACGACGCCCGCGATGATCTGCGGGTTGACGTTGAGGTGCTGGGCCTTCTCGCGGTCCACGACCAGCCCCAATTCGTTGGGGATCTGTGCTCCGGTCTTCTTCTGACCGAGCACCCCCTCGACCTGGCCGAACAGCGGCGCCAGCTGGTTCACGACCTGCGTCACCTTGTCGGGATCCTCGCCGCGGACGAATACCTTGGCGATCTGCTTTTTCTCGTCGGAGCCCTGCTGCTCGGTTCCCGTGAAGACCTCGACGCCGGGTTTTTCCGGGAACGCCTCGACGTACATCTTCATCGATTCCTTGACCGTCGGCTTGTTCTTGAGGTCCTTGTAGAACCAGGCGTCCATCTGCCCGAAGCCGTCCTCGTGATAGATGAAGAACCCTTCGAGGCCGGTCTCCTCGCGGTGCGCTTCCATCACCTGCTCGACCTCGTTGAAGTAGTCCGCGGCATCGTCGAGCGTCATGCCCGGCGGGAGGTCGAACTGGATGTTGAACTGCGCCTGTTCCTCATCCTGCTGGCCGACGAACTTGGTCGTGGCGTTGTAGACGTTGACGCTGACCAGCAACACGGCGATGACGCCGAGGATCAAGCCGAAGCGGCGCTCGAGCGAGACCTCGAGCAGCCGGTTGTAGGCGTCGTTGAGCTTGCCGAACGTGCGTTCGTAAGCCCCGAGCAGGAATCGGTTGAAGCGCTGGTGCAGGACGTCGAAGCGGGACGGCGCGGCCGACAGCGTCTCGCGCCTCGACAGGGTCAAGTACACACACAGCGGAATGAAGACGAGCGCCACGACCAGCGAGCCGCTGACCGAGACCGCGACCGGCAGCGCCATGCGCATCAGGAAGAAGCCCATCGGGCCCTCGATCAGCGCGGCGGGCAGGAACACGATCACCGTGGTCAGCGTCGACATGGTGATCGCCAGCGCCACCTCACCGGCGCCTTGGATGCAGGCCTCGCGGCGCGGCAAACCCTCGCGCCGTAACCGGTGAATGTTCTCGGCGACGACGACCGAGTTGTCGACGAGCAGGCCGACGCAGATCATCAAGCCGATCAGCGTCAGGATGTTGAGGGTCTCGCCCGCGAAGTACATGATCGTCAGCCCGAAGACCAGGCTGATCGGGATCGAGAAAGCGACGATCAGCGTCAGCCGCACGCGGCGCATGAAGAAAAACAGCACCGCGCAGGCCAGCGCGCCGCCGAACGCTCCGCTCTTGATCAGCGTGCCGAGGCTCTCGTCGATGATCTCGCCCTGGTCGAAGAAGCTCTCCAGCTCGAGCCCGGCGAGCCGCGGGTTCTCCTTCAACTCCTCGACGAGTGCGTCGAGCCGACGGGTCACCTCGCGGGTGTTGGCCTGCGACTCCTTGATGACCTGGACGGCGACGGCCGGTGAGCCGTTGATCCGGGCACGATATTCCTTGTCGGGTTCCTCGTACGTGATCCTGGCGACGTCCTTCAGCCGCGTGGACAGCCCGACGAGCCGGTTCTCCAACTGCTCGACCGTGCTGTAGCTGGCGATCGAGCGCAGCAGCAGTTTTCGCGTCCCGGTGATGACGGTCCCGCTGGCCATCGTGAAGTTGTCCGAGCCCAGGTCCTGCGCCAGCTCGTAGATGTTCAGCCCGGCGGCGTTGGCCTTCTCGCGGTCGAGCTCGATCAGGATCTCCTTCTCCTCGAGACCGAAGACCTCGACGGTGGCCACGCCGTCGAGGCGCTCGACGGGAATGATCACGTCGTTCTGGATCAGATCCCACGGGTCCTCGAGGTCCGGATCGACGGCGATCCCGATCATGAAGACCGGGAATCCGGAGCTGCTGTTCTTGCGGATGAAGACGCGGTCGGCGTCCGCGGGGAAGTCGATACGCGCGCGCTGGACCCGGTCGCGCACCTCACGATAGGCCACGGACATGTCGCTGTTCTGCTTGAAGCGGATGAACACCTGGGACATGCCGGGGAAGCTCACGCTGGTGATCTTGTCGATCCCCTTGACCGTGCTCAGCTCTTCTTCGACAGGGATCGTGATCTTGTCCAGCACCTCGCGCGGCGGCGCGTCCTGCCAGGGCACCTGGACGAAGAGCATCGAGCCGACCCATCCGCTGGGGATCATCTCGGCCGGAATGCTCAGGGCGGCGATCGTGCCGACCACCGCGACCGTGACGGCGATCATCAGCACCGTGATGCGGCGATCCAGCGAGAAGCGCGGCAGGGCCGGTTCCTTGTCGAAGTCGCGCGTCATGGCGTCACCGAATCCGCACCCAGCGGAACGGCTGTCCTGTCCCGCTTCTTGGTCGTGGCTCCGGCGAGCCAGGCGACGATGCCGTCGAGCAGCGAGTAGATCGTGGGAATCACGACCAGCGTCAACGCCGTCGACGTGATCAGGCCGCTGATCACCGCGACGGCCATCGGCGCGCGAAGCTCGGCTCCGTCACCGATGCCCAGTGCCAGCGGGAGCAGGCCGAGCACCGTCGTGGCCGTGGTCATCAGGATCGGCCGCAGGCGAATCGAGCCTGCAGTCATGATCGCCTCGCGCTTCTCGACGTTACGGGCGCGCAGCTTGTTGATGTAGTCGACCAGCACGATCGCGTTGTTCACGACGATGCCGGCGAGCATGATCATGCCCAGGAACACCACGATCGAGAGGTTCATGGCCAGCAGCTTCAACGCCAGGAACGTCCCGACGAAGGCCAGCGGGATCGTGAGCATGATCACCAGCGGGTGGATCAGCGACTCGAACTGCGCCGCCATGATCACGTAGACCATGAAGATCGACAGTCCGAGCGCGAGCACGAGGCTGCGCTGCGAGCGTTCCCACTCCTCGCTCTGCCCGCGGATGTCGAAACCGAGCTGCGCCGGCCAGGCGATCTCGTCTCTCAATGCCTCGCGGATCGAGGTCGACGCCGCGGACAGGGAACCCTTGTCCAGGTTGGCCTGGACGAGCGCCACACGGCTTCCGTCGACCCGGCGGACCTCGCTGGGACCCTCGCCGAGGGTGACGTCGGCGACGGAGTGCAACGGGATCGGGCGATCGCCGCCGGGGTTGACGATCAACGCCCGGACGTCCTCGACGGTCTCGCGATCACCCATGTCGAGCCGCACCAGGATCGGGATGCGGCGGTCCGTCAGGTTGAAGCGCGTGGCCTCGAAGCCCTTGACCTTGTCGCGCACGTGGCGCGCGACCTCGGCGATGTTCAGGTCGTAGAGCGCGAGCTTGTCGCGGTCGTAGACGATCTGCACTTCGGGGGCTCCCGGGCGCAGCGTCGTCTCGACATCGGCCAGACCGGGGAGACGCTCCATGATGTCCTTGGCCTTCTGGCCGTATTCACGCAGCAAGCTGAGGTCGGTACCGTAGATCTCGACCTCGATCGGGGTCTTCGAGCTGAACAGCACCGGGCGCACGACGCGCGCTTCCAGGTCCGGGATCGCGACGAAGCGCTCGCGCAGTCGGTCGACGACCCGCTCCTCGACGTCGGCCGAGCGGCTGGCCTCGTCGAGCACGACCTTGAAACGGGCCGAGTGCTCGCCCTCGTCGCTACGGGTGGTGTTGGCGGCGTCGTAACCGACGGTGAGGATCAGGGATTCGATGTGATCGCGCTCGGCAAGAATCGCCTGCTCCACCGGCGCCGTCACGCGCTCGGTCTCGTGAAGCGGCGTCCCGACGGGGAGTTGGACCTCGACGGTAAACTCACCCTGATGGACCTCCGGCAGTAGCTCGCTGTCGAGCGAGGTGCCCGCGTCCCAGGCGAACCAGATGCAGACCGCCATCAGCATCACGACGATGCCCGGGTGGTTGAGCGCGCCGCGCAGCACCTTGGGATAGGTGCGATTGGCGAAGGCGAGCGTCCCGCCGACCAGCTTTGCCGGCGCCCAGGTGATCACCCGGAAGGTGAAGACGGCCGCGGGAACGAGCGCGGCCCGCGTGAAGGCGGCAAAGCCCATCACCGCCAGGACGGCCGGTTTGCCGAGGACCCATTCGAGGACGCTTCCGATCACGAAGCGGATTACGACCTCGTAGAGCAGCCCGAAGGCGAACACCGGCAGAGAGATGACCGCGGTCAGCGGCCACATCACGAAGGCCAGCCAGCGAGCGAGCTTCGTCTGGCGGAACGGGAACGCCAGCAACAGCTTGAACGTCCGCCACACGGCAGGCAGCCCGTGGCGGAACGCCCGCATGGAGGACCACCGCCACAGGCCCGTGGTGCGCTTGGTGTAGGGATCGTTGGCGAGGGTGCCGCGGAACGCCTGGATCGCGACGGTCACCCAGCCGATGACCACCGCCAGCGCGAACAGGGCACCGATCCCCTGGGCGGCCTGCGGGTTGGTCGAGGCGAGAAGACTGATCCCCAGCACACCGGCGACCACGCCGGTCGTTCCGAGGCCGAGCCCGGTTCGGCTGGCCAGCATCGGGATGAAGAACAGCGCCACGGCGGCCGAGGCCAGCAGCGAGAAGACGACCGCGAGGCCGAGGTCGCCGAACGCCTGCCCCGCGATGCCCTCGACGAACACCATCGGGAAGAAGACCGCGATCGAGGTCAGCGTCGAGGCGACCACCGCGGAGCGGACTTCCATCGTGCCGCGGATGACCGCCTGGGTCATCGTGTCGCCTTCTTCCTTACACCGATAGATCGACTCGAGCACCACGATCGACGAGTCGACCAGCATGCCGATGCCTAGGGCGAGTCCTCCCAACGACATGATGTTGAGCGTGATGCCCATCGAGTTGAGCGGCGCGAAGGTGACCAGCAGCGAGATCGGGATGCTCACCGCGATGATCGCGGTGCTCTTGAAGTTGCGCAGGAACAGGTACAGCACCGCGATGGCCAGGAAACCGCCGAAGATCGCCGTGTCGCGCACGTTGGAGATGCTGCTCTCGATGAACTGCGAACGATCCGCCACCACGGTCATGAAGGCCGCTTCGGACTTGTACAGCGTGGCGTTGAGCCCCGCCGCGCCGCCGGGACCACCCGGCCGGCCACGGCCGCCCGGCCCGGCCGCGACGGCCTCCGGATCGGCCTCTTTCGCGCGGGCCCTCTCGATGTCGAACTCGCCGAGCATGCGGCCCACGCGGTCCGACACGGCGACGATGTTCGCGTCGGCTTCCTTGTAGATGTCGATCTGGACGCTCTCGTTGCCGTCGGTGCGCGTCAGGATCTCGCGTTCCTTGTGCGACCAGGTCACCTCGCCCAGATCCTTGATCCGGACGGGGCGCCCCTCGAAATTGGAGACGATCGTCTCCTCGATCTGGTCGAGACTCTCGAACTCGTTGAGCGTGCGCACCATGTACTCGGTGCGCCCCTCGTGCAGCGTGCCTCCGGCGACGTTGATGTTCTCCTGGGCGAGCCGGTCGATCACGTCTTGAATCGAGATCCCTGTGCGTCGCAGCGCGGCCGCATCGATCGAGACGTGAATCTCTTCTTCGAGGCCACCGCGCACCTGAACGGCGGCGACGCCCTTGATCGGCTCGAGCTCGCGTTTGATCTGCTGCTCGGCGAGACGGCGCAGACGGCGCAGGCCTTCCTCGCCCTCGTAGCGCGGGCCGTCACCCGAGAGGCTGAGCTCCATGATCGGGTCGAGCGACGGGTCGTAGTGCAGGATCAGCGGGCGCTCGGCCTCCTCCGGCAGGAACACCCGGTCGAGCTTCTCGAGCACGTCCTGGGTCGCGTCGGACATCTCGGTGTCCCAGGCGAACTCGAGCACGACGTCGCTGACGCCGGCGCGGCTGATGCTGCTGATCTTCTGCAGCCCGCCGACGACGCCCAGCGCCTCCTCGATCGGCCGGCCGATGTCGTTCTCGACCTCCTCGGGAGCCGCGCCGGGATACTCCGTGCGCACGGTCAGCGTCGGGTAGGTCAGCTCGGGCATCAGCGTGACCGGCAGCCGGCCGAGGGACAGGTAGCCGAACACGACCGCCGCGAGCGAAACCATCAGGATGGCGACGGGTCTGGAGACGATGAAGTGCTTGCTCGACTCCGTTTCGCTCGCCGTCGGGCTCATAGCGACGCCCTTGCGACGACCTCAGCGGTTTCTTCGGTCGCTTCGGGCTCGACCGTCGTGGTCCCCTCTTCACCGGGGATCTTGACGAGAGCGCCTTCCTTCAGACCGGCCTGACCGGCGATGACCACGCGGTCACCCGCAACCAGACCGGAGGTCGGCTCGATGTTGTACTTGTCGGTCAGCAACGGCTCGAAGAACACACGCTCGACCCGGTTCTTGTCCTTCAGGCGGTAGACGTACATCTGGTCGTTGTCGTAGACGACGGCGCGTTTAGGCACGAGCACCGCTTCGTTGTGCGTCGTCGTGATCAGGTTGACGTCGACGTACATGCCCGGGCGCAACCCGGGCTTGGCGCCGACGGCCACCGTGACCTTGACCGTACCCGACTTGGCGTCGACGATCGGGGCGATACGCTTCACGGTGCAGGCGTAATCGAGCCCCGGGGCGGCCTGCGCCGACACGTGGGCCGGCAGTCCGGTGCGCAATTCCGTGAGGTGCTTCTCGGGGATGTAGATGCGTGCCACGATCGAGTCGAAGTCGATCATGTCGAACAGGTCCTGGCCGATCTGGACCTGGTCGCCGAGGTTGACCATGCGCGCCGTGACGGTGCCGGAGATGGGGGCGCGGACCTCGGTGTAGCCCAGCTCGCGCTCGGCGTCGGCCAGCTCGATGCGGAGTTGCTCGAGCTCGTAGCTCTTGTTGTTGAACTCTTCCTCGCTGATCAGCTCTTGTTTGTAAAGGCGCTCCTGGCGCACGAACTCACGTTCGGCCTTGGCGACCTGGCTTTTGACCTTGGCAAGGGCGCTGGTCTGCTCGTCGTTCTGCAGGCGAAGCAGGACCTGGCCGCGACGCGCGCGGTCACCCTCCTCGACCAGCAGCTCGACGACCTGGCGCTGGGCCTCGGCGACGACGCTCACTTCGCTCTCGGCCTCGAGGTTCGCGGAGAACGCGAGCACGGACTCGATCTGGCCGAGCGCCAGCTCGCTGACCTCGACGGGGACGGCTTCTTCTTTCTTCCCGTCCTTGTCGCCGTCCTTGCCCTTGTTGCGGTCTTTCTTCTTCTTGTCTTTGTCGTCGGCCTCGTTTTCGTTGGTGGCCGGCGCCGCCTCGATCGAGTCCTTCGAATCGTTCTCGGCTTCCGTGGCACCGTCCGCGCCGCTGCAGCCCAGCAGGAAACTGCCGAAGACGAGCAGGGCTACGATCAGGATCAAAGAAAAGGCTTGCTTGATGTTCACGACGTCCTCCGGCCAACCCCTCGACCTGCCTTAGATACGGGCCACCTCGCCGGGTGGTTCCGTCATGCGGTTTCCTGGGTCGGTGTAGTAATGACGATGGAGCGACCGCTCCGGTTACACCGGCGGCGCCAAAACGGAGCGGGCGGGCCGAATCGGGCAGTGAGCGGCTCAAAACCGCCCGGCCGTTGGCCGAGCGGACCCCGGACTAATTATAATAATGATAGGTCGACCGGCGTCTGAGCGGGCCCAGGCAAAGTCCACTACAATCCCCGGCCACGGAGCAAGGGTGTCCCATGAAGCTGATCGAGTGCGTTCCGAACATCAGTGAAGGTCGCGATCGCTCCGTGATCGACACGGTGACGGCCGAGATCGACTCCACCGACGGAGCGATCCTCCTGGACGTCGATCCTGGCGAAGCCACCAACCGCACCGTGATCACGTTCGCGGGGCCTCCCGACGCCGCCGTGGAGGCGGCGTTCCGCGTGATCCGCAAGGCCGCCGAGCTGATCGACATGAGCAAGCATCGCGGAGAGCACGCGCGGATGGGCGCGACGGACGTCTGCCCGTTCGTGCCGATGCAGGGCGCGACGATGGACGACTGCGTCGAGGCCGCCGGGCGTCTCGGCGAGCGCGTGGGCAAAGAGCTGGGGATCCCGGTCTACCTCTACGGCGAGGCGGCGCAGCGACCGGAGCGCAAGCGGCTGCCCGACATCCGCCAGGGCGAGTACGAGGCGCTGCCGGAAAAGCTCAAGGATCCCGCCTTCGCCCCCGACTTCGGGCCCGCCGAGTTCAACCGCCGTGCGGGCGCGACGGCGATCGGCGCCCGGCCGTTCCTGATCGCGTGGAACGTCAACCTCAACACGCGCGACCGCAAGCTGGCCAACAAGGTCGCGGCCGAGCTGCGCGAGACGGGCAAGATCAAACGGGACGCCAACAACAAGTTCGTCCGCGACGAGAACGGGAAGGTCCTGCGCGAACCGGGCCGCTTCACCGAGCTGCAGGGCGGCGGCTGGTACATCGAGGAGTACGGCCGCGCGCAGATCTCCTTCAACCTCATGGACTACAAGGTGACCTCGCTGCACCAGGTCTTCGACGCGTGCGTCGAGGAGGCCGAGAAGCTCGGCGGCCGGATCACCGGGAGCGAACTCGTGGGGCTCGTCCCGCTCGACGCGCTGCTGGCGGCGGGCGATCACTACCTGGCCAAGCAGGGGCTGACGACGGGCGTGCCCGAGTCCGAGCGGATCCATGCGGCGGTGTTGTCGCTGGGGCTGGCCGAGCTCGCCCCGTTCGACCCGGCCGAGAAGATCCTCGAGTACAAGTATCGCGGCACGCCCAGCGGGCTCAAGGTGCTGCGTTTGACCGAGTTTTGCGACGAGCTCTCCAGCGACTCCCCCGCTCCGGGCGGTGGGAGTGTGGCGGCGCTCTGCGGATCGCTGTCGGCTTCGCTCTCCGCGATGGTCGCTACGTTGACCTGGTCCAAGAAGGGGCTGGAAGGGCGGCAGCCGGAAATGGGCCAGATCGGCCGCGCCGGGCAGGCCCTCAAGGACTGGTTCGTGGACGCCGTCGATCGCGATACCGATGCCTTCAACGCCGTGATCGGCGCCCGGCGACTACCCAACAAGACGGACGAGGAGAAGGCCGAGCGGCTGGAGGCGATCGAACTCGCCAACCAGTCGGCCACACGGGTTCCTCTCGCCGTGCTCGAACGCAGCGTCGAGGCCATGGATCTCGCCTTGAGGGTGGCTCGTCAGGGCATGGCCGCATCGGCCTCGGACGCCGGCGTTGCCGGAGCCTGTGCGCTCGCCGCTGCCGAGGGCGCTGCGCTCAATGTGCGGATCAACTTGCCGTCGTTGACCGACACGGACGTCGCCAAGGAGATCCGCACGTCCCAGGAAGCCTTGCTCGCGCGCGCGCGCACGACGATCGTCGAGGTTCAACGCGTCGTCGACGACGTGCTCGCCGGAGACTAGATCTCCCGCCCCGGACCGAGCGCCGGGTCCGGCGGGGCCAGCCGGTACAGCGTGCCGCGCCGTTCTCCGTGCTTTTGAAGCACGCCGTGATCGACCAGCTTGCGCAGGTTGTCCTTGAGCGTGTTGCGGTTCGCCCCGGTGGCCTCCAGCAGCAGGCCGGCGCCGACGGTGCCGTGCTCGCGGACCGCCTCCAGGATGGCCTGCTGGAGCGGCGGGAATGCGTGCGTGCGCTGCTCCAGGGCGATCTTCAGGTCGACCTTCTCGCGATGCCGGTCCAGCAGCTTCACGAAGAACTCGATCCACGGTTCGACGTTGGGGCCGCCGCCCCAGAAACGTGTCTGCGCCGCGTCGAAACTCTCCTGAAACTCGTCGCGCATCGCTTCGATCTGCACCTCGATACTGGCGTACGGGATGTGCGGGTATCCGGCACGGCNNNACTCGTGCTCGAGCCAAGCGGTCAGCGCCTGGATCTGCGGTTCGATCTGTCGCGGGGAGAGCGTCGAGAACACGCGCCCCGTGGCCCGTCCCGATGCGTCGAACGCTTCGCGGATCAGAGGAGCCGAGCGCCAGGGGGTGGGTTGCTCCTCGTACGGACCGGTCACGGCGACGGCGTGCAGCAGAGCGAAGTCGGCCGGACGCAGGGGCCGGTTCGGCGAAGCGAACGTCGCTCCGAGGCCCGCCGCATACCCTTTGACCAGGACGTCGTCGCGCGTTCGCACGGCCTCGCCGCTGAGGATCCCGGCAACCTCGTTGTCGGAGATTCGCAACCCGGACAGACGGCAGGCCGCGGCGGTCGACTGGATTCTGGCCGCTTCGGCCATTGAAACCAGCCGCGAGGTCGACAGCGGGTTGCCCGCGTTCCATGAGCCGCGATGTTGGTCGATGCGAGAGATCCCTGCAAGGATCGGCTTCGTGAGGGGGAGGGGGAATTCCACGAGATCACCTACGCGGACACCCAAATACACCCAAACAGACTTCTATCTTTGGGTGTGCTCTTTGAATAGTCCGGGGTTTGGCGTCGATTCATCGTACGATGCGGCTTTCCGACGCTTAGGGAGCCTCCCGAGCCGACCGGACCCACCCAATCGCTCGCGATCCGCTCCCGATCCAGGGGCGCTGTACGTTCTACACCATTTTGCCGCCCCAATGGAAGGGGCTATACTCGCGTCAGGACACCCAAATGAGCGAGAACTCCTCGGAAAAGCGCGTCGGACACCGTTTTTTGGCCGGTCTGAAGGCCGCGGTCACGCTCGAAACGAGGGCCCTCTCCTGCCGGGCCGTCGACCTTCACCGGGGCGGAGTCCTGCTCGAGGGAAATCTGGAAGCCGATAGAGACGCCGTGGCCTTTGTTACGTTGAGCAGTTCGGCCGAGGATCTCAACTTCGAGTCACGCGGACGTGTGACTCACGTGGAACAGAACGACAAGAGCGGTCGAACGCGCATCGGCATCCAGTTCGAGTCGATGAGCGACGCACAACGCGAAACACTCGAGCTGCTGGTCTCACGCGTGGTCGAAGGCATGAGCCCGGCACCGTTGGCGCACCTTCCCCGCGACGCGACTATCGACGAGATCCGTGACGCCCTCAAGAGCATCCCGCTGGCACATCGGATCACCGTGGCCCAGAAGGCCCTGCCGCCTGAACGCAAGTTCCTGTTCCACGACGACAGCAACCTGGTGCTCGAAGCCATGTGTCGCAACCCCCACCTGACGGCCCCCGAGGTCATCCGCGTGCTGCGCATCCCGACGTTGCTGCCGACGACACTCGACCTACTCTCGCGCGATCCTCGCTGGACCGGGAACGAAGAGATCAAGATCATGATCGCGACGCACCCGCGGGTCACGCTCCCCGTCGCCGACCGGCTGGTCCGAACGCTGAGCCTGCCGGGGATTCGCAAGGTGATCCGGCTCCCCGGGCTCAACCCGACGATCAAGGATCGACTGGTTCAGTCCATCCCGCACAAACAGCTGCAGGGTTGGTAAGCCACGAGACCTAGAGTCGGTCTCCCTCGAACAGTTGCACGACCAGACCCGAGCGCAGCTTGGGCTCGAACCAGGTCGACTTCGGCGGCATGACCTGCCCCGCATCGGCCACCGCCATCACCTCGTCGAGGCTCGTCGGCCAGAGCGAGAAGGCGATCGCGTCGCGTCCCGAATCGACGCGTTTCTCGAGCTCCTGCATCCCGCGGATTCCGCCGACAAAGTCGATCCGCTTGTCGGTGCGGGGATCCCCGATCCCGAGGATCGGCTGCAGCAAACGTGTGGTCAGGATCGACACGTCGAGGCGGCCGACAACGTCGTCTTCGGGAACGATCTCGGGTTTGGCGGTCAGTAGCGACCAGCGACCGTCCACGTACATGCCGAAAGAGCCGCGGTGCGGAGGTTTCCGGGTGCGCCAGTCGGGTTGGACATGGAATCCGGCGTCCTCGATGCGCGCCACGAGCGCCTCGGGGTCCAGGCCGTTGAGGTCCGCGACCACACGGTTGTAGTCCAGCACGTGGAGTTGGTCCGCGGGAAAGTGGACCGCCATGAAGTAGGAGACCGGTTCCTCACCCGTCGGCTCGTCGATCTCGGCGATCCGCTGCTCGCTGAGCTTCGCCGCCGCGGCGCTCCGGTGGTGGCCGTCGGCCACGTAGGTCGCGCGGATGCGGGAGAACAGTGTCTCGATCTTGGAGCAGATGGCGGGATCGTCGATCTTCCAAAGCGTGTGCTGCACACCGTCGGGCGCGACGAAGTCGACATCCGGCGTGCGGTCGATCTGACCGTTGACCAGGGCGTTCAGTTCGGGGATCGACCGGTAAGTAAGGAAGATCGGGCCCGGCGTGGCATCGAGGGCGTCGTTCAGACGGATGCGGTCCTTCTCCTTGTCGGGCCGCGTGAACTCGTGTTTCTTGATGCGGCCGTCGAGGTAGTCCCGCACGGCCGCCGCGCCCACGACTCCGGTCTGTGTCCGGTCGTCCATGACGAGGCGATAAATGTAGTAGGCCGGAGCCTCGTCGCGCACCATGCGGCCGTCGTCGATCATCGCCCGCAGGTTGCCGGCCCCGGTGGAGTAGACACGGTCGTCGTAGGGATCGGTTCGCGGGTCCAGGTCGATCTCGGGCTTGATCACGTGGAGAAAGCTGTTCGGGTTGCCGCGCGCCAGCTGCCGCGCCTCTTCCGAGCTGAGGACGTCGTAGGGCGGGCTTGCGATACTGTCGGCCAGATCGTTACGCGGGCGCAGCCCTCGGAACGGACGGACGATCACCGGTCTAGCTTCCGAGCATCGACCCGATGTCGGTGACGGTCACCCCCTCGGGCGGCGTGTACGTGTAGTCCGTGTCGCGGACCTCGTCGGCCCCGAAGAACTCGTAGTCGACAAAGTCGATGGTCATGATCGGCTGCTCGCCGGCCACCGTGAGCCGGATCGGAAGACCGTCCTTCGCGTCGAGCACGAGGGTCAGGGAGTCGATGGCTTCTCCGAGAGCCGCCATCTGCGCAGAAGCGGCGAGTTGCTCGGGCGTGATCGTCGCGTGCAGCGTGACCCGCCCGTCCTCGACACCCTGGACCGTCAGATCGAACGCTTCGACGAGAGCGCTGATCTGCTCGATCGGATCCTGCCCCATGCCGCCCAAACCGCTGAGATCGGCACCGCTCATCTCGGCCAGCTTTTCGAATTGCTCGGTGGTGCCGCTCATCACCTGCTTCCCGCCGAGCATCGGCGAATCGATCTCGATCCAGAAGGTCGTGCCGTCGGAGACCGTCTTCATCGCCATCGCCATGGCCATGCCGCCCATGTCCATGTCGACATTGAACCCGGCCCTGAATCGTTTGGCCGTGACGTAGTTCATCGAGCCGTCGATCTTGACACCGCCCTGCACCCCTTCCTGGGTCATCGCCACGTCCGCATTGAAGCGGAACTTGTAATGACCGGCCGCCGCGCGTTCGGCCATCTTCTTCAGCCAGTCGGCGGCGTTGTCCTGCGCGCCGAGAGGCACCGCAAGGCCGATGAACAACAGGAGGACAAACCCGGCACGCGCCGCTCTGGACATGAGGCTCTCCTTTGAAAGGTCTCGGACGGTTCAGGGAACCATGCTACCAGGCCGCCGGATCGACGACATGACCCCGTTCCGCCGGTGCAACGGAGGCGAGGTCGAATCCCGGCACCAGATCGCGCGCCGTGACCGGCCCGGCATCCGGTCGCAAACCCAGGAGCTTCGCCAACCGGCCGACGACGGCTTCCGGGCCGTGTCCGGCTTCCCGAAGCTCGCGAAGGGTGATCCCGCGGTGCCGTTTGGAGAGGCGCGCTCCATCGGTTCCGAGCAGCAGCGGCACGTGGCCGAATAGCGGAGCATCGAGCCCGAGAGCGTCGTACAGCAGGAGCTGCGCGGGTGTGGACGACAGGAGATCGTCCCCACGTACGACCTCGTCGATGGCCATCGCGGCATCGTCGACAACGACTGCGAGTTGATACGCGGGCACCCCGTCGGCGCGGTAGACGACGAAATCACCGGGCGCGGAGCGGCCCTGCCCCCAGCGTCGCCGGACGAGATCGTCAAACGCCGGAGAGACCTCGCCGTCGACCCGGAAACGCCAGGCGTGGCGGTCGTTGCGTTCGACCCTCGCCATGGCCTCTTCGTGGGCGATCGCCCGGCAGGTGCCGGGGTAGCGTCGCATCTCCCCGGGATCCTGCGGCGCGCTCGGCGCGTTGGCGATGTCGCGGCGGGAACAGAAACAGGGGTACAGGCGACTCTCACCCTTCAAGCGTTCGAAAGCTCGCACGTAGTCGCCGCGACGCTCCCACTGGGAGTAGGGGGCGCAAGGGCCTCCGAGATCCGGCCCTTCGTCCCAATCGAGACCCAGCCATTCGAGGTCCTGCAGGCATTGCTCGGCGAGCTCGTCGCGCGAGCGCTGTCGATCGAGGTCCTCGACACGCATGACGAAGGTCCCGCCGCGCGCACGGATCGAGAGCCAGGCCAGCAGCGCCGTCGATGCGTTGCCGAGGTGCAGCTCGCCGGTCGGACTCGGCGCGTAGCGGCCGCGAACCCGCGCGGCGCTCACCGTCCGGACTTCGGCAACATGAACAGTTGCGTGAAGTACGTCTGCCCGTCCTCGGTCACCGCCACGCCGACGCCGGTGTGCGTGAACTCCCCGTTGAGGATGTTCTTGCGATGGCCCCGGCTGGTCATCCAGCCGGCGACGGCGACCCGTGCGGGATCATCGTGGCCGCGGCTGGCGTGCAGGTTCTCGGCGATCGACCGGTAGCCCAGGCCGAAGGACCTCGCGCGGTCCTCGAGCTGCGACCCGTCGGCTCCGGTGTGCGAGAAGAAGTTGAGCCGCGCCATCTTCTCGCTGTAGTCGCGTGCCGCCGCGGTCAGCTGCTCGTGGTACTGCAGCGGTTCGAGCCCGCGCTCCTCGCGCACCTCGTTGACCCCCTCGATCGTGCGG
>WVWW01000217.1:18623-22375 GCA_011773795.1 Acidobacteriota bacterium
AGTCGTCGGACCCGCGCGCCGTTGCGTACCCGACGGCGTCGAAGCGGGGGTCCATCGCGCTCTCCCACGCCTGCCGGTACTGCTTCCAGGAGCGGCCGAATTTTTCGCCGTAGTCCCGGAAGCCGCGCCCCATGTCGAGGTGCATCTTGGCCAGGTGGTAGGGGCCGAGGTCGGCCCGATCGATATACTCGCTGATCGAATGCTCCTGGATCAGCCGTTCGGCGTGCGGCCGTGCGGCGACCTCGCGGGCGTATTCGAGCGCGATCGCGTCGAGCTCCTCTCGACGCTCCAACTCGCCGACGCCCGCGCTTTCGCGACCGGCCTTCAGGTGTTCGCCGACCCGTTCGACCCAGGGTGTCTCGGCGCCTGGGGGTGTCAGGAGTAGACCTGCAAGCAGAGCCGGGGCGAATCTCATCCCTTCAATTCTATCGTTGGGGTTCGCCCGGGTCTTCGTCGACGGCGGGGGAAGCGCTCTCTCGGTACGGCGCAAAGTCCTGCCAGACACGGACCATCATCTCGTGCGTGATCTCCCGCACGGTCGGCTCGGGATTGTCCTGTTCCCATATTCTCAGCGTCAGCCTGGCGCCCGGTTCGAAGGCCTCGGGTAGGTACTCGTAATAACCGAAGTAGCCAACGTCCTTCATCACGGCTCCGGCATCCACGTGAACGACTTCCTTGATGCGGCCCGGGTGCACCGGCTCGACCGGCTCACCGTTTCTCAGCAGGACCATGCGCTGGAAGTCGGTCTTGAAGCGGTAGGACGCGCGGCCGCCCACGAGTGCGACCTTCCAAGCAGAACCGGCTTTCATCTTGATCTCGGGATAGGCGCGGATCCGCACCACAGGCCGGAAGTTCTCTGCGGATTTCGTCCATTCGTAGAACCGGGACCCCGGTTGGTAGTCTTCCTCGGCCGTGCGGTCCTTCTTCTTGCGGCGCTTCTTGCGTCCCTCGAGTGCCTCGCGCTCGGCTCGGATCACGTTGGACGCCATCAACACGGGCGTGAAGATCTGCACGTCGATCTTGCCCGCTTCGATGTTGTAGTCCTTCGGCCTGGGGCGACGAGCCAGCGCCAGATCCCGAACCACGTCCGGTGGGAAACGGTAGGAGGACTCCATGAGCAGCGCTTGCAGCGATGGCGTTGTGGAGGATGGCAAACGGTCGCGGGCGTCCTGAATCACGGCGGCCGCCACGTAGATCCGCGTGATCCCCGATAGTCCGGGACCGCTCGTCCCACCCAGTCCGAACGTGTTGATGCCAACGACCTCGCCGCTATCGTTCAGCGCCGGCCCTCCCGAATTGCCGGGGTTGATGTTGATATCGCTGAAGATCGACGTGTCCTCGACCTTGCTGATCATTCCCGAAGTAAGGATCGTCTCGGTCATGAGCGGGCTACCGATCGCGAGGACGTCGTCGCCGACGGCAGTGGCGGGCTCATCGACGCTGTCCCGTGCCAGCGGTAGGACGGGAAGACCCTGCACTGTATCGGGGTGGATGCGCAGCACGGCGAGATCGTTCGTCGAATCCTCGGCAAGCAGGACGACGGAGTACTTGTGTTCCTCGTCGACCTTGGCGGCCAGGTACTCGGCATCCCGGATGACGTGGTGATTCGTCAGGATCAGACCTTCCTCGTCGATCAGGAAACCGCTGCCGTGCCCCCCGTCCGAGATGATCTTGAACACACCGGACTTGTACCTCCTGTAGAGAGCACCCTCGTCAACCTCGCCGCCATCCGGTTCGCCGAGGGTCTCGATCGTTGCGACGTCGTTCGAGAGATCCAGCTCCGTTTCGGATGCCGCCCGGATATCGAAGGCTACATCCCAGGAGTAGCGCCTGCCTTCAAACTCCACAGGCGAATCGATGCGAATGCGGTACGAACCCGCGGGAAGTGAGATGCGGATCTCGCCTTGGAAGTTCGTCATCGCAGAGCGGGGCGCGGCGCCTTCCGTGACGATCGAGAAACCCTGCTTCGGAACCGGGGTCAGCGACAGGTCCGCTCCGACCAGGATGGCCCTGACGACGAGCGTGCCGTCTTCGGTGTCCGGCGCCGACGGGGATGCGAACCCCACGCTGCCGGCAACGAGGATCAGCGCGAGCAAGAGCAATGAGATCCGACTCACCTGGAAGCCCTCGGAGGTCTATCTTAACAGGCTGCTCGGCCTTTGTGCCGCAGCTTGACTCGGTTTGCCGACCTGTCCCAAACTGCCTTTGCCAGAGGGGTCTTCATGCTGTCGCGTCTGTTCCGTAAACCGTCACCCAATACCGATGTGCCGCTGCCGCCGCGCAAGCTCGTGCGCGCCGTCGGCGGTGGAGACTTCGCCGCGATCGGCGAGGAGTTCTTCCCCTACTTCACGGACCTCGCTCGGCTGCAGCCCCACGAGAGCGTGCTGGACATCGGTTGCGGATGCGGACGCATGGCCGTTCCTTTGACGCTGCATCTGAACGCGTCGGGTTCCTACGACGGGTTCGATATTCAGACGCCGGGGATCCGGTGGTGCCGGAAGAACGTGACGCCACGCTACCCCAACTTCCGGTTCCAGGTCGCCGATGTCTACAACAAGAAGTACAACCCCAAGGGACAGCACCAACCCGGCGAGTACCGGTTCCCGTACGACGACGATTCGTTCGATTTCGTCTTCCTGACCTCCGTCTTCACCCACATGTTGCGCGCCGACATGGAACACTACGTCGACGAGATCGTCCGCGTGATGCGGCCGACCGGACGCTGCCTGATCACCTGCTTCCTGCTCAACGACGAATCGCGGGCGCTGATCAAGGACGACAAGAGCACGCTGACCTTCGACTACGTCGTCGAGCACACGGCGGTCCACCGGACCAGCGTCCCGGAGGCCGCGGTCGCCTTCGACGAGATGGCCATGATCGAGGTACTGGAGGACCGGGACCTCACCATCGACAAGCCGATCCGCTACGGTTCCTGGTGCGGCCGGGAGGACTACCTCAGCTACCAGGACATCCTCCTGGCCCGGCCCACCCGGGCCTGAGCCCGCCGCTGGCCTCCCCGGCTCACGGGACCTAGATTCGCCCTAAAAGAGGTTCCGGATCCAATCGGGGAGCTGAAACGATGAAACGACACGTCGCGGGCTTGTGTCTCGGATTGCTTGTTTTGGGAGCCTTTTTCACAGGCTGCTCCAAGAGCAAGCCGGCCCCGGTGGCCGACACCGCCGATGGGGCGGTCCGGCTGGTCACCGAGGGTCTGGCCGACGGCCGGCCGCAGGTCGTCTGGCACGCCCTCCCGGCAAGCTACCAGGACGACATCACGGAGTTGGTTCACGGCTTCGCCGGCACGATGGATGCCGAGCTGTGGAACCGCACCTTCGAAGTCGTCGAGAAGGCCACGCGGGTGCTGGACGAGAAACGCGACTTCATCCTCGACCATCCGATGCTGGCCGCCCAGATGGACGACCGCAAAGAAGCGGAAGAGGCCTGGAACGCGGTCGTCGACATCCTCGAGATCGTGGTGCAGAGCGATCTCGCGGATCTCGACCGCATGAAAAAACTCGACGTCGAGCGTTTCCTGACCAAGACCGGCGGCGATCTGTTCGACGGTTTCGAAGCGCTCGCGGCGCTCTCGCCGACCGGTTCGATGCCCGGGCTGGACCTGGCCGAGGCCGAGGCCACGCTGCTGTCGTCCGAGGGTGACCGGGCCCGGGTCCGTGTCGAGATCCCCGGTCAGCCGACCGAGGAGATGGATTTCAGCCGCGTCGAGGGCAAGTGGATCCCGGCCGAAATGGCAG
>WVWW01000316.1:0-10222 GCA_011773795.1 Acidobacteriota bacterium
GTTCGTGTTCGTCTCGCGGCTCGAGGATGTGGTCTACGGGGATCGCACGGTCGCGTCGGGTGCGGTCGGGATCTTCCCCCGCGGTTTCGGCATCGGGCGCGTGAGCTCGATCGAGGAGAAGCCGGACGGCAGCCGCGAGATCGAGCTCGTCCCGGAGATCGACTACCGCGAGGTCGAGGAAGTTTTGGTGTTGCTCGAACCCGAGGGTGGTCCGTACCTCATGCCCCCGGGACTACGGGAGCCGGCATCGTGAAGGCGCTGAACTTCCTGCTGGCCGTCGCGGCCGCCCTGTTCCTGCAGACCATGCTGGGCAAGCTCTCGGGAGGGTTCGCCCGTTACGTCGACCTGACGCTGCTACCGGTGGTCTGGTACGGGATCCACGGGACGCAGCGCTCCGCCATGCTCGTCGGGTTTTCGGTCGGGTTGGCGCACGACGCGTGGTTCCGACTCGCCACGTTCGGGATCACCGGCTTCAAGCGAACCTTCCTCGGCTGGGCCCTCGGCGGTCTGGGCGGTCGTTTCGATCTCAACCGTTTCGCGGGCCGCTTCCTGGTCGCCTTTGCGTTTACCCTTGCAGAGGGCATCCTGGACAACGGCTTGCGCCGGCTGATGGACCTGGACCAGGGGCCGGGCTGGGCGGAGATGCTCATCCGGGCGGTGACGACGGGGGGACTGGCGCTGGTCGTGTTCGGGGCGATCGATCGGTTTCGCGGCCGCCGCGAGCGTGGACGGTTTCGCTGATGGACTATCGCGAGCGCTGGGAACTCAAGGACTACCTGATCGGCCGCCGGCTGGAGCGGCGGATCCTGACGATCCACGTCGCCTGTGCCGTCATCCTCGCCGCTTTCGCCCTGAACTTCTGGTACCTCCAGGGTGTCCACGGAGAGGAATACGCGATCCTCGCGGAGAACAACCGCATGCGCCGCGTCGAGATCTCACCCACACGCGGGGAGATCTACGACCGTTCGGAAACCGTCGTCGCCTCCACGCGACCGGCCCTGACATTGTGGATGACGCGAGAGGACAGGCACGATCTCGAAGCCCAGCTCGAGCGCCTCGCCCCGATCCTGTCGATCCCGCTGGAAGAGCTGGAGGAACGGCTCGGCGCCATGACCGGTCGCCCGCTGTTCGAGCAATTCAAACTGAAAGAAGACGTCAGTCTGGTCGAGCTCGCCCATATCGAAGCCCGGCGCGAGCTGTTTCCCTCCGTCAGTGTGCGTGAGACGGCGCGCCGCCACTACCCCGAGGGCGAGATGGTGGCCCACGCGATCGGTTACGTCGCGCAGGTGAACGAAACCGAGCTGTCCAGCTCCGAAAAACTGCTCACCGGAGATATCGTCGGCAAGTCAGGTGTCGAGCGTAGGTTTGACGGCCGCTTGCGCGGCGATCGCGGGTGGCAGCTCGTTTCGGTCAATTCCCTCGGTCGCCAGATCGGTGATGCGCGGATCGAGACGGAGCCGAACCACGGCCGGCCGCTACGCGTCACGCTGGACATGGGGATGCAGCGAGCGCTCTACGAGGGCTTCCGCGAGGAGGCCGGCGGGGCGATCTTCATGGATGTCGAAACCGGCGGGGTGCTCGCCCTCGTGAGCACGCCGTCGTTCGATCCCAACCTGTTCGCCGACGGCTTCACGACCGAGACCTGGAAGTCGATCATCGAGGACCCGCGGCGACCGTTGCACGACCGCGCGATCGCCAGCTTCTACGCGCCCGGATCGACCTTCAAGGTCGTGATGGCCATCGCCGGCCTGGAGACCGGAACCGTGGATCCGTCCGATCGCGTCTTCTGTAACGGTGGCAAGTCGTATTACAAGCGCCGTCGTCTGTGCTGGAAGCGCGGTGGACACGGTTGGGTCGACATGCGTAAGGCGCTGGCCCACTCGTGCAACGTTTATTTTTACGATCTGGGCAAAGAACTCGGCATCGACAAGATCCACGAGTACGGGAAGATACTCGGGATCGGACGCCTGACGGGGATCGACGTTCCGGGGGAGGAACCCGGCATCCTTCCGTCGCGGGACTGGAAACGACGGACACTGCGCGAGATCTGGTACCCGGGAGACACCATCTCGGTGTCGATAGGCCAGGGCTTCCTGGCGTCGACGCCCGTGCAGCTGGCCACCATGATGGCCAGCGTCGCGCGCGGGACGGCGCCGATCCCGCCACGGCTGATCGACGGCCCGCCGCCGGAATCCGGACGCCTCCCGGTGTCCGACACAACCCTGCGCATCGTTCGAGACGCGCTCAAGCAGGCCGTTGATGAGGGGACCGGGCGCGAGGCGACGCTCGGCGCCTACTCCGCTGCCGGCAAGACCGGGACGGCGCAACTCGTCGCCAGCTCGGCCGGTGTCGACTCCGAGGACCTGGATAAGGCGATCCGTGACCACGCCTGGTTCGCCGGCTACGCGCCGGCGGAGAACCCGACCATCGCCTTCGCGATCATCGTCGAGCATGGCGGTCACGGCGGCGTCACGGCCGCGCCGATCGTCCGCAAGGTGCTCGACGTCTATTTCCAGGAGGACGCGGAAGCCGAATCCGAGCCCGACGAGGGCGCCGCACAGATCGCCGACGCGAGCAGGGGAGGACGGCGTGCATCGCTCGCGACTCCTCGATAGCCTCGACTGGCCCACGCTTGCGGCCACGGGCGTCCTCGTGGCGATCGGGATCTTTTCCATTGCATCCGCCACGGCGGGGAATTGGCAGGCGGGCATCTGGCGCAGCCAGGTCGTCTACCTCGGCCTGGCGCTCGTCGCGGCGACGGTGATCGTGCTCATCGACTATCGCGTGTGGGCCGAGATCTCGTTGCTGCTGCACGGCGTCGTGATGCTGGCCCTTGTGGCGGTCCTGTTCATCGGGCATGAAGTGGGAGGCAACAGGAGCTGGCTGGCGATCGGGTCGATCCGCCTGGGGCAACCTTCGGAGATGGCCAAGCTGACGACCTGTCTCGTGCTGGCCGTGTACCTCGCGCGTCGTGTGCGCGGCACCCTCGGGTTGCGCCAGCTCATCGAAATGGGTGTGTTGGCGGGGGCGCCCGTGGCTCTGATCTCGATACAGCCGGACATGGGCACGGCAGTGACGTTCGTGCCGATCGTTCTCGCCGCGCTGATCATCGGCGGTGTGCGCTGGAAGTGGATCCTCGTCGCGCTGCTGATCGCTTTGCTGCTCATCCCCGTCGCCTGGCCGGAGCTCAAGGACTACCAGAAGGAACGCATCCTGAGCGTGTTCGACCCCGATCGGGATCCGAGCGGCGTGGGGTATCAATCGCGGCAATCGCGCATCGCGATCGGCTCGGGGGGGATCACCGGAAAAGGGCTCTTCAAGGGCACCCAGAACCAACTCAACTTCCTGCCCGCTCAACACACCGACTTCGTGATGGCGGTTTTCGCGGAGGAGTTCGGCTTCGCCGGCGTGCTGACGATCCTCGGACTCTTCTACTACGTGTTCCGCCGCGGGATGGCCGCGGCGCGCTCCGCACAGGACCGGCTGGGCACGTATCTCTGTCTCCTGATCGGTGCGTGGCTGGCCGGGCAGATGGCCATCAACGTGGGCGTGGTGCTCGGCCGTTTCCCGACGATCGGCGTCCCGCTTCCGTTCGTTTCCTATGGCGGGTCCGCCCTGATCGCCGCTGTTTGCGGCATCGGACTGATCGTCAACGTCCGTTCGAGGCGCTTCGTCAACTAGGCCCCGCCGTCCCCGTAACCCACCTTCTGCTAACATTTTTCGGTCCGTCGGAGCCCGCATGGCATCTCTTTCTCACGACCGATTCGACGACCCCGTCTGGGGCGGGATCCTGACCCGTGTACTGCGCCCGTCGCGGTACATCGGCGGGGAGTGGAACGAGGTCGTGAAGGACCCGGCGTCCGTCGATCTGACGTTCGCGCTGGGTTTCCCGGATGTCTACGAGATCGGGATGTCGCACCTGGGTTACCGGATCCTCTACTCGCTGCTCAATGACCGCGGCGACACCGCGGCCGAGCGCGTGTTCTGCCCGTGGCCCGACATGGCGCAGGAGCTCCGGGATCACGATCTCCCGCTCTGCAGCCTGGAGAGCGGCCGGCCGCTCCGCGATTTCGACGTGGTCGGCTTCTCGCTGCAGTACGAGATGACGTTCACCAACGTCCTGGAGATGCTCGATCTGGCCGGGATTCCGCTGCGGTCCGCCGATCGCGGCGAGACCGATCCGCTGATCGTCGTCGGCGGCCCCGTGGTGTTCAACGTCGAGCCCCTGGCGGATTTCGTCGACCTCGTCTTCGTCGGAGACGGCGAGGAGATGATCCCCGAGTTCCTCGACCGGCTCAAACGACTGAAGGCCGAGGGCGCGACGCGCGACGCACGGATTCGGGACGCCGCACAAATCGAGGGTCTCTACGCGCCGGCGCTGTACGGCCTCGAAAAGGACGAGGCGAGCGGCCTGCTGATCCCGGTCGACAGGGGGCATGCGCCGTTCCCGGTGCAGCGTCGCATCCTGATGGATCTCGACGACTACCCGTTCCCCGATCGGATCATCGTGCCTCACGGCGAGATCGTTCACGACCGGGTCTCGGTCGAGATCATGCGCGGCTGCCCGGTGGGGTGCCGGTTCTGCCAGGCCGGTTACGTCTACCGGCCGACGCGGGAACGGGACCCCAACCAGATCCGCGACACGGTGATCCGCTCCGTGCGCGCGACCGGCTACGACGAGTTCTCGCTGTCCTCGCTGAACACCGGGGAGTACGGCGCGATCCACCCGGTGATGTTCGACCTGATGGATCGCTTCGAGCCGGAGAACGTCTCGATCTCGTTGTCCAGCATGCACGCCTCGACGATCACGCCGGAACTTTCGAAGCAGGTTCGGCGCGTGCGCAAATCCGGCTTCACGATCGCGCCGGAAGCAGGCACGCAGCGGATGCGCAACGTGATCAACAAGAACCTGGACGAGGAGCAGATCCTGACCGCCTGCCGGCTGGCGTTCGAGGCCGGCTGGGATCACGTCAAGCTCTACTTCATGATCGGGCTGCCGACCGAGACCGATGCCGACGTCGACGGCCTGGTCGACCTGGCGCACAAGATCGCCGACATCGGCAAACAGGTTCGCGGGAAGACGCGGCGACCCTACGTCACGCTGTCGGCCTCGTCGTTCATCCCCAAGCCGGAGACGCCGTTCCAGTGGGTCGGGATGGACCGCATCGACAACCTCTACCGCAAGCAGGAGCGCATCGCCGGGCGAGTCCGACGCGGGGTGCGCTTCAAGCACCACGAGTGCGAGACGAGCTATCTCGAGGGTGTGTTTTCGCGTGGCGATCGAGCGCTCGGTAACGTGCTCGAGCTGGCCTGGCGCAACGGCGCCAGGTTCGACGGCTGGGGCGAGCACTTCAATCTGTCAGCCTGGAGGAAGGCCTTCGAGGAGCAGGGGATCGATCCCGACTTCTACGCCTACACCGACTTCGATCCGCAGGGTCGGTTGCCGTGGCACGTCGTGCACTCCCGGGTCAACCGCAAGTGGCTGGCCATCGAGCTCAAGCGCGCCCTCGCCGAGGCGACGCTGTCCGTTTGCGGCCCGAAGGACTGTCACGGGTGCGCCCCGTTTGCACGCGATTGCGTCAAGGGCGTGGTCGCGGAGACGACCGGTCGCCCGCTCGACTCGGATCTGCCGATCCTGTCGACCCCGGCGGCACCGGGCCCGGGGCGTCCGACGGCCCTGGCGCCGCACGCTCCGGTCGAGGGATCGATCCCGGAGATCGATGATCGCCCGCGCTACCGCTACCGGGCCCGCTTCGAGAAGCGCGGGCGGCTGAGATTCCTCGGCCATCTCGATCTGGTGCGCATGCTGCTGCGCGCGCTGCGTCGCGCCGGTGTCGACCTCGTCTACTCGCGCGGGTTCAACCCCAAACCGAAGGTCTCCTTCGGACCGGCGTTATCGGTCGGCCTGACCTCCGAGGGCGAGTACATGGACTTCGAGTCCTGGGAGCGCATCGATGCGGAGGAGCTTCGGCAGCGGGTGCAATCGATGCTCCCGTCCGGGTTGGCCTTCGTGACGGTGCGTGCCCTGCGCCGCGACACGCCGAAGCTCGGCGACACGATCCGCGCCGCGCGGTATCGCGTGAACCGCATCGATCCCGTCAAGCTGCAGCGTGGTGTCGAGCGCTGGAGGACACCCGTTCCGATGACCGTCGAACGCGCCGGCAAGAACGGCAAGGTCAAGAAGTTCGACCTGAAACGCGAGTTGGAGACGGTGGAAACCGGCGACGACGGTTCGATGCGCTTTACGCTGGCGATCCACCACGACGGGGCGTCGGTGCGTCCGGGCGAGGCGCTGAACGGGCTGCTCGGCGAAGCGCTCGAGGGTTTGAGCGTCGTCCGCGAGGACCTGCTGGTGGAGTGGAACGGTCGCCGGGTCAACCCGATCCTCGCGGCGGCCGCGAGCGATGGTCAGCGAACTCTGGTTTAGCCGTCTGGGCGGACAGCTCTGGGCGGCCGCAGCCGAAGACGGCCGCATCGTCGAGATCCATCATGAATGGCCCGCGAAGCGGACGGCCGCGATCGGCTCGATCCATCTCGCCAAGGTGCGCCGTGTCGTGACCCAACTGGAAGCGGCGTTCGTCTCGCTGGCGGGCGGCTGCGAGGCCTACCTCGAGGGCGACGACCTCCCGGGCGAGGGCACTCCCGCGCACAAGCTGGCCGCCTTGCGGCCCGGCGAACCGCTCGTCGTGCAGGTGCGCCGCGAAGCCTTCGGCGACAAGCGTGCGCGGGTCAGCGCGAAACCGGAGCTCACCGGCACGTTCATGAGCGTCCGCCCGCAAGGTCAGGGGGTGGCGGTCTCGCGCCGGATCGAGGAGCGTGCCGAGCGGGACCGGCTGGCCGACTGGGCCCGTCGCTCGGGAGGCCGGGTCCTGTTGCGCACGGCGGCCGCGGGCGTGGACGAACGAGCCCTGGAGGAGGAGCACGAGACGCTCGTGCGGCAGTCCGAGAGGCTCGCCGCGGCGGCCCGCGAAAGGCGGCCACCGGAATGCCTCGATCCGGGACCCGCGCTGATCGAGCGCCTGATCCGGGACTACGCCGGCAGGGGGCTCCAACGCGTGGTGGTCGAGACCGACGCGGATGTCGCCGCGGCCGGCCTGACGATCGGGACGCGCACCCGTGTCGACCGGCACGACGGGCCGGCGGCGTTGATCCACGCCTCGGGGCTGTGGAAGACGAGTCGGCGGGCGCTGGATTCGCACGTGCGACTCGGCTCCGGAGCGACCCTGGCGATCGAATCGACGGAGGCGCTGTGGGCCATCGATGTCAACGCCGCCGCGGTGCGCGCGAGGGGCGCCCGGCGCCTCGAGACCGCGGCGATCAATACCGAGGCCGCGCAACGGATCGCCGCCGAGATTCGCCTGCGCGACATCGCGGGCACGATCCTGATCGACTTCCTCGAGCCGGCCGACCGTGCGGAACGGGAGCTGGTCGCGAACCGTTTGCGCGAAGCTCTGCGGTTCGACCGGCGCTACCTCCGCGTCGGCGGGTGGACGCGTCTCGGTCTCTGCGAGCTGGCCCGGCGGCGTGTCGGCCCGGGTTTGCTCGAGCGGCTCGGTCCGCCGGGGAATCCGACGCCCTGGGGCGCCGCGGCGGAGATCCTGGCACAGCACGTCGAGAATCCGAGACCCGGCCGAGTGGTGAGCGTTGACGACCGCACCGCTGCCGCGCTGCGCGCGTCGATCGAGACGTCGGAAAGACCGCTCGACCTGAAGATCGAGGTTCGCTAGCTCCGCGGGATCGCCGCGCGCAACGCCAGGCGGGCGGCTCGTNNCCGCGCGCTCACGCTCCTCGCCGTCGGAGATCGTCAGGCGTGGGGCGGCGTGCGGCCTGCCGTTTTCGTCGACCGCGACCATCGTCACGAAGGCCCGGGTCGTGATGTTCCGATTCGAGGTCAACGGGTCCTCCGAGAAGACCTGTACCTCGACCTCCATCGACGAGCCGAACACCGCGTTGAGGCGGCCTTTGAGGATCAGGATGTCGCCGATCCTCACGGCGTTGACGAAGGCAACCGAGTCGACGCTCGCCGTCAGCACGAGCGAGTGTGCGTGGCGCATCGCGACGATCGACGCGCACTTGTCGAGCAGGGCGAGGACCCTGCCGCCGAAGATCGAGCCGTGCGAGTTGGCGTCCTCGGGCAGGACGATCTCGGTCATCTCGACCAGCGAATCGGAAATCGTTCGAGGTTCGTTTCCGGGCATCGGACCCCCTCAAAGGAGCGCGGGAAAAGAGCGATTATAACTTCCGATTTTCGGTCGTCCCGGTTTTCCGATATCCTGGTTTTGCCGGGTGGTCCAACCCGTAACGTTGAAGGACGGCGTTCCATGAAGCTCAAAAAGAAACTCGCCGGTTCGATGTTCCTGGTCTCGATTCTTCTCGTCGCGACGCCTTCGCCGATCTTCGCGACGGCAGGCCCGCGCGAGGCCCGGGGAGTCGTGGTCGACAGCGAAGGCAACCCGGTCCAGGGTGCGATCGTCACGTTCATCCCCGCCGATTCGGCCAACAAGGCGCCGGTGACCGCCAAGACCAACAAGAAGGGCCGGTTCTTCGCGAACCTCTTCTCGGACAAGGGCGACAATTTCGACATCAAGATCGAAGCGGAGGGGCTCCTGCCGGTCGAGGTGTTCCTCGAGAGCCGCACGGTCAACCGAGTGCTGGTGGGCGATCCGATCACCAAGCAGCTCGAGTACGGGCAAAACATCCCCGAGATCTACATCCGCCCGCTCGNNCCGCCCGCTCGGCGTGGGCGAGGTCAACATCACGCTCGCGCCCGAGGCCGAGTTGATGGCCGCGGCGCAGGCAGAGGCCCAGGCCGAGGCCGCCGCCAAGGCGGCCGAGGAAGGCGGCACGGAGGCCGAGCAGCCGCAACGCGATCCGTGGGCCGAGGCGCTCTCGCTCGCGCAGGACGGCGACCTCAGTGAGGCGGTTCCGTTCTTCGAGGAAGCGGTGGAGAAGAAACCCGACGACCTGGAACGCCGCGAGACGTTCGCCAAGGTGCTGTACCAGCTCGAACGGCATGACGAGGCGGTCGTCCAGGCCAGCAAGGCGGTGGAGTTGGCGCCGCAGTCGGTCAGCCCGCGGTTGGTGATCTACAGCTCGCACGTTTCGCGCGGGGACTTCGAGGCGGCGAAGGCGGTGCTCGAGGAGGCGCAGGCGATCGCGCCGGACAATCTCCAGGTGATCGAGCAGATGGGCTACGTGGCCGACCAGCAGGGCGATACCGACGGAGCCATCGCGGCTTACGAGCGGCTCGTGGGTCTGTCCGACATCAACGCGGATGCCTGGGCCCGGCTCGGCGATCTCTACGCGTCGAAAGGCGAGTCGGCGAAGTCCGAAGCGGCCTACGAGCGTGTCGGCGCCCTGGACCCCGAAGGCGCCCACCGCGTGTTCTTCAACATCGGGGCGTTGATCATGAACCGTGCCGATCGCTCCCCCGAGGAGGTGCAGAAGGCGATCGAGGCGTTCCGCAAGGCGATCCAGGTCAAGCCCGACTACGCGCAAGCGCACAAGGAGCTCGGCCTCGCGCTGCTCGGGACCGGAGATCGCGCGGGTGCCAAGGCGGGTCTGCTGGCCTACGTCCAGCATGCTCCGGACGCACCGGACGCCGCCCAGATGAAGAGCCTGGCCGAGGCGATGTAGCGAGCCATCTTGGCCGCTCCCTGGTCCATCGATCGTGGCGGCTCGTTCGCGAGATGCGCCGCTCTGGACGTCGGCGGACTCCGTCATGCATTCGGCCTTCGCCGTCATCACGCCGAACACGCGGCCTGGTCCGCTTACGGAAGCGAGTGCCGAATCCGTCAGGTGCACGGCTCCACGGTCGTGCGCGCCACGGAAATCGGGCCCGAGGGCGTCGAGGCCGACGCGATCTGGGAGCGCGCCGAGCGGCTCGAGGATCGCCATCTGGCGGTCCGCACCGCGGACTGCGTGCCGATCTTGCTGGCCACGCGCGACGGCGAGATCGTCTCCGCAGTCCACGCCGGTTGGCGTGGGACGGCGAGCCGCATCGTGGCCCGAACGGTCGAGACCTTGACCGGCCAGGGCCGCGCGGCGGAGGAGCTGATCGCGGCGATCGGGCCCTCGATCGGGCCCTGCTGCTATCCCGTCGCACCCGACGTCGCAGACCGGGTCGCCCGGGCCTCCGGCCTCGACCTCGAGGCAAGCGGACTCGACCTCAAGGCCGCCAATCGGGCCCAACTGCTCGCCGCCGGGGTCCCCTCCGCGGCGG
>WVWW01000316.1:10294-12192 GCA_011773795.1 Acidobacteriota bacterium
CCATCGGTAACAATCCACTTTTTGTTTTTGGGGAAAAACGTCCAATGAATCAGCTACTTGCCATGGCGCCGTCCGGGGAAGGCGGGTCCAGCCTGATGAGCCTGGTCCCGTTGATCCTGATGTTCGCCGTGTTCTACTTCCTGTTGATCGCGCCGGCGCGCAAGAAACAGAAGAGCCAGCAGGAGATGCGGAACGGTCTCAAGGCGGGGGACAAGGTGATCACCAACGGGGGCATCCACGGCACCGTCGTCGGCGTCAGCGACAACGTGATCCAGCTGCGCATCGCCGACCAGGTCAAGATCGACATCTCCAAGTTCGCCATCGAGGCGCTGCAGAGCCCAACCGAATGAGCGGCAACTCGCTTTTGTGGAAGTTCATCCTGATTGCCGCCGTCATCGGCGTCGCGGCCTTCGCCGGCTACCCCCCGGAGGAAAAGATCGACCTCGGCCTGGACCTCCAGGGCGGGCTGCACATCCTCTACAAGGTGGATACGGCGTCGGCGGTCAAGTACGAAATGGACGCCCGCGTGACGAGCTTCGGCCAGACGCTGGCCGACCGGAACCTCGTGGGTAACCCGGTNNCGTGGGTAACCCGGTACCCGACGTTTCCGCCGGGACCATCGAGCTCCGGGACACCGATCCCGCTCGGGAGACGGAGATCCGGGAACTGGTCGAGGATTGGTTCGGCCCGTGGGACATCCAGCGAGTGTCGCCCGGTCTGTGGCGCTTCACGATGCCCGCGGCCTATCGCGCGGAGATCGAACGGAACTCGGTGACCTCGTCGATCGAGACCATGCGTAACCGGATCGACGCGCTCGGCGTTGCGGAACCGATCATCGCCAAACAGGGTCGCGACGGCGATCGGATCCTCGTGCAGTTGCCCGGCGTCGAGGACTCCGATCGATACCGCGACATCCTGAAGAGACAGGCGGAGCTCCTGTGGAAGCCCATGACCTACCCGCCGGGCCAGGCCAGCTACATCCCGCAACCGACGCAGGAAGCGGTCGCCGCGTTGTTCGGCGGTACGATTCCGGTCGATACGGAGCTATTCCCCCAGGAAGTCCTCAATGCCGACGGGACCGTGGGCCAGGTCTGGTGGCCGCTGAAACGAATCACGACGGTCTCGGGCAGCGACCTGCGCAATGTTTACCGCAGTGCCGACGAGTGGCAAGAGGCCGTCGTCGCGTTCGAACTGCACCCTGAAGCGGCCAGCCGGTTCGAGGCCGCCACGCAAGCCAACGTGGGCAAGATCATGGCGATCGTGCTCGACAACAAGGTGATCTCCGCGCCCGTCATCGAATCGGTCATCCGCAACTCGGGCATCATCCGCGGCGGGTTTACGATCGACAGCGCGGACGAGCTCGTGTTGAGCCTGCGCAGCGGTGCGATCCCCGCGAAAATCAGCATCGAGGAAGAATGGGCCGTCGGCCCGTCGCTGGGGCGCGACTCGATCCGGTCCGGCGTGACCGCGATGTTGGCGAGCTTCCTCGGCGTGATGCTGTTCATGCTCGTCTACTACCGCATGTCGGGGATCAACGCCGTCGTCGCCCTGGGCCTCAACATCCTGCTCGTCTTCGGTGTCCTCGCGGCGCTGCCGTGGCTCTTCTCCGGCGCTCGCGCGACGTTGACGTTGCCGGGAATCGCCGGCCTGATCCTGACGATCGGCATGGCCGTCGACAGCAACGTGCTGATCTTCGAGCGCATTCGCGAGGAACTGATCCAGGGTAAGACGATCGGCTCGGCCGTCGAACAAGGCTTCGGTAAGGCCCTGTCCACGATCCTCGACTGCAACGTCACCACGCTCGTCGCGGCGTTCTTCCTGTTCTCCTACGGCACCGGCCCGGTGAAGGGCTTCGCCGTCACGCTGACCATCGGGTTGCTCGCCTCGATGTTCACCGC
>WVWW01000128.1:0-2782 GCA_011773795.1 Acidobacteriota bacterium
GCGAGAGCCGCGAGGTGTTCGAAGCCCGGATGGACGTCCTGCGCGCGACCCGGATCGCGGCAGGGGACCGCGTCGCCGACGTCGGTGCCGGCACCGGCCTGTACACGCGGCTGTTCGCCGAGGCCGTCGGCAAGAGCGGCTGGGTGCACGCCGTCGAGATCTCGCCGGCCTTCCTCCAGCACATCCAGCGCACCCACGTCGAGGCCGGGCTGGACAACGTGACGGCCGTCCTCGGCCGGGTCGATTCCATCGGTTTGCCGCCGGAATCGGTGGACCTCGTCTTCCTCTGCGACACCTACCACCACCTGGAGGCGGTCGAGCCGATGCTGGCCTCGATCCGTCGCGCCCTCGCCGAGGGCGGCCGGTTGGTCGTGATCGATTTCGAGCGGATTCCGGGCGAATCGCGCGAGTGGGTGCTCGATCACGTCCGTGCCGGCAAGACCGACACACGGGCCGAGATCGAGGCCGCGGGATTCGCGTTCCTCGAAGAGATCGAGATCCCGGCCTTCGCCGAGAACTACTTCATCACCTTCACGAAGAAGGCGGGTCCTTGAACAGCTCCGCCGCGACCTTCCTGTAAGCATCCCGGAACGGAACGCCCTCGCGAACCAATTGGTAGACGCGCCCCGTGGCGTGGACGTCGCCGGAGCAGGCCTTCTCGCAGGCCTCGCGGTCGACGGTCAGGGCGCGAACGACCACGCACAGCACGTCGAGCGAATTCAGCGTCGTCTCGAAGCTTCGCATCAACGGTTGCTTGGTGCACTGGAAGTCGCGGTGATACCCGGAGATCAGGTTGCCCGCGATGGAGCGAATCTGGAACTCGTGGGCGAGCACCTCGTGGTACCGCGCGCGCAGGATCTCCAGCACATCGGGATTCAGCTTCTGCGGCATGATCGAGCTGCCGGTGCAGACCTGGCGCGACAGCGACAGGAAACCGAACTCCTCCGCCGTGAACAGGATCAGGTCCGTCGCGAGCTTGTTCAGATCGGCCATCACGTCGACCAGCGCCGAGACCGCGATCGCCTCGAACTTGGGGCGACTGTTCTGGACGTACAGCGGATTGACCTGGACGCGGGCGAAGCCGAGATCGCGCGCCGCGAACTCACGATCGATCTCGAGAACCGGGATCCCGTAACCGGCGCCCGTTCCCAGCGGGCTCTGGTCGATCAGGTTGCGCGCCGCTTTGATCGTGCTCTTCGTATCGTCCAGGCTCTCGATGAACGAACCCAGCCACAGGCCGATCGACGAGGGCATCGCCCGGCGCGTGTGCGTGTAACCCGGTAGCTCGACCGAGCCCTGCTCGTCGACGAGCTCCCGCAGGCCCGCGACGAGCCGGTCGATCCCGGAGCCGACGTCGGACATCCTTTCCTTCATGTAGAGCCGTAACGCCGTGACGACCTGATCGTTCCGCGAGCGGGCGGTGTGGATCTTCTTGCCGACGTCCCCGAGCTTGGCCACCAGCCGGTTCTCGAGCGCCGTGTGCCCGTCCTCCTCCTCGGGCCGGATCGTGAACTCGCCGCGGTCGGCCTCGCTCTTCAGCTCGGCGAGCGTCTCGACGATGCGCGCGGTTTCCTCCGCGGTAAGGACGCCCGCCTTCTCGAGAACCCGGGCGTGCGTTGCGGAGGCGGTGCAGTCGTAACTCACGAGGGCGCGGTCGAGATCGACGTCGTCGCCGGCCGTGTACGCCTCGATCGCCGGATCCAGCGGGTATCCCTTGTCCCAGAGTTTCATTCGACACCCCAGTGATGCTTCTTCTTGTTCATGATCGCGTTGTGCGCCATCAAGCGGATCGCGTTGATCTTGATGAAGCCCTCCGAGTCCTTCTGGTCGAAGCCGCCCTCGATGTCCATGCTCGACAGCTCGCGGTCGTACAGCGAGCTGCTCGACTCGCGGCCGAGCACGGTGACGTTGCCCTTGTACAGCTTGAGCTTCACGCTGCCGTCGATGACCTCCTGGCTCTTGTCGATCGCGGCCATCAGGAAGTCCATCTCCGGGCTGAACCAGAACCCGTTGTAGATGAACTCGCTGAGCTTGGCCGAGAGCATGTCGCGCAGCCGCCGCACCTCGCGGTCCATCGCGATGCCCTCGATGTCGCGGTGGGCGATGTGCAGGATCGTGCCGCCGGGCGTCTCGTAGATCCCGCGCGACTTCATGCCGACGAAGCGGTTCTCCACGAGGTCGAGCCGGCCGATGCCGTTCTCGCTGCCCAGCTCGTTGAGGTAGGTGAACAGCTCCAGCGGACCCTCCTTCATCGTGCCGTCGTCCAGGTTCTCCACACGCGAGGGCAACCCGTCGCGGAAGTCGATCCGGATCCGCGTCGACCGGTCGGGCGCGTCTTCCGGGGCGACCGTGCGCGAGAAGATCTCCTCGTCCGGCTCGAGGGCCGGGTCTTCGAGGATCCCCGACTCGTGGCTGATGTGCAGCAGGTTGTCGTCCTCGCTGTAGGGCTTGGCGCGAGAGGCCGTCACGGGGATGCCGTGCTCCTCGGCGTAGGCCAGCAGCTCCGGGCGGCCGCGGAAGCGCTCCAGGAATTCCCGGTCCTTCCAGGGCGAGATGACCCGGATCGTCGGGTCGAGGGCGTAGTACGCGAGCTCGAAACGCACCTGGTCGTTGCCCTTGCCCGTGGCGCCGTGGGACACGTACGGCGCCCGCTCCTCGTGGGCGATCTCGATCTGCCGCTTGGCGATCAGCGGGCGGGCCAGCGCCGTGCCCAGCAGGTAGCAGCCCTCGTACATGGCGTTGGCCTTGAACGCGGGGAAGATGTAGTCGGTGACGAATTCTT
>WVWW01000128.1:2906-3217 GCA_011773795.1 Acidobacteriota bacterium
CCGCCGCTGTAGGCCAGCACGACGCGCTCTGACTGGGTGCTCACGATTTTTCCTCCGGGGTGATACGGACAGGGTAGCAGTCGCGAACCGGTGCTACGATGGCGCCGGTTTTCCAACAAGAAAAGAGGATCGAAGGTGAGCAGTTTCGAAGCACAACTCGACAAGGTCAGGAACACGCCCGGGTTCATCGCCGCGCTCGACCAGAGCGGCGGCAGCACGCCCAAGGCGCTCGGCCTCTACGGCATCTCCGAGGACGCCTGGTCGAACGACGACGAGATGTTCGCGCTGGTGCACCAGATGCGCGCGCGCAT
>WVWW01000128.1:3270-8926 GCA_011773795.1 Acidobacteriota bacterium
CGACGGCCAGATCGAGGGCCGGCCGACCTCCGAGTACCTCTGGCAGGTCAAGAACGTCGTCCCGTTCCTCAAGGTCGACAAGGGGCTGGCCGACGTGAGCGACGGCGCCCAGGTGATGAAGCCGATCCCCAACCTGGGCGAGCTGCTCGACAAGGCCAGGGCCAACGACATCTTCGGCACGAAGATGCGCTCGGTCATCAAGGAGGCCGACCCGGCCGGCGTCTCGGCGGTCGTCGACCAGCAGTTCGAGATCGGCCGCGAGATCGTCGCCGCCGGGCTCGTGCCGATCATCGAGCCCGAGGTCGACATCCACTGTCCCGACAAGGCCGGCGCGGAGGACCTCCTGCTCGAGCGCATCCTGCAGCAGCTCGACGGCCTCGGCGACGGCGAGAACGTCATGCTCAAGCTAACGCTACCGGAGCAGGACAACCTCTACGCGCCCTGTATCGATCACGCGAACGTCGTTCGCGTCGTCGCGCTGTCCGGCGGCTACAGCCGCGAGGAGGCGAACGCGCGCCTGGCCCGCAACAACCGCATGGTGGCCAGCTTCTCGCGCGCGCTCGCCGAGGGGCTGTCCGCCAACCAGACCGACGACGAGTTCAACGCGATGCTGGACGGGTCGATCCAGGCGATCTTCGACGCCTCGGCCACCTAGCCGGTATAAAGTCGACCCCGATGAAGAAGCCTGCGGGGCGGGACCTGCTGATCGTTCTCGCCCTCGCGGCGGTCACCGTGGCGGCGTTCGTCCCCGTCCTGGACGCCCCCTTCCTCCGGCTCGACGACTACGGCTACGTCGTCGACAACACGCACATCCACGACGGCCCGACCCCGGCCGCGCTGGCCTGGGCCTGGACCACGTTCGAGAAGGCCAACTGGCACCCGCTGACCTGGTGGTCGCACATGCTGGACTACCGGTTGTTCGGCGACGACGCTTCAGGTCACCATCGGACCAACCTGATCCTGCACGTGCTGAACGCCGCGATCCTGTTCGGCGTGTTGCGGAGTCTCACCGGGTCCCGCTGGCGCAGCGCGTGGGTCGCCGCGTTGTTCGCCGTGCACCCGCTGCACGTCGAGTCGGTCGCCTGGATCTCCGAGCGCAAGGACGTGTTGAGCACGCTGTTCGGTCTGCTCGCGATCGGCGCCTACACGGCCTGGACCCGGCATGGCGGGACGCGCCGCTACGCGCTCCTGATGATCCTGTTCGGCGCGAGCCTCGCCAGCAAGCCGATGCTGGTGACGCTGCCGTTCGTGCTGCTGCTGCTGGACTACTGGCCGTTGAATCGTTTGCCGGATCTGCGCGACAGGAGCGTTGTCTGGCAACGCTTGCGCGAGAAGCTGCCGCTGCTGGCGCTGTCCGCGATTTCCAGTGTGCTGACGGTGATGGCCCAGAAGTCGGCGGGCACGATCAGCGGCGTCGAGGCGCTGCCGCTGGCGACCCGCATCGCCAACGCCGCGGTCTCCTACTGGCGCTACATCGCCAAGACGATCTGGCCGCAGGAGCTCTCGATCTTCTACACCTACCCCGCCCTCGAGGGGACGCCGGGTTGGTCCGCCGCTCAGGCTCTCGCCGCGGTGGCCGGGCTGATCGTGGTCACAGCGGGATTCGTCCTGCTGGCGAAGCGACGCTGGGCGATGACCGGCTGGCTGTGGTTCCTCGGGATGCTCGTCCCCGTCATCGGGCTGGTCCAGGTCGGCTGGCAATCGATGGCCGACCGTTACACTTACTTGCCCCTGACGGGCCTCTTCGTGATCGTCGCGTGGGCTGTCGCCGCGGCGGGTGCGAAGTTCGCGAACACCAAGTCTTTCAAGATCGCGGTCGCGGTGATTGCACTGGTGGTCGTTGCCGCCTGCGCCCTCCAGACGCGGAGACAGGCGGGCTACTGGCAGGACTCGATCGCGCTGTTCGAACACGCGCTGACGATCGCGCCCAACGCGACCACGGTGCATAACAACCTGGGCATCGAGCTGATCTACAAGCGTGACTGGGAACGCGCAGAACACCACTTCACCCGTGCGCGGGACATCGCGCCACAGAGCCCCGAGGCGTATTTCAACCTGGGGCGTCTGTTGCTGAGTCGCGGGCGCGGTGCCGAGGCGATCGAGAACCTGAAACGCTGCGCGGACATCCGGCCCGACCGGGCCGACACCCACTTCCACCTGGGCCTGGCGTACCGCCAGGGCGGTCGCGCGTCGGAGGCGATCCGCCATTTCCGCGAGGCGGTGACCCTCGAGCCCACGTCGGTGGCCGCGCTCAGCCAGGCGGCCTGGCTGCTGGCGACCACCGAAGACGCGACGGCACGCAGGCCGGCGGAGGCGGTCGAGCTGGCGCAGCGCGCGGTCCAGCTCACCGGGCGCCGTGACCCGAACACACTCGACACGCTCGCCGCGGCATTCGCGTCCGCCGGCGATTTCGATGCGGCCGTCGAGACCGCAACGCTTGCCGCGCAGCTGGCGGCGGATCTCGGCGACACGCGAAAGGTCGAGACCCTGCGGCGGCGTTTGGAGGTCTACCGTCAAGGACGGCCCTGGATCACGCCCTAGTTGGCGCGTACCCGGGTGGGTCGGATAGAGTGGATGCCTATCCCCGACGAGAGGAATCATGAAGAGAGTCCTTGTTTTTGCCGTCGTTCTGTTCGCGGTCGCGTGGGTTCATGCCGACGACGATCCCCTCGCCAACCTCCGCACCGCCTTCGACCGGGCCCAGCAAGCAGTCGTCGCCGGGGACACCGCGGCGATCCTCGCCGGCACCTACCCGGGGCTGATCAAGCAGGTCGGCGGGCCCGATGCGATGCGCGACATGCTGTCGAAGAACCTGGCCGGGCTCGAGGAGCGAGGCATGGCCGTCTTGGGGACCGAGATCGTCTCGGTTTCCGACCCGGTGCAGGCGGGCAGCGAGATCCACGCCGTCGTGCGTGCGACCCGCACGGTCAAGGCGCCCGGCGGCCGCCAGATCCAGGACACCTTCATGATCGCGGTGTCGGCCGACCAGGGAAAGAACTGGACCTTCGTCGACGGGCCGCAGCTCACGCCGCAGCACATCGACCAGTTGTTCCCGGATTTCAACGACGCCCTGGTGCTTCCCAGGGTCAAGGCTCCGGTCTTCGAGCGCGGTTCCTAGACCGCTAGTTCTTGCTGTCGCCCTTGGGGGTGAACACCGGCACCGGGAAGCTGGCCACGTTTCCGGTGGACTCCTTGATCTCGCCCGTGATCCGCGCCGTGCCTTCCTTCTCGACCTCGTCGATGCGGATCACGGAATGCATCGGGATGAAGGTCCGCTTCACGCCGTCGAACTCGAGCTTGAGGCTCTCTTCCGACGGGTCGACGACGACCTGGGTCTTCTCGCCGAACAGGATCTCCTCGACCTCGACGAAGCCGAACATCCCGCCGTGCGAGACGCCGGCGGCGTAGATCTCGCACACCTTGCCCTGATTCATGAAGATGATCTTGTAGATCTGACGCTGCTCTTTCTTGCGCGTGCTCATGGCGTTGACGAGGTTAGCACAGCGTCGTTCGGCAAATCGAAACCGAGCCACTCGCCCGGCAACGGCATGGACCAGCGCTCGGCGCTGGGACCACAGACCGGTGTCGCGGGCACGACCGCGCCACGCTCCGGTATCGCACCCTCGATGCGTTCCAGCAATCGATCGACACGGGTGTCGGTCAACGAGCGCACGAATCTCAGCGGTCGATCCGCCGGTTGCAGGAAGTCTTCGTAGTGGATCGCCAACACGTACCCGGCCCGTGTCGCCGCGAGGACGCCCTCGGGGTAATCTTCGACTTGCCAGTAGGGCGGCGCGCACAGGATCGCGAGGTCGACCCCGCGCCGCTCGATCTCGTCCGTCGGCGGGTGGCCGACCCCCGAGGGGCTGGCCGAGCCCTGGTAGAACATCCGAAACGCGATCTCTTCACCGTCCAGCAGGTCGATCAGGAAGTTCACCGTGAGCCCGTCCAGCATCGAGCGCACCGTTTTGCCGTCCCAGGTATCCCACGATTCCTCGACCGTCCCGTGGGCATAGCGCAGGCCGTAAAGGTGCGGCGCGTGGTCCGAGGGAAGCGGCATGAAGCGGAAGGGCAGGGGCACCCCGTCGCGCAGTGGCCGGACCCACGATCCCAGGCTGGGCTCGACAGCATGGATTCTGGATGTGAGAGCGGGGAAGGGGGCGAGCATCCGTGCGCCGCTGGCATTCGTCCACAGCCGGGCGGCCGGCGCGTGCCGCGTCATCACCTCGGGGAGGTCCGCGAGGTGGTCGTAGTGGGAGTGACCACTGAGCACGACGTCCCAGCGTGCGGCGTCGAGAGGCGCCAGGCCCCGCGCGATCGCTTCCGAATCCACGCGCAGCGCACCGAAGATCGTCTCGATCAGCCCCTGTCTCGTGAAGTAGGGAGCGGCGACCAACACGGACCCTCGCCACTCGACCAGCAGCCCGCCGACACCCAGGTAGGCGACGCGTAGCTCGTTGCCCGGCCGGGGCGCGGGCGAGCAGGGAGGAGCACCGAAGTCGAAATCGACGTCGTGGTTGGTCATCCGGTGCGCGGAGACCCGGCGGCCGTGACGCCCATCGCGATACAAGAGGAAGCCCAGCAGGAGAACGGCGGCTCCCAGCGCGACGCCGAGGATCCGTCGCCGGCGGGAGCTCACGGCGATAACGAGCTCCAGATCTTGCCGTAGAGATCCGCGCGCACGTCCAGGTACCCGGGATAATCTGCGCGCGCCGCCGTCACGGCTGCCCGTTCGAGCGTCGCCTGGGTCACCGGCTGTTCAGTCTCGATGATCACCGTGCCGTCCGGTGCGATGACCACCGACGGCCCGCCGATCGCCACGCCATGTTCCTCGCGGGGACGGTTGGTCGACACGACATAGCAGGCGGTCGCGATCGCCGCCGCACGCAGCACCGTCACCCACCGATCGTAGCTCCCGGGCGGCGTCGCGCGCGGAGCGAACAGAACCTCGGCGCCCATCGCGGCGAGCGCGGTCGATGACTGCGGACGCTGCACGTCCGAGCAGATCTGCAAGCCGATACGAAGCCCGAAACAATCGCACGGAGGCGTGAGAGCCTCGCCGGGCTCGTAGTGGTCGCGCTCCCAGAATCCGGGTTCGAGCGGGATGTGCAGCTTGTCGTATCGCGAAACGACCGCACCTTGCGCGTCGATGAGCAAGGCGCGATTCCGACGCGCGCCGTTCTCGGCCACGATCACGCCACCGAGCACACCGATCCCGGCGCGCACCGCCGCACCGCACAACGCGCGTCGGTGCGGACCGTCCCGCGGCTCGGCATCCTCGTCGCGAACCTCACGTGTTGCCGGGATCCACGGGTCGAGCGGGAGCTCGGGCAGGATGGCGAGCTCGGCCCCTTCACTGCGGGCCTCCGCGAGCGCGGCGTCGAGCCGTTCCGTCGCGCCATCTCCAAAAAACACCTCGTGGATCAACGCGATCCGAAGCCTCCCGTCAACCATCGTCCCGCTCCGTGCGACGGATGCGAGCGGTGATCCGCTCGATCCTGTCCGCGACCCCGGCGATCACCTCGGAGACGTTCTCGATCTCCCGTGCCGCCTCGTCCCAACGCTCCAGCTCGATCGCCTCGCGGGCGCCGGGCAACGTCTTGACCCCGTAGCCGGTATAAAAGCCCGGCGAGTAGATCTGGTGCCGGAACCAGGG
>WVWW01000241.1:0-6655 GCA_011773795.1 Acidobacteriota bacterium
GACCCATCAACGCGACCAACGCGCTCGACAAGCACATTCTCCGCACCACGTTGGGGCGGCTCATTCGACCGTTTCCTCACGAGATCGCGTCAGGCTAGCCACGATCAGCGTGGCCAACCCCAGCAACACCTCGTCCACGAACGGGATGAAGTCGGGGATCAGGAGATCGATCACGAAGACCACCGCCAGAACCGTGAACAGCGTCGGGAACCGGAGTTTGCTCATCCGCTCCGTGATGGCGGTCAGGATCAGACTGGTGATCGCGGCCATGAGTGCATCATGCCATCTGCGATACCATGGCGGGGATGTTGCGCGGGAAAGATCCGATCCCATGAGCGCCCCGTCGATCCGTCACGGGCAGGCCTCCGACCTCGATGCGATTTCCAGGATCTACGACCATTACGTCGCGACCACCCATGTCACGTTCGACCTCGAGCCACCCGGCGCGGAGCGCCGCCGAGCCTGGTTCGAGCAGTTTTCCACCGCCGGGAGGTTCCAGCTATACGTGGCGTCCGGAGGCGGCGAGGTGCTCGGTTTCGCCTGCAGCACGCCGTTCAAGGAGCGCGCGGCGTATGACATCTCGGTCGAGACGACCGTTTATCTGGACCCCGATGCCGTCGCGCGCGGGCTCGGACAGCGCTTGATGGCGACGTTGGTCGAGGCCCTCGAACGCGCCGGCGTGCACCGAGCTTACGCCGGAGTGGCCTTGCCCAACGACGCATCCGAGGCGCTCCACGGCAAGCTCGGTTTCCGGCGCGTCGGGGTGCTCAGCGAGGTCGGCCGGAAATTCGATCGTTACTGGGACGTCGCGTGGTACGAAAAACGCCTCGGAGCGAGCTGACATGGGTTTCGATCGACCGCCACGCGGGACCGTGTTCTCGTCGCACAAACGCAAGACCTGCCCTCGTTGCGGGCACCCCGAGGATGCCTGCGCCTGTTCGAAAGCCGCCGCCGCTCCGAGCGGGCCGGTGAGAGTGTGTCGCGAAACGAAAGGTCGCAAGGGGAAAGGCGTGACGGTCGTGCGGGGGCTGGCGCTGCAACACGAAGAGCTCAAAGCGATCGCCAAACGTCTCAAGCAAGTCTGCGGCTCCGGCGGAACCGTCAAGGGAGACACGATCGAGATCCAGGGTGATCACCGCGATCGGGTCGTCGACGAGCTGATTCGTGCGGGTCATGACGCGAAGCGCGCCGGCGGGTAAAAACAAGGCTCAGGACAACCGGGCGACCTTGCGTCTCGAGCCGTACCCCTCAATAGCTCGAGCGGCCGGGCCCCGGTTGTTCTGAGCCCATCCCCTCTTCCTGGCCCGCCGATCTTACCTCTTCTGCGGGAAATGTGAAGGGGTCTCTTGCACGCGACCCGGTTTCAAGCGAACGACCGGTCCGCAGGCGAAAAAAAGTTTGCGTTTACGCCGACATGAACGTCGGCAAAAAGACGACGTAGCCGACGGGCCTACCGTCACGCGGATCGATCCAACCGCCTCACCCGGTTCGGCTTACCGTTCGAGTCTGGCTGCGACCCGTTGGACGCACTATCCGGTCGCTGACAGCGCACATACCTGCCTGGCCGGCGCCGCATGCTTGCGCGTTTTCCGGCTCCCTGCTTAGGTTTGCGGCATGGTCCTCTCGAGGCTTCATGTCGATTCGGTGGACACCCGCTGTCGCGTATCCGGACAAAGCGGGAATTCACTGGCGTCGACGCCGGATCGTCCGTATCGGGAAAACCGATCGCGTCGTTTTGTCGCGACACGGGACACCGGAACCGCGACCCCCCGTTTTGAAATCGCGGGCAACGAGAGGCCTTTTGACTCCTCTCGTTTTGGCATCGTGCTTGCGTTTCCTACCCGGGTGTCCGGACGACGGACCGGGCGCGAAAGCAGGTGGGTGATCATGCGAAACAGGATCCAACGCAAAGGCAAGCGAGTTTTGATTCTCGTCGGCCTGCTCAGCGCGCTACTCGGCGGCGCGGGTTGGAACTCCATCGACTCCGCGACAACCCCCGACGAAACCTGGTTGCAGCAACAAGCGCAGGTGCGCAGAGAGCTCGCCTTCGCGGCCGTCCTCGATGTCGTGCGTCAGCACCGTCCGACAGCGGCCGAAGGCTGGCATCAGACTCTTGCGACAGCGATCGTCGAAGAAGCGTACGCTGAAGAGGTCGACCCTCTGCTGGTCACCGCGATCGTTGCCAAGGAGAGCTCGTTCAAGAGCCGCGTCGTCAGCCACGCCGGCGCGGTCGGTCTGATGCAGTTGCGCCCCTGGGTCGCCGAGGACATGGCCCTGCGCACCGAGGTCGAGTGGAACGGGCGGGAGACCCTCCACGCGCCGCACCTGAACGTGCGGCTGGGTGTGCGCTACTACAAGGAGCTGATCGAGCGGTTCGGCGACCAGCAGATCGCCCTCACCGCGTACTGCTTCGGTCCGAGCCGAGTCTCCATGCAGCTGCGTGCGGGGACCTTCGACGGTAGCCGCTACGCCCGCGACATCCTCACGCACTACCGGCAACTCCACGACCCCCGCGCCTGATCCCGCTGCCAAGCGCGCCCGCGGCTGCTAAGCTCGGCCGTCGGGAGGCGGAGATGCCCGTTCAGGCGTTCAAGGAACAGCTGGCCGAGGAGTACGAGCGTAGGTTCCCGCGCTCGGCCGCGCACCACCGGGCCCACGCGGCCAGCCTGCTCGACGGCTGTAGCCACGCCGTGCGCTGGGCGGAGCCGTTCATGCCCGTCGCGTCGCGCGCTTCCGGGGCCCGAGTCGTCGATCTCGACGGCCACGAGTTCGTCGACTACTGGCAGGGCCACTTCACGAACCTGCTGGGCCACAACCCGCCGTTGATCCGGGACGCGCTCGCTCGCGCGCTCGACGAGGGTCGCGGCCTGCAGACCGGGATGTTGCACGAGCTCGAGGCCCGTGCCGCGGAGCTCATCGTGGAATGCACGGGTACCGAATCGGTGCGCGTCACCACCAGCGGTTCGCTCGGCACGTTCTACGCGTCGCTGCTCTGCCGCGGCTTTACCGGGCGCGACCTCGTGCTGAAAGTGCGTGGCGGTTGGCACGGCAGCCAACCGTTCGGGCTCAAGGGGGTCTCCCCGCACGGCGAGGCGTACGACCGGATCGAAACCGAGGGACTGTCGAGCAGCACGCCTGGCGAGATCCTGCTCACGCGGTACAACGACATCGACGAGCTTCAGCGGGTGTTTCGCGACCGCGGCGATCGCATCGCCTGCATGCTCGTCGAGCCGGTGATGGGGCAGGGTGGGGGCATCGCCGCGACACCCGAGTACATGCGTGAGGTTCGCCGCCTGACGGCGCACCACGGCGCGCTGCTCGTCTGCGACGAGATCATCACGGGTTTTCGTTTTCGAGCCGGGGACTTGACACAGCTCTACGGGATCGAGCCCGACCTGCTCGTGCTGGGCAAGGTGCTCGGCGGCGGCATGCCCGTGGCCGCGGTCGCCGGCCGCCGCGATCTCCTCGCACTGTGTACTCGCGAGCAGCACCGGGTGAAATTCGAGGGCGGGACCTACTCGGCACACGAGCTCGGCTTGCTGGCCACGGTCACGTTGCTCGAGCACCTGATCCGTGAAGAGCCGACGCTGTACCCGGCGCTCGCGCGCGCCGGAGGCGAGCTGCGCGAGGAGATCCGAGGCCTGGCCGAGCGGGCGGGTGTTGCGGTGAGCCTGCTCGGGACCCCCGAGCCGGTCGGTTCGTCCAGCTCCCTGCTGATGCTGCACGTCCTGCGCGAGCCCGGCGACGATCCTGCCTCACCGGAGGAGATGGCACGACGCGCCCATCCGGTGCTCGACGACGACCTCCTGAAATCGGTGTTCCTCCTGCACGGCGTCTCGGTACGTACCGGACTCGGTGCGATCTCGACCGTCCACGACGAGGACGACTTCCACCGCACGCTGGAGGGCCTGGAGGCCGGCTTCGACCGGCTGCGCCGGGCCGGGCTGGTCGACGCCGTGGCCTGACGGCGAAAAGGCCCCGAAACGCGAAGAAAGTCGACCGAGAATTTGACCGGCTCGACGTGCCTCCGAGAAATGGCGGCCCTATATTTGGCCCCGTGATTCGGACCGAATTGGAAGAGAACGTCGACCGTGACGAGGCCGCGGTCGTGCCGCGGGAGTCCGTTCCCATCCGCATCGGTGTGCCCCTGCTCCCGTTCATCGACGGTGAGCCGTCGGGCGGCCGCGGAGGGAAGAGCTCGCTGATCGACCCGTCGACCGGCGAGCCGTTCGCCACCGTGGCGCACGCGGGGACCGACGACGTCGAACGCGCCGTGGATGCCGCCGTACGCGGTCTCGCCCTGTGGCGCGGGACCGAGTTCGAGGAGCGCGGCCGGCACCTGCGTGTCCTGTCCCGGCTGATCCTGGAAAGCGCCGAGGAGATCGCCGAGCTGATCGCACGCGAGCAAGGCAAGCCGCGCATCGAGGCGCTGTCGCAGGAGATCCTGCCGGCACTCGACCACCTGAAGTTCATCATCCGTCACGCGGAGCGCTACCACGCCGGGCTCAGCGTCGACCCGCGGCACCCCTACTACGCGCACAAGCGCGCGCACTACCTGTACGACGCCGTCGGAGTGATCGCGCTGGTCACCCCGTCTCCGATCCCGTTCGCCATCCCGCTGATCCAGGTGGCCGCCGCACTTGCCATGGGCAATTCCGTGGTCCTGAAACCTTCGGAGCGTACGCCGCTCTCCGCGTTGCGCATCGGTGAGCTCTGCGCGCAGGCGGGTGTGCCCGCCGGTGTGGTCAACGTGATCCCGGCAACCTCGGACGAGGCGTTACGACTCGTGGCGCACGAGAAGGTCGACAAGGTCTTCGTCACGGGCGGCCTCGGCGCGGGACAGGCGGTGATGACGACCGCGGGGTGCGTGCCGCGGCCCGTGGTCCTGTCGCTCGGCGGCAACCACGCCTCGATCGTCGCCGGAGACGCGGACGTGCAACGCGCCGCACGTGGCATCGTCTGGGGCGCGCTGGCCAACGCCGGGCAGAACTGCGGTTCCATCCAGCGCGTCTACGTCGAGGAGCGCGCCGCCTCGCGCTTCGTCGAGTGCGTCCTCGAGGAGGTGGACAAGATCCGCGTCGGCGATCCCCAGACTCCCGGGGTCGATCTCGGGCCGATGGAGACCGAAGAGCGCCGCCAACGAGTCCAGGACCTCGTCGAGCAGGCCGTCGTCCTCGGCGCCCGGCTGCTGCGCGGCGGCGTCAAGATCGAGGGCCCCGGCTATTACTACCCGCCGACCGTGCTGCTCGATCCCCCCAACGACTGCCCGTTGATGCGCGAAGAGGTCCTCGGGCCGGTGATCCCCATCGTCGTCGTCGAGAGCCTCGAGCGTGCCATCATGCTGGCCAACGACAGCGACTACGCGTTGTCCTCCAGCGGGTGGACGAAGTCCAAGGAGACCGCCGAGCGGCTGATGGTCGGCCTGCAGGCAGGCGTCGTCACGATCAACGACGTGCTGTATTCCTTCGGCGAGCCTGCGGCGACGTGGTCCGGGCTGAAGATGAGCGGGATCGGTCAGAATCACGGGACGCCCGGGCTGCGCGAGATGTCGCGGCAGCGCTTCGTCTCGTTCGATGCCAACGCGCTCGAGGCGCCGCTCGGCGCCTACCCTTATGACGAGACCTCGAATCGGATCCTCACCGCGGGGATCAAGCACCTTCACGGGCGTGGACGCTGGGCCCGGATGCGGGCGTTGCTGCGGTTGCTGAGTATCAAGCGGTTCCGCGATCGCGTTCCCTCGCGCTCGCTAATCTGGTCGGGCAAACGCCAAATCAAGTAGCTTTCGGGCATAATCCCGACATGGATGCCTCCGAATCGACCCCGGCCACGGTAAGCGGCCCCGCCGTCGAGCGCCAGGACGAGATCCTCACGATCGAGGCGCTCGAGTTCCTCGCCACGCTGGTGCGCGGCTCGCGGGAGGCGCACGACGCGCTGATGCGCGCGCGCGAGGCGCGCCACGCGCGGTTCGCGGCGGGCGTGCTCCCCGGCTTCCTCCCCGAGACGGAGACCGTCCGAGCCTCCGACTGGCGCGTCGCGCCGCAGCCGCCGGATCTGCTGAAACGCACCGTCGAGATCACCGGTCCGGTCAGCCGCAAGATGGTCATCAACGCGCTCAACTCGGGGGCGGATTGCTTCATGGCGGATTTCGAGGACTCCAGCGCGCCGTCGTGGGAGAACATGGTCTCCGGCCAGGTGAACCTCTTCGACGCCGTCCGCCGCACGATCGAGTTCACCGATCCTGCGCGCGGCAAGGAGTACAAGCTCGACCAATCGATCGCGACTCTGCTGGTGCGTCCTCGCGGGTTGCACCTTCCCGAGTCCCACGTCGTGGTCGACGGCCGCGAGATCCCGGGTTCCTTGTTCGACTTCGGTCTCTACTTCTTTCATAACGCCAAGGAGCTGCTGGCTCGCGGCAGCGGCCCCTACTTCTACTTGCCCAAGCTCGAGAGCCACCTCGAAGCGCGCTGGTGGAACGACGTGTTCGTCGAAGCGCAGAAGATACTGGGGATCCCCAACGGCACGATCAGGGCGACGGTGCTGATCGAGACGCTGCCCGCGGCGTTCGAGATGGACGAGATCCTCTACGAGCTGCGCGAGCACTCGGCCGGTCTCAACTGCGGGCGCTGGGACTACATCTTCAGCTTCATCAAGACGC
>WVWW01000241.1:6704-7492 GCA_011773795.1 Acidobacteriota bacterium
GCGCGCACGCGATGGGCGGGATGGCCGCGCAGATCCCGATCAAGGGCGATCCTCGGGCCAACGAGAGCGCCCTCGCCAAGGTCCGCGCGGACAAGCAGCGCGAGGCCGGCGACGGCCACGACGGCACCTGGGTCGCGCACCCCGGGCTGGTCGCGCTCGCGCGCGAGGCCTTCGACTCGGTGGTCCAGGCGGACAACCAGCTCGACCGGTTGCGCGAGGACGTCGAGGTGTCCGCCGAGGATCTGCTGCAGGTGCCGGAGGGTACGCGGACGGAGGAGGGCCTGCGGCTCAACATCCGTGTCGGCATCCGGTACCTCGAGGCGTGGATGCGCGGCGTCGGCTGCGTGCCGCTCTACCACCTGATGGAGGACGCGGCGACGGCGGAGATCTCCCGCACGCAGATCTGGCAGTGGCTGCACCACGGCGCGACCCTCGAGGACGGACGGCCGGTCGATCGCGGGCTCGTGCAACACACGATCGACGAGGAGATGGACGTCATCGCAGGCGAGGTCGGCGCGGAGAGGTTCGCGGCCGGGCGTTACACCGAGGCGGCCGAGCTGTTCTCCTCGCTCTGTTTCTCCGAAGAGCTCGCCGAGTTCCTGACGCTGGGGGCTTACGAGATCCTGAAGACGGATTGAGGCCCGTCAACCGTCCTTCTTTTCGATCAGCTTCCTGAGCGCCTTCTCGTCCGGCTCGAGCAGCTCCGCGATACGCTCGGCGTCGACCTCGGCGACGATGATGTCGCCGATCTCGTCGCTGACCTGGCTGAAGATGCCGTGGTCCTTCAT
>WVWW01000159.1 GCA_011773795.1 Acidobacteriota bacterium
CCGACGTCGAGGCCGCGCGCGCGGGCGCGGCGGACGGCTCCCTGGCTGACCCGCGCGGCGATGCCGTAGGCGATGACGATGACGCCGGCGTCCTCCACGCCGTCCTCTTCGCAGTCGTCGAGCTCGTCGGCGCGACTCTCGATCTTGTGGACCAGCCGCCGCACGAGCCGATCCTGAGCCTCGGCATTCATCGCCGGGTAGCCGCGCTCGTCATGGGTCAGTCCGGTGACGTTGACGTGATAGCCCTGGCCGGCGCAGGCCATCGGGGGAATGCCGTCATCCGCCGGCGCGTAGCTCGGCTGCTCGCCGGGCGGCCGCGTCGGCGGACGGCGCTCGACCAGCTCGATCCGGTCGGCGGGCGGGATCACGACGCGCTCGACCATGTGGCCGACGACCTCGTCCGACATCACGAGCACCGGCGTGCGGAAGGTTTCCGCCAGGTTGAACGCACGAAGGGTCATTTCGAACAGCTCCTGCGGCGACGCGGGAGTGAGCGCGATCATCGCGTAGTCGCCGTGGCTGCCCCAGCGTGCCTGCATCATGTCCGCCTGGCCGACGAGGGTCGGCAGGCCGGTCGAGGGGCCGCCGCGCTGGATGTTGACGAGCACCAGCGGTGTTTCGGTCATGAAGGCGAAGCCGATGTGCTCCTGCATGAGGCTGAACCCCGGCCCGGAGGTCGCGGTCATCGCCTTCTCCCCGCCCCACGACGCACCGGCGATCGCGATGCTCGACGCGATCTCGTCCTCCATCTGGATGTAGGTGCCGCCGAGCTTGGGCAGGCGGTCGGACATGCGCTCGGCGACCTCGGTCGACGGCGTGATCGGGTAGCCGGCGAAGAACCGGCACCCGGCCGCGATCGCCCCCTCCGCGCAGGCGATGTTGCCGCTCATGAAGTGGATTCCGGACAGAACACCGCTCGTCATGGTTCCACCTCCGTCTCGATGACGATCGCGAAGTCGGGACACACGGACTGGCAGTAGCCGCAGGCGACGCAGTCGCCGTCGCGGCCGGCCGTCACCACCGGGTAGCGGAACCCCTTGGGGTTGAAGCCGGGGGACGGCTCGAGCATCTCGACCGGACAGTAGACGATGCACAGCTCGCAGCCCTTGCAGCGCTCGGCGAGTACGCGCACCCGGCCGTGCGGAACCGGCCAGCGGTCGAGGTCGAGTGGCGTACGCCAGTATTCCCGAGCGTTCATGCAAACGCCTCCGGTAACGCGAGGAGCTGTTGTTGCGAGAACACGGGACCATCGGTGCAGACGAACTGCGGCCCGAGGTTGCAGCGGCCGCAGAGGCCGATACCGCACTTCATGCGGCGCTCGAGGGTCGTGTAGATCTGCTCGGGTCGGAAGCCCAGACGCTCCAGGGATTGCACCGCGAGCCCGATCATGACGGGAGGACCGCAGGTGACGGCGATCGTGTCCCCGCACGACGGCGAGACCGCGTCCACCACTTGCGGCACGAATCCGGTGAAGCGGAACTGGCCCGGCGCGACCTCGGTCGTTACGGGGTCGTCCAGCGCGACGCGTGGCCAGCCTTCGCGGGCGTCCTCATCGAGCGGTCCGTCGTCGCCCATCTTCCAGTCGATCGTGAGGTAGACGTCGAGGTCCGTGCTCGCCGCCTGGGCCTCGAGCTCGTCCCGGTAGATCATCGCCTCCGGCGAGCGGGCGCCATGGAACACCTGGATGCGGCCGTAGTCGTCGCGATGCGCGAGCACGTGGTGCAGCAGCGACCGCAGGGGTGCCTGCCCGATCCCGCCCCCGATCAACACGAAGTTGGAGCCGTGCCAGCCGGCGACCGGGAAACCGTTGCCGTAGGGGCCCCGCAGGCCGACGATCTCCCCCTCCTCGAGGGCATGCAGGGCGGAGGTGACGCGCCCCACACGCATCACGCTCAGCTCGAGCCGGTCGCCGTCCTCCGCCGCCGAGGCGATCGAGAGGAAGATCTCGCCGACCCCGATCACGCTGAGCTCCACGCACTGCCCCGGCAAGAAGTCGAACGGAGCGGTCGGCTCATCGGCCCAGGCCAGCCGGAACGTGCGCACCGGCCGCGGGCCGCCGCACTCGTCGCGGATCGACTCGATCCGGGCCCGGCGCGGAACGTAGGGGTTCGCCATCCGCGTCATGCCGCACCTCCGCTCTCGACGACCCGTTCGACGAGGTCGATCAGGTCGACTCCCGATGGGCAGTGGGTGATGCAGCGCCCACATCCGACGCAGGCCGGTTGCCCGTCGTGGGCACCCCAGCGGAACTTGTCGTAGAAGCGGTTGCGCCAGCGCATCCCCCGGCGCGGTCGCGGGTTGTGGCCGCCGGCCTCCTGCGTGTACTCGCGGAACATGCAGGAGTCCCACACGCGAACACGGAGGCCACGATCGCCCCGGACCTCGTCCTGGACGTCGAAGCAACGGCAGGTCGGACACAGGAAGGTGCAGGCGCCGCAACCGATGCAGGCCGCGGCGAGGTCGTCCCAGAGCTCGTCGTCGAAGGCGCGCTCGAGCACCGCGTCGAGCGGTTCGAGGTCGACATGGCGAGGCACGCGGCCGCGCGCCTCCTCGTGGGCCTCCCGGCAACGCTGATCGGTCTCGGGGTTTGCCGGGGTGAGCGGCGAGTCGACCGCGGCGGCGATCGCTCGCAGCCAGCCCTCGCCGCCGTCGGTCAGCGACTCGAGGTGGAGTGCGTCGCCGAGGTCGGTCGCGAGCACGTCGAGCCCGTCCGTCCCGTGGGGGTCGCCGCCGACACTGGTACAGAAGCAATCCGAACCGGGCCGGCCGCAGCCGATCCCGACAAGCACGCTGCCCTGCCGAGCCGAGGCGTAGGCGGGGTCGGTCCCGCACTTGCCGAGGAGCAGGGAGTCGAGCACACGGAAGCCGCGACCGTCGCACGGACGCACCCCGAACAGCACCTTCGTCGCCGCCTCCGGCGGCAGCTCGTCGATCGAGAAGTCGCCGCGGCGCAACTCGAACGCGAAGAGCGGCGCCGTCTGGGCGAACAGCACTTCCTTGGGGGGACGCCGGGCCGACGAGCCATTGAGCATCAGCCCGTCGCGCGGCACTGGATCTTCGGCGTTCAGGGGTACGAAGCGCCCGCCGCCGCCGTCGAGGACGGGGACGTGGAGCTCGTCCCGTCGGGCCGCGATCGCGAGCAGCCGGCCGACGTCCTCTCTGGCGATCACGGCTTTCATCGTCCCTGTTCCTCGAAGTCGGTCCCCTCGGGATCGTTCGGATCGAAGACCGACATCGGATGCCGGCCTTCCGGGTCGAAACCGCTGCGGGCCCCGTACAGCTCGCGCATCTCCTGTTCCATCTTCCGGGCCAGGGTCAGGAGCGGCAGGTCGACCGGGCATGCCTGCTCGCACTCGCCGCAAGCGGTGCAGCGCCCCGAGAGATGGAGCACGCGAATGAGCTGGTACGCGGTGTTGTTCTTGAGGCTCACCGAGCGCGGAACCCACATCGGCCGCAGCCTGTCGAGGACACAGTCCTCGCAGTAGCAGAGCGGACAGGCGTCGCGACACGCGTAGCAGCGGATGCAGCGCTCGAACTGGTCGGCCCAGTAGTCCCAGCCCTCGTCCGAGGGCTCGGGGGCGCACTCCGCCTCGGCGGCGGAGGTCGGTGCGGCATCCGCGAGCGGGAAGGTGTGGTCGTGGAACAGGGGCTCGGAGATGTCGCAGCCGCTGCATCGATCCAACAGGAGCTCATTGCGGGGCACGCTCACGGGCTCCATGCCCTCCCCCTCGATGACGAACGTGTCCCCCTCCTCGCGGACTTCCGGGAATCCCCGCAGCTCCGGCAGGCGTTCCCGCAGCTTTCGCGAGTCGATCACGCCGCGGCAGCCTCCGAGGCCGACGACGTGCAGCTCGTCGCGCTCGATCGCGCGCTCGGAGAGCAGCTGGTTGAGCATGCGCGTCTCGCACGGGCGCGCGAGCACCGCGACGGGCCGACGCGCGTCGTCCCGGCGGGCCTCCTCCGAGGTCAAGTGCACGAGCACGTTGGCGCAGGCGAGCGGGGACAGCTCGAACCGATCCACCGCCTCCGGCGTGCGCGCGAGATGCGCCGTGCCGCGCGGTCCGCAGCCGGCCGCCGGTCCGAGCACGCAGCGAACCTGGCCCGAAGAGAGCAGGTCGCGCAGGTGCCGGTCGAGAGCCGCCGGTACGCTCATGAGGCCCTCCTCTCGAAACCGTGGAACGGCCCGAGCGCCTTGATGTCCCGCACGACATCGTCGATCACCCTGGCGAACCTGCGCCCCTCCGCGCCGCTGACCCAGGTGAGCCGGACCCGCCCGGGCTCGACGCCGACGAACTCGAGCAGGCGGCGCATCACCGTGACGCGCCGCTCGGCGATGCGGTTCCCGCAGACGTAATGGCAGTCGCCGTGGTGGCAACCGGAGACGAGGACGCCGTCGGCGCCCTGCAGCAGGCACTGCAACACGTAGCCCGGGTCGACCCGCCCGGAACACATGACCCGGATCACCCGCACGTTGGCCGGGTAGGTCAAGCGTTGGGTCCCGGCGAGGTCGGCACCGGCGTACGAGCACCAGTTGCAGAGGAAGGCCACGATCGTCGGCTCGAATTCGGCCTGGGCTCGTTCGTCGGTGGGGCTCAACATGACAGCGACCTGATCTGGGCGAGGATCTGCTCGTCCCGGNNAAAGCACGCGGGGGCGCAGGCGCCGCAACCGCGGCACAGGGTTTCATGGATCTTGGCCGTCCCCTCGAGGAGCTCGATCGCGTCGTAGGGGCAGACGCTGACGCAGAAGCCGCAGCCGCGGCACAGCTCCTCCGTCACGGCCGCGATCGTCGGCTCCTGGACCAGCTCGTCCTGGCTGAACAGGGACAGCACCTTGCTCGCGGCGCCGGACGCGTGCGCGGCCGTCTCGGCGATGTCGCGCGGGCTCTGCGCGACGCCGGCAAGGAACACCCCGCGCGTCTGGCTCTCGACCGGCTTGAGCTTGGGGTGAGCCTCGGCGAGGAAGCCGTCGATGTCGACGCCGACGCGCAGCTGTTGAAAGAGCTCGCCTGTGCCGGCGGCGGGCTGCAGCGCGGTGGCGAGCACGATCAGGTCGGCCCGGACCCGCAGCTGCTCGCCGAGCAGCGTGTCGACGCCCCAGACCTCGATCCCGCCGTTGCGTGGCACGAGCTTGGCGACCTTGCCGCGGATGTAGGTGATGCCGGCCTCCGCGCGCGCGCGCTCGACGAACTCCTCGTAGCCTTTGCCGCCGGCGCGGATGTCGATGTAGAACACGTAGGCGTCGCCGTCGGGGATCGCGTGGCGGTAGAGCAGGGCCTGCTTGGCCGTGTACATGCAGCAGATCTTCGAGCAGTAGGGCTTGCCCCGCTCGGGGTCGCGGGAGCCGGCACACTGCACGAACGCCACGGAACGCGGCACCTTGCCGTCGGACGGGCGCCGGATCTGGCCGCCCGTCGGCCCGGAGGCCGACAGCAGCCGCTCGAACATCAAGCTGTCGATGACGTCCGGGTGGCGGTCGTGGCCGTACTCGCCGAAGTGCGCGAGCGGCAGCGTGTCGAAGCCGGTGGCGCAGACGATCGCGCCGGCCTCGATGACCTCCTCGCTCGGCGGCTGGTCGAAGTCGATCGCGTTCGGCTCGCACGCGTTGCGGCACTTGTCGCACACGATCAGCGAGCCGTTGTTGAGGCAGCGTTCGCGGTCGATCGTGTAGCAGAACGGCACCGCCTGCGGGAACGGCAGGTAGATCGCCTTGCGCGCGCCGAGTCCGCGGTCGAACTCGTTGGGACCCACCTCGGGGCAAACCGGCACGCAGTCGCCGCAGCCGGTGCAGTCGGGCGTCACGAATCTCGGGTTGTGGCGGACCCGCACCCGGAAGTTACCGATACTCCCGTCGAGCCCGACCACCTCCGACAGTGTGTGGAGGGTGATGTTCGGGTGGCGGCTGGCCTCGACCATCTTCGGGGTGAGGATGCAGGAGCTGCAGTCGAGGGTCGGGAAGGTCTCGCTGAGCTGGGCCATGCGCCCGCCGATCGTGGGACCTTTCTCGACGAGGTGCACCGGATGGCCGCCCTCGGCGATGTCCAGGGCGGCCTGGATGCCGGCGATGCCGCCGCCGATGACGACCGCGGTCCGGTTGACGCCGACGGAGATGGGCTCGAGCGGCCGAGCGAGCCGCGCCTTCTCGACGCCGCTCCGCACGAGTGCGGCCGCCTTGTGCGTGGCGGCCTCGCGATCCTCGTGCACCCACGAGCACTGCTCGCGGATGTTCGAGATCTCGAGGCAGTAGGGGTTGATGCCGGCCTCGCCGGCGGCGCGCCGGAAGGTCGTCGTGTGCAGGGTCGGCGAGCAAGCCGCGACGACGACGGCGTCCAGCCGCTTCTCGCGGATGCGTTCCTCGATACGCTGCTGGCCCGGATCCGAGCAGAGGTAGATGTAGTCCTCGGCCCAGGCGACGCCGGGCAGCGCGGCGGCTTCCCGGGTGAGGGCTTCGACGTCCACCGTGCGGGCGATGTTCTTGCCGCAGTGACAGACGAACACCCCGACCCGCGCCGTCATGGCGAGGCCTCCTCGACGAGGCCCAGCGACCGCAGCAGCGGACGCGGGTCGACGCGGTGGCCGCCGTCGAGCCACCGCTCGGGGGGCACCCCGACGGCGAGAGCGACCAGCTGTGTGAAGTAGAGCACGGCGAGGCGGTCGTCCCCGTCCGCGTCGTCGCCGCGGTCGAGGTTGTGGAAACAGAGCGGGCACATCGTCGCCAGCACGTCGGCGCCGCCGGCCCGGGCCGAGTCGTGGATCGCTCGAACCCGGACGGCGACCGCCTCGGGCCGGTCGACGACGAGGTGGGCGCCGCAACACTCGACCCGCATGGGATCGCGGACGACCTCCGCGCCGAGCGCCTCCAGCAGCCGCTCCATCAGATCCGGGTCTTCCGCGTCATCGACCGCACCGCAAGCCGGGCGCAACAGGGTGCAGCCGTAGTACGGCGCAACCCTGAGCCCGGTCAGCGGCCGGACCACCCTCTCGGCCAGGGCCTCCTTGCCGAGGCGGTCGAGCAGGGTCAGGTAGTGCAACACCTCGACGCCGCCCTCGTAATCGCTCTCGCGGTCCATGAATTGGTTCATGGTGTCGAGGGCCGCGCCGTCTTCCCGGCTCAGCTCGTTGACCTGCCGCAGGCTGCTGTGGCACATGGCGCACATCGTGACCACCTCCCGGTGCCCCGAGTCCTGGACACGCGTCAGGTTGCGCAGGCTGGCGATGTGATGCATGCGGTCGCCGGCGGTCATCGAGAAGACGGTCCCGCAGCAGTTCCAGCGCTCGAGCTCGACGAGCTCGATCCCCAGCGCCGTGGCGGCCTCGCGGCCGGCCACCTCGCAGGGCCGCGCGCGGCTCTTGAGGCTGCAACCGGGGTAGTAGGCCACGGTCGTCATCCCGTCGCCTTTCTCATGTGAGCCACCAGCGCGATCTGCGGCAAGCTTCGGAGATGCTCGGGCGCGAGCTCCGACGGGCCGACGTGATCCTCCCCGGAGCGAAGCTCGAGCGTGCGCAACGCCTCCATGACCCTCGGCACGTCGATGCCCTTGGGGCAGCGCACCCCACAGGTGAGGCAACTGGCGCAGACCCACGGCGTCCGTAGTCCGTTGGTGGCGAGACGCCCGAGCTGCAGTCGTCGGATCAACTGGTTGGGGAGCGCGTCCATCCACGGCGCCATCGGACAGCCCGCAGAACAGCACCCGCACTGATAACAGGCGAGAATCGACTGCTGGCTGAGCTGCTCCACCAGCAATCGGAGTTGGCTGGAGTTGCGCCCGTCCCTCATGACGGCTCCCGGCTGGCGATCACCCCTCGGCCGCGCGCCTGATGCCTCGGTCGAGGACTAGACCCAAAGACACCCTCCTGGGGATTGGTTCACTACGCTGGAGTGCCGACCATCGCGACCACCTCATCGGCGGTCTTCTGTACGGATTCGACGGACTTCCGGAACTGCACCGATTCCTCTTCGGTCAGCTCCATCTGGATGATCTTCTCCATGCCCCGCCGCCCCAGAACCACGGGGACACCGATGAACAGATCCTTGACCCCGTATTCGCCTTGCAGCAAGGTGCTCGCCGCCATGATCTTCTTCTTGTCGAAGATGATCGCCTCGGCCATCTCCAGCGCACTCCAAGCCGGGGACACGAAGGCCGAACCGACGCCCAACAGCTTGACGACCTCGCCTCCGGCCTTGCGCGTTCGCGCCTCGATTGCGTCCAGCCTCGCCGGCGACACGAACCTCTCGACGGGCATCCCGGCCACCCTGCAGGCGGAGCGGATGGGAATCATGTCGTCACCGTGACCGCCCATGACCAGCGCCTCGACGTTCTCCACACTGACACCGGCCTCTTGCGCCACGAAGTAGCGGTAGCGCGCCGAGTCGAGGACGCCGGCCATCCCGAGCAGCCGCTCGCGCGGCGGGTTCAAGTTCATGTGCAGTCGGTAGACGATCGCGTCCAGCGGGTTGGCGACCGAGATGATCACCGCCTCCGGACAGAACTTCCGGATGCCCTCGCTCACCGCGTCGGTGATCTTCAGGTTCGTCTGCAGCAATTCCTCGCGTGTGGGGATCGTGCCGTCGGGACGCGTGGTTCGCGGGACACCTGCCGTGTTGATGACCATTTCGGCCCCGTCGATGACGTCGTATTCCTTGGAGCCGTGCAGCTCCACGTCGGACGAGATGATCGGCAGGCCTTCCGCGATGTCCAACGTCTTGCCCACGGCGAGATCGGGGCCCTTGACATCCACCAACGCGATGCTCTTGGCGAGTCGCCTTTGAGCAATGCCGACCGCAAGGAGGCCGCCGATGTTGCCTCCGCCAATCAAAGCAATCTTGTTCAACATGACGATCCTCCTGCGGCGCGTCACTCTTCACGAAGGCGCGTCCGTCTTTTTTTATTGGGGTGTTTCGGGCCGGCGGTTGCTCCGGCCGCGGGGCAAGGAACTCCCCCCGACTTTCGACAGAGCCAGTCTCCGACATCGGACCCATGACAGCTCGAGAGCCGCCAAAGTGCCGGTGCGCACTGCACGGAAGCTCGATCCAGATGGACGACCACCTGCGCCCGGCCTGGTACGGCTCCTTATGAAAAGAGCGTACACGGTTGGACGGGAAGCCGAGTATGAGGGGAAACCGAAGTCGCGTGACACGAGATAAGGGAAAACCGAATGCCCCTGTAAGCACGGCGGAGCCACTCGAAGCTCGACCGCCGGCGGCGGATCCCGCGGCAGACAAGCCGCTGGACCCTGCAGTTCGGCCGGTACAGGAAGCTACTCCACCGCATCCGTCTGTGAGCGACGACACGGCGACGACCCCCGCCGTGGTCGACATCGGCGGTCACGTCGCGGTCACCGCCACGAAGGACGGCCTCACACGCATCGGCCCCGCCAAGTGCAAGATCTGTCACAAGGTGCAATACGCCTCGTGGCTCGAAACCGCACACGGCAAACGCACGCCCCCGCTCGATTGCGAGGACTGTCACGGTCCCGGCAGCGAGTACAAGGGTCTCAAGGTGATGGAGGATCCCGAGCAGGCGCGAGCCGCCGGGCTCGTCACGCCGGATCAAGCGTTCTGCACGCAGTGCCACCGCTCGGGCCGGTCCGCCGATCTCATGCAGCAGGCTCACGAACACGAGCCCGAGGGAGCCGAAGGGCTCTAGCGGTAGCCACGGCATCGGGTACACCGCGAGCCGGTCGAATTCTTTCGGCAGGACGTCCGGGCCGAGCTGCCCGTCGAGACGTTTCACCTGGTGCCGTGTCGCAACCTGGTCTTTACCTACGACGACGTCCACGAAGGGCCTGCCGCGCCACCGGTGTCGCTGACCGCCGAAGCCTGCCCCGGGTCTACGTTCGGAAGACAACGGCAGCGGACTCGGACTATGATCCCGAGCGATGACGCTGCTGTTCGTCTACATCGCCATCGCGCTGGGCGTCTCGTTCCTCTGCTCGATCCTCGAGGCCGTGCTGCTCAGCGTGACGCCCTCGCACGTCGCCCGGCTGGAGCACGAGCGGCCGGCGACCGGCCGGCGGCTCGACCGGCTGAAGACGCACATCGACCGGCCGCTGGCGGCGATCCTCAGCTTGAACACGATCGCCCATACGGTCGGGGCCGCCGGCGTCGGTGCCGAGGCGCAGCGGCTGTGGGGGTCGGGCGTGCTGGCGGTCACCTCGGCCGTGCTGACGCTGCTGATCCTGTTCCTGTCGGAGATCATCCCCAAGACGCTCGGCGCGATCTTCTGGTCGCGGCTGACGGGGTTCGTCGCCGCCGTGCTCCCGCCGCTGATCGTCGTGTTGCTGCCGCTGGTCTGGATCTCCGAGATGTTGACGCGGTTCATGAAGCGGGGGCACAAGGCCGACCGGTTGTCCCGCGAGGAGTTCGCCGCGCTCGCGCGGCTCGGCGCAGAACAGGGCGTCTTCGATGCGTCCGAGGTTCGCGTGCTCAGAGGCCTGCTGCGTTTTCGTTCGCTGAACGCGAGCGACGTGATGACTCCCAGGACCGTGGTCCACTCGCTGGACGAGGCGACGACGGTGCGCAACGCGGTCGCCGATCGGCGGTCGATGATCTTCTCGCGAATCCCGCTCTGGAAGGGCTCACCCGATCACGTCACCGGTTACGTGCTCAAGGACCAGCTGCTGCTCGAGGCGGCGCGCGACCGGCACGAGACGCCGGTTCGCGAGCTGTCGCGGCCGGCGCTCATGGTGCCCGCGACGTTGAGTCTGCCGGCGCTTTTCGAGCGCCTGCTCGACGAGCGGGAGCACATCGCGATCGTCCTCGACGAGTACGGCGGGCTCGACGGCGTCGTCACCATGGAGGACGTCGTGGAGACCCTGATCGGGCTCGAGATCGTCGACGAGATGGACTCCGTCGAGGACATGCGCGCGATGGCGCGGGCCAAGTGGGAGGCTCGCTCCGCACGGATACGCGACAGCGGCGGCGCGCTCTAGAGAGCCTTCAGCTTCTCGAGGCCGTCCCCGACCGCGGCGACGAAGGCGTCGATCTCTTCCTCGCCCATCGGCGTCGAGAGCGTCGCGGAGCAGGTGTTGATCACCATGAAGCCGGCGTCGAACAGGTGGTCGAGCATCACGGCCAGGCAACGATCTTCTTCTTTCGTACGGTAGGCCTCGCGGCGGTTTGCAGGGGGCTCGTTCTTGAAGTGCAGGCGGAAGAACGATCCGATACCGGTCACACACCCCGGGACCCCGGTGGCGGCGAGTGCCGCGCGGATCCCCTCGACGGCTCGGAGCGAGAGACTGTTCAACCGTTCAACGGCGTCGCGGTCGAACTTGCGCATCGCGGTCAGCCCGGCGGTCATCGTGACGGGGTTGGCGGAGAACGTCCCGGAGTGCGGGAACCGCGTGTCCGGCGCCAGCGGGTTCATGACCTCCATGACCTCGGCGCGGCCGGCGATGGCACCGACGGGGAAGCCGCCGCCGATGGCCTTACCCAGCGCGGTCAGGTCGGGTCGCACCTGGTAGCGCTCCTGGAAGCCTCCGTACTCCGTGCGAAACGTGATCACCTCGTCGAAGACGAGCAGCGCGCCATGGTCGACGGTCCACTCGCGCAGCGCCTGGACGTAGGCCGGGTCCGCCGGCACGAGCCCGACACGGTGCGGCATCGGATCCAGGATCACGCAGGCGATCTCGTCCTTGTGCTTGTCGAGGAGAGCGAGCGCTTTCTCGGGGTTGTTGAACGGGATGACGATGACGCTCTCCAGCACGCTGGTGGGAGTGCCGTAGGCCACGGGGACGCTCGACGGCGCGTCGGGATCGCCCCAGTTGGACGGGTTGGCGGTCTGGCTCACCTCGGCGAAGTCGTAGAGACCGTGGTACGCGCCCTCGACCTTGGCGATCTTCGGCCGCCCGGTGAACGCGCGCGCCGCCTTGAGCATGCCCATCACCGCCTCGGTGCCGGAGTTGACGAAGCGCAGCTGCTCGAGGCTCTCGCAGCGGCTGCACAGGTGCTCGGCGTACTCGACCTCGATCTCGGTCGCCATCGTGAAGGCGGAGCCACGCTGCATCTGTTCGGTCACGGCGGCGACGATGTCCGGGTCGGCATGCCCGTGAATCAAGGACGCCATGTTGTTGGCGAAGTCGATCCGCTCCACACCCTCGATGTCGGTCACGCGGCAGCCGCTCGCGTGGGCGGCGTAGGAGGGGTGAGGTTTGCGCAGCACGGTGTTGCGGCTGACGCCGCCCGGCAACGTCTTGATCGCGCGGGCGTAAAGCTCGGCACTCCGCGAAGTGCCGCTCTTCGGGGTCGTGCTCATGGCTCTTTCGGCCGCGGGTCGTCCTCGATCCGCGCCAGCGGTGCTCCTGTCCTCTCCGCCACGTAGTCGTAGCTCACGCCGGGGGGGAGCTCGACGAGCTGGAATCCCGCTTCGGTCACGTCGACAACCGCGAGGTCGGTGTAGATCCGGTTGACGATGCCGAGGCCGGTGAGCGGGTAGGTGCACTCGGGAACCAGTTTCGGCTTTCCGTCACGGGTCACGTGTTTCGTGATGACGAAGATCTGCTTGACGCCCGCGACGAGATCCATCGCGCCGCCGACCGCCGGGATGGCGTCGGGAGCGCCGGTGGACCAGTTGGCGAGATCGCCGTGCTGCGACACCTGCAAGGCGCCCAGGACGCAGAGATCGAGGTGGCCGCCGCGGATCATCGTGAAGCTGTCGGCGTGGTGGAAGTAGGCCGCGCCGGGGATCGCGGTGACGCGCTTCTTGCCGGCGTTGATCAGCTCGGGCTCGCCGCCGCCGGGCTCGGGCGACGGTCCCATCCCGAGCAGCCCGTTCTCGGTGTGGTAGATGAACTCGCGCCCTTCGGGGACGTGCGACGCCACCAGCTCGGGGATCCCGATCCCCAGGTTGACGTACGACCCGTCGGGGATGTCGCGCGCGGCGCGCTCGGCCATCTCGTCGCGTGTCAAACCGACGACCTTGGTCGTTTCGCTCATGGGTAGGAAGCCCCCTCGGCGACCAGGGCCGATTCCTGAAGCGGCTCGCACACCTCGACCACGCGGTCGACGAAGATACCCGGGGTGACGACGCACTCCGGGTCGATCCCGCCGAGAGGAACGATCTTCTCCGCCTGCACGATCGTGATGCGCCCCGCGGTCGCCATCAGCGGCGCGAAGTTACGCGCGGTCTTGTTGAATACGAGGTTCCCATGCTTGTCCGCCGAGCGGCACTTGATGATGCTGAAGTCGGCGACCAGACCGCGTTCCATGACGTAGTCGATGCCGTCGAAGACGCGCTTTTCCTTGCCCTCCTCGAGCGGTGTGCCGACCGAGGTCGGCGTGTAGAACGCCGGGATCCCGGCGCCGCCGGCGCGGATGCGCTCGGCGAGCGTGCCCTGCGGCACGAGCTCGAGCTCGACCTTCCCCGCGCGGTAGAGCTCGGGGAAGACGGTCGAGTTGGCCGTCCGCGGGTAGGAGCAGATCATCTTGGAGACCCGCTCGTTCTTGATCAGCGCGGCCAGGCCGACCTCGCCGCTGCCGGTGTTGTTGTTGACGACGGTCAGGTCCCTCGCGCCCTGATCGATCAGCGCGTGGATCAGCTCGATCGGGCTGCCCGCCTCGCCGAACCCGCCGATCATCACGGTGGCGCCGTCCGGGATGTCGGCGACCGCGGCGGCAGGGCTCTCGACGGTCTTGTCGATCATGGTCTAGTCCGCGGCGGTCGAGGCCTCGACCGCATGGTTGTGTTTCCGGACGTAGTCGTAGAGACCGGCCTCGTCGAAGAGCACGCGATCCTCGTAGTCGTCGAACCAGATCGCCTCGGGGTTGCGGCCGACGATGCAGACCTTGCCGCGATCCGGGGCGTCCGCGGCGTTGCGCAGGATCTTGAAGATCAGCACGCCGTTCTCCGAGCCCGGCAGGCCGGGGATCGGCTCGTTGGTCACGGCGGCGACCTCGGTCTTGCCCTTGTAGTGCGTGATCGACAGGCGCGCGTGCGTCTCGACGCCGGACAGGCCCTTCTGCGAGTCGTTGAGGATCTGCCAGGCCCGCTCGATCGGGACGTTGAACGCGCGGTAGGCGACGATGTCGCGGCCGCAGAAGAAGTAGTGGTTCCCGACGCCGGCGCGGTAGAGCGCCCGCTGCATGATGCGCAGCGCGTCGGGATCGTCGTTGATGCCGTTGATGATCGGCGCCTGGTTCTCGACGTTGATCCAGCCCCGGGAGACCACGCCGTCGAGCGCCTTCTTCGTGACCGCGTTCCACACGGGCGTGCCGTTGGGGTTCTCGAGGTACTTGCCGTCCTCGCCCTTGAGCAGGAACTCGTCCGGGTGGTTGAAGTGGATCATCAGCCGGAAGCCGACGTCCGGCCACGTCTCGTGGAAGCGATCGAGCATGGCGAGGAACGCGTCGTCGAAGCGTTCCGGGTAGAAGGCCATTTCCTTCGTGCCGAGGCGAATCGACTCGACGCCGGCCTCGGCCAGCGCGGCGAACCAGGCGGCGATCTTGGAGTTGGGCAGCACCATCGGGTCGCCGCCGGAGAGCAGGATCTCGCGCAGCTTCTCGCGGCCGGTCTCCGGATGCAGCCCGCCGTTGGCCTCGACGATTTTGTTGTGTTTCTTGATGTGGTCGATGATCTCGGGGATTTGGGCCAGACCCTTCTTCGCAACGGTCCCGTCGTTGCGCTCGATCTCCTTGCGCGCGATCAGCTCCTCGCGGTAGCAGAAGCGGCAGTGCGCCGAGCAGGTCGAGACGACGTACATCAGCCCCATCTCGTACTTGTGCAGCAGCCCCTCGACCGGGCTGTAGTCCATCTGGTAGCCGGGATCCTCCGAGCCCTGGAGGTCGAGCGTCTCGTCGGGGCTCGCCTTGACCAGCCGCTGCAGGAAGGGACTCTTCTTGGCCAAATCGAAGTAGTGGCGGGTGAGCTTCACCGGCATGCGGGCTTCGACGTCGCGCTCGGTGCCGCTGAGCGCCTGAAGCTCGGCGATCTCGGCCTCGGAGTAGAAGCCCTTCATGTCGTCGGGGGCGCTCTCGTTGAAGAACGGCCGCAGGCCGCTGATCATCTGTCGGTCGTAGCGGGGGCTCTCGACCGCTGCGAGAAACGCCTGTTCTTTTTCTGAAGGGTTGTACTCAGGGGCCATGCACACCTCGCCGCGGCTCGACCGTCCGCGAATGTAACAAACTGGATTTCTAATTCACCAGAATGTAACATAATGTACATCATGAATCCGGCCCAAACAAGCCAGCTAATTGCTGCGGTGGGCGACCGGTTGACGCCGACCGAGCGTCGCATTGCCCAGGCCGTGCTGGAAGAGCCCACGCTGCTTGCGTTTGGCACCGTTTCCGATCTCGCCGCGCGGGTGGGGACGAGCCGCCCGTCGATCGTCCGGTTCGCCACGAAGCTCGGATTCGACGGCTACACCAGTCTCCAGACTCACGTCCGTCGCGGGTTGTCGGATCAGCTCGCCCGACCCAGCGATCGCATCCGCAACGAGCACGCCGGGCGCGAACGAGACGAGATCGCGGCGGGCATCGATTCGGTGTTCGAGGCGATCGACCAGGGACGCTTCGAGATCTTCTCGAAGCTGATCGTGAAGGCGAAGCGGGTCTGGGTGGCGACCGGCGAGACGTCACGTGCCGGCGGCTACGCCCTGCAGAGCGGCCTCACCATGGTCCGACCCGGCGTGCGCCTGGTGCGCGATCACAACATCGGGCGCGATCTCGCCGATGCCGGCCCGGACGACGTCGCCGTGCTGTTCGACTTCTTTCGCTACCGGCGCGCGACGGTCAAGGCGGCGGAAACGCTCGCCGCGGTCGGCACCACGATCATTGCCGTCACGGACGGTCCGCTGTCCCCGCTCGCCGCGCTGACCGAGCATTGGTGCCAGGTCATCGTCCCGGCGGTCGGCCCGTTCGACAGCTCGCTGCCCGCCGTCGCCGCCGCCGAGCTGCTCGTGGCGCAGGTCACGCGCGATCTCAAGGACGAGGCGCGCGACCGCATCGATCGCACCGAAGCGCTGTGGGAGTCCACGGGAACTTTCTGTCCCTGACGCCGCCACGGCCCGGAGGTCCGCCAGCGAGTTTCTGCAGTCTTCGACGGCCGCCTGGAGCCGTTCGGGGGCTTGAGACTTGCTTCAGCGCTTGACGAGCCTTGCATTGAGGAGTCGATTCAATCCGAAGAACAGCGAAAGCGCGATCGCCCACTGCGCCACGGTCGTCCCGAAGCTGTGGGTCCTGAAGGGGTTCCACCAGGCCCCGGTGTCATCGGCGATCGAACGGTAGAGCCACCACCCCAGGAGGACGACCAGTTGCAGCGGGACCATCCAGAAGACGAACCAGACGAAACGACGCCCGGCTTTCCAGCCGGGAGCGTCGTTGATGCGTTCAAGCAGCGTCTCCCGTCCGATGCTGCGCGCGGCAAGGGCGACGAACAGGCCGGAGATCGAAAGCCCGAGTCCCCAGACCCAGTCCTGGTTGAGGAAGAAAGCGGAAGACAACGCGCTGGGTAGACCCAGCGTGAAGACCCCGACGAACAGGAATCCGACGGCGCGACGACGCGGGAACCCGAAGTCCACCAGGTTGCGTGCACCGAGCTCGAGGACGGCGATCATCGAGCTGACGGCAGCGAGGGACAACGCCAGGAAGAAGAGCGGTTGGAACACCATCGTCCCGCCGGGCATGTCCTGGAAGACGCCGGGCAAGAACACGAACGTCATACCTGTGGAGGCGGGACCGGGCTGGGTCACCGCGGCGAGGGCCTGCTCGCGGGGCAGGACCGCGAAGACCGCCGGGATGATGGCGATCGCGGCCAGCAACGAAGCCGCGTTGTTGCCCACGCCGGTGGAGACCGAGAAATGAACGACGTTCTGGCGTCGTTGTGCGTAGGCGGCGTAGGTCAGGATGAAACCGGCACCGGCCCCGGTCGACCACGCGGACTGTGACAGGCCGTCGAGCCAGATCTTGTAGTCGAGCAGCCGGTCGAGGTCGAAGGAAAAGAGGAACTGCAGACCGTCCCCCGCCCCGGGAAGCGTCACGGCACGGATGCCGGCGACGATCAGGATCAGGAACAGCGAGGGAATCAGGATGCGATTCGCCCGCTCGATGCCGCGATGGATCCCGCGCGAGACGATCGAAACGCACAGGCAGAGCGTGAGGAACTGGAACAGGACCTGCTGATAAGGATCCGACGAAAAGGCGGCCCATACCTCCTCACCGCTCTTGTTCGAGAGTCCCCCGGTGAATGACAGCAGCAGGTATTTCAGGCACCAACCCGTGACGACGGCGTAGTAGAAACCGATCGCCATCGTGCAGAACCCGATCCATGCGCCGCGCCACGTATACCGGGGTCCGAGGATCGTGGCGAAGGTCCCGACGGTTCCTCGGCGTCCGGCCTTGCCCATCGCACTCTCGACGATCAGGAGCGGGATCGACCAGGTGGCGAGGAAGACAATCCATGGAACCAGGAACGTCCCGCCATACTCCGACAGGATGCGCGGGAAGCGCCAGATGTTCCCCGTGCCGATGGCCATCCCGAGCGCGGCAAGGATCAGTCCGTAACGCGAAGAAAAACGATCTCCCTCCGGGCGCAGGTCGTTGGCTTTCGGGCTCGACATCGGGATCGGCGGCGCGCGAGCGGCGGCTAGCGCAGGTCTCCGAGGAAGCAGCCGACCGCCTTCGTGCGGTCGTTTTCGATCGCGCGGCCTTCGAGCACCGCCTCCAGCGCCAGTACCAGGTCGCGGCGCGTCGGCTGCGGCCGCGACTTACCGAAGGCGACATACCGGTCGTCGATCCGGCCGCGGTAGACGAGCCTGCCCCGGGCATCGAACACGGCCGCTTCGGGCGTGATTTCGGCGCCGGCGCGCTCGACGAAGGCGTGCTCGGGGTCCTTCAATGCCCGGATGGGATAACCGTACTCCTCGAGGTGCGAGCGGATCGCGTCGTCCGTGGCTGCAGGGTCGGGGTAGATGAGCCAGAACGCGACACCGCGTTCGACGAAAGCGTCGTGGATTCTCATGAGCTCCGGCGCGTAGCGGTTGGAGATCGGGCAATCGACCCGGACGAACACCACGACGGTCGCCCGGACATCGGGATTCGCCGCGAGCGGCGCGATGCGCTTGCCGTCCGGCCCTTCCAGGCGGATCAGCGAGTCCCGATCCGCCTCCGCGGCGATACCGGCGGCGGCGAACACCACCGTGACGAACAGGATCCCGTGGATGACTCGATGCGACTTCATGGCTGCTCGTCCCGCAGGTTATCCCGGTAGCGTTGCATCTGCCGCCGAATGCGCTCCGCGAGCCCCCGATCCGATGCCTGCGAGGCCAGCTCCAGCGCGCGTCCCGCCGTCTCCAGGGCCTGGTCGACCTGCCCGTAGGTGGCGTGGGTGTCGGCCAGGATCATCAGCGTCTGGGCGTCACGACCGCCCGTTGCCCGGACGCGCTCCTGCGCCCGGGCCACCGCGGCGTCACGCTTGACCTGGAGCTGGAGCGCCTGCTGCAGGTTGAACCGCGCGTCCTCGAGGCCCGAGTCGATCTCCAGCGCGGCGCGGAAGTGCTCGATCGATTCGTCGAGTTGGCCGCGAAGGAACAACATGTTGGCCAGGTTGTTGTGCGCCTCGACCTGTCCCGGCAGCAGCTCCAACGAGCGCCGATAGCACTTCACGGCCTCGGCGTGCCGCTCCTGGTAATAGCGCAGGTTGCCCAGGTTGTTGTGGAGCTCGGCGGAATCCGGGTCGATGGACAAGGCGTACTCGTAGTGTTCCGCCGCCTCGCCGAAGTCCCCCTGTTGCTGGAGCAGATCGCCGAGGGCGCCGTGGGCCTCGGCGAAACTGGGTTGCAGCTCGATCGCCCGCTCGTAGTGTTGCCGCGCGGGACCGGCCTGCCCGCGCTGGACCATCAGCTTGCCCATGTTGAGATGCGCCGTCGCGAACCCTGGATTGAGCGTCAAGGCACGACGAAACAGCTCCTCGGCCTGCTGCAGCTCTCCGCGCGCCTGCAGGATCGAACCCAGGCCGCTGAGCGCCCTGGTGCGGTTGGGGTTGAGCCTCAACGTCTCGTTGTAGTGACGGATCGCCTCGTCGTCTCGACCCGCGTTGTGTGCCAGCGTGGCGAGGTTGTCGTGGACCAACCAGTTGTCGGGATCCTTCTCGAGATCCTGGCGCGCGAGCGCTTGGCGCAACGCATCGCGCTCCGCGAGGCTCTTCGGAACGACCTGCAGCGTCACGTTACCCATCTCGTCGACCGAGCGTGAGCCCTCCACGACGCGGCGGGGCGGAATCGCCGGGTTGCGCGGGTTGTCGGCCGAGTTGTCGTAGACCAGGTTCATGTGCACGGTGCTTCCGGCGGGCAACGTCACGGGTTCGGCGTAGCGGTACTCGTCCTGCCAGTTGAAGTCCCAGTCGTCGATCTTGAGCAGCCACTCCCTGGACCCGTCGGGAAGCTCGGCCCAACACTCGAACTGCTTGCCCAGGTAGTGCGCGTGCGGGTAGACGCTGATCAGCTCGACATCCATCGGGATGCGGTACATGTCGGTCATCGCGTGATGGGACTCCCCTGCGGGAATGTCGATGCCGCGGGCCCGCAACATGATGCTCGCGACGTGCCGGCTCGGCGGCTCGTCCGCGAAGTGGAACCCGATCGACGGTTCGATCGGCTCGGGCTTGCCCGACGGCAGCATGTGCAGTTGCAGGACGAAGTCGGTGTCCGGCCGCAACGTCCAGGCGAACCCCTCGCGCGGCGGAACGGGCTGGTGCCCCGGCGTCCACCCCAGGAGGTAGTCGTCGGGCTGGCGTGCGTCCCCCATGTTCATGTTGCCGAAGCCCATTTCGGGATCGAGCGCCGCCTGCATGCGCGAGGAGCGGGTCTCGTCGGTGCGCATCACCGCGTGATGGACGACCTGCGGGCTCCCCGGCCGGAGCTCGATCGCCTCGACGTATTTCAGGGAACTCACCGGAATCGGGATCACGAAGTTGCGGAAGACCTCCCCGCCCGAGTCGGTCAACATGTAGGCGGGCTTCATCCGGACCACCAGGTCGGGCTCGCCGAGCTGCCAGCCCTCCGTCCATTGCGGGAGCGCTGGGATCGCTTCGGCGTCGCCGAGCGGCGTCCCCGCGTCGACCCACGCCGCGAGCGTGGCTTTCTGCTCTTCCGTGAGCCGTCGGGCTCCACGGAACTCCCCGTAGCCTGCCTCCGGCAACCAGGGCGGCATGAAGCCGCTTTGCGTGACCTCGACCATCTGGCGCGCACGCCGGCGCACGTCCTGGTAGGTCAACAGGTCGAACGGACCGGACTCTCCAGGTCGATGACACGGGGCGCAATTCTCGAAGACGATGGGAGCGACATCCTTCGCGAAGGTCGGTGCGTCGGCTGCCGGTCCATCATCTTCAGCCGCGGCAACGGCCGTGATGGCCAACGACAGAACTGTCGCCAGTTTCATGGATCGACGGAGCATCCTGCACCCGTGTTCGTGCTCGAGGGCTGACCCACTCAATATACCGCCCGCCCATGGCGGGTCGCGATATTGAAACGATCTCACCGGATTCTGTCGTCTTCGAACTGCTTCGTTATGACCGGCGATCATACCGGGTATCATCTCCCGGCAGGCGAAGTCATGAAGAAGGCCCACGTTTTCAGGCTGCTGATGGTGGTGCTGACGATCCTCGTCGGCGGCATCGTGCTGGAGACCGGCTCCTGCCTGTACCTGCGCACGGACCGCGAGCGTGACAAGGCGCTGCGGATCTTCGACCGCTCGGAAGGCGGCGGTGTCGCCGACATCGGCATCAAGAAGAACTTCTCGCAGACCTGGTGGCACGAGGACTTCTCGGTCCGGGTCGTGACCAACAACATCGGGTTGCGCGAGGATTTCGACTACAACGGCGAGCGGATCGACATCGGGTTCCTGGGCGACTCCTTCACCTTCGGCCACGGCGTCAACGCGGGCGAGCGCTATTCCGACCGGCTGCGCGAGTACTTCCCCGACGCCTATATCGTGACGTTCTCCTACATGAACGGCTGGACGACGCCGCACTACTACTTCTTCCTCAAACAGAACCCCCGGTTTCGCCCGGCCATCGCCATCCTGGGGTTGTTTCTCGGGAACGACCTGACGGCGGACATCGAGGAGACCGAGCTGGTCTTCGACGACGCCGGCGAGCTCGTCAACGTCGTGGCCTTCAAGCAGGAGGTTCATCCGAAGGGGTTCTTCGTCACGACGGACCACAACCCGTTCACCAACGGCCTCCGGCGGTTCAGCTTCGGCGAGCTGTTGTTGCGCACGAAGGTGCTGCGGAAGATCGGCGTCGTGCCGGACCTCGCGGAGATCGACACCTACCCGCCGATCGAGTTCGACCGCGGCCGGTTGAACGAGACGGCCATGGTCGGACTGGAGTACATCCGGAAGATCCACGAACTCCAGTCGGCGGAGAGCAAGCGGCTCGTCGTGCTGTTGATCCCCTGGGACTTCTACGTCGGCGATTACGTCTCCTACCCGAGTCACGAGACGGCGCGGGACCTCCGTGAGAACCAGTACCTGCCGCGGGCGATCCTGAACTGGTGCGAAGAGAACGGCGTCGAGTGCGTCGACCCGATCCCCTACTTCAAATCGTTGGAGGAACAGGGCAAACGGCTCTACTTCCCGAACGACGAGCACTGGAACGAAAACGGACACGCCGCGGCGGCAAGAGTGCTCCACGACTACCTCGCGACAGCGCGCCCGTAGCTTGCGTCCACCTTGAGTCGAATCACGGGACCCGGCTCGAGGTGCAGATATCCCGGATGCCGCTTTTCGAGCCGGGTTACAATCAGGACCATGGCACGCCGGACCCCCAGCCCGTTCTCCTCCGCGACGTTCAGGTTCCTGAAGCAACTCACCGAGAACAACACCCGGGACTGGTTCGAGGCCAACCGCGATCGGTACGAGGACGAGGTTCGCGAGCCTGCTCTCGCCTTCATTCGACAGATGGAGAGACCGATCGGGAGGATCTCGCCCAGCTTCACCGCGATCGCCAAGAAGGTGGGCGGCTCCCTGATGCGCGTTCATCGTGACGTTCGTTTTTCAAAGGACAAGCGGCCCTACAAGACAAACGTGGGGATCCAGTTCCGGCACGTGAACGGCAAGGATGTCCACGCGCCCGGCTGGTATGTTCATCTGGAGCCGGGAGGTTGTTTCCTGGGCGCCGGCATCTGGCACCCGGATGCGGACACCCTGCGAACGATCCGATCGGCGATCGACACGGGCCCGAAGGCGTGGAAGCGCGTCAGCGCCGGCGCTCCGTTCCGCAAGATCTGGGAACCGGCGGGCGATTCTCTCAAGCGCCCGCCGCGCGGCTACGACGACGATCACC
>WVWW01000211.1 GCA_011773795.1 Acidobacteriota bacterium
GTCCGCGCTGGAAGACTGGCAAGAACGTTCCTGGCGCGGGGTCCAGCTCGTCGTGAACCCGACCGCAGGCTGGCGCGTGCGGCTGCGCTTTCCCACCGGAACGGAATGGTTCGACGAGCCCTGGATGGCCGACGGGACCCACGCGCTGCGGTTGGAGGTCATCGACGACGCGATCGAGCTGGGCGGCTTCCCACCCGGCAGAACCTACCGCATCGGATTGCCGCTGTACCTGAACGAATCTTCCACGTTGACCCTCGAAGGCCTGGCCGGCCGGGCGACGGTCGTAGCCGGAACGGAGCGAACCGCTCTGGCGGCGGGGGAGACACGCCGGCTGGACCTGCTTGCGGCGGATCTCCTCGCACGTCCGCTCGCCCCGCCGGGACCCGGACACGTCGTGATCCGGGCCCGCCCGAGACCGCGGCAGGGCGAGGTCTCGATCGACCCTGAGACCCGAAAACTCCTTCAATCGCTCGGCTACCTCAGCAACTGACGGGAATGGGGTCAAGTCTTGGCATGAGACACCCGCAAGCTGGTTGGCCGGGATTTGTGTCGCATGCCAAGACTTGACCCCATCGGGGATGGTGCCGCCCGAGAGGCGAAAGTCATGCGATAATCCCGGGCTCCGATGTCCGACCTCTCCTCAGCGGCCTCGTCCGCCGTGACCCGCTTGCTGGAGCACCCGAGCCTCGGACCGATGGTGGCCCACCATCGCCGCCTCGACGGCGTGGAGGTGCGCTACGCGGAGCCGCGCGAGCCGTTGCCCAGGAGACTCTCGGAGGGCCTCGCGATGCGTGGGGTCGAGCGGCTGTACTCGCACCAGGCCGAGGGCATCGATCGACTGCGCGAAGGACGCAACCTGCTCATCGTCACACCGACGGCGTCGGGCAAGACGCTGCTGTTCTCGGTCGCGGTGCTGGAGACCGTGCTGGCCGACGAGGATGCGCGCGCGCTGATCCTCTACCCGACGAAGGCGCTCGCGCGGGATCAGCTGGCGGGCTTTCGTTCGCTCGCGGGCTCGCTCGGCGCGCTCCACCCGCCCTCGTTCGAGATCTACGACGGTGACACGCCGGCCGGCCAGCGCAAGAAGATCCGCACCGATCCCCCGCACGCGTTGATCACCAACCCGGACATGCTTCACGCGGGCATCCTGTCCAACCATCAGGACTGGGAGCCGCTGTTGCGCAACCTCAAGTGGATCGTGATCGACGAGCTCCACGTGTACCGCGGCATCTTCGGCGCGCACGTGCACCACATCCTCAAACGCCTACGGCGACTTTGCGCCCGTTACGGGTCGAGCCCGCGCTTCGTCGCCGCGTCGGCCACGATCGGAAACCCGGCCGCGTTCGCGAAGACGCTGACCGGAGTCGACTTCGCCGTGGTGGATCGTTCGGGCGCTCCGCAGGCACCGCGCGAGGTCGTGTTCCTCAACCCGACGGCCGTCTCCCCGTACACGACGGCCGTTCGCGTCGTCGGCGAAACCGTGCGGGCCGGGCTGCGCACGATCGCGTTCACCAAGGCGCGACGCGTGACCGAGTTGCTGTACACCTGGCTCGTCCAGCAGGAACCGAGTCTGCGCGACAGGATCGCCCCCTACCGTGCCGGCTACCTCCCGGCGGAACGTCGCCGCCTGGAGCAGCGACTCTTCAGCGGCGATCTCTCCGCCGTGCTCTCGACCAGCGCGCTCGAGCTGGGCATCGACATCGGCGGGCTCGACGCCTGCGTCCTCGTCGGCTACCCCGGCTCGATGATCTCGTCGTGGCAGCGCATCGGCCGCGTCGGACGCCAGCGACGCGACGGGTTGATCGTGATGATCGCGCTCCCGGACGCGCTCGACCAGTACGTCGTCCACCACCCCGAGTTGTTCTTCGGCGGACACTACGAGAATGCCGTGCTCGATCCGGGGAACCCGCTGATCGCCGGACGCCACCTGGTCTGCGCGGCCAGCGAGGAGCCGCTGGAACGAGCCGAGCTGGCCGGAAACGAGGCGGTGCTCGACCTCGCCGACGAGCTGGCGCGGCAAGGCAAGCTCTCCGAGGACGCCGCCGGCCGGCGGTTCTACTCCTTCCGACGCCGGCCGCAGCGCGACGTGAGCCCGCGTTCCGCCGGCGAGCCGTTCGCGATCGTCGAGCGGCGTAAGAACGTGCAGCTGGGAAGCATCGACGGCCAGCGCGTTTACCACGAATGCCATCCGGGCGCGATCTACCTGCACGGCGGCCAATCCTTCCTGATCACCGAGTTGGACCGCGAGAGGCGACGCGTGCTGGCCGAGCCGGCGCGTGTCGATTACTACACGGTCGTCCAGGGGGACAAGGAAACCGCGATCCTCGAGCGCACGGACCACCGCCGTGTTGCCGATTTCCCCGTCGGTCTGGGACGGCTCAAGGTGACCGTTCGCATCCGCGGTTATCAAAAAAAACGGTTGTTCGACGGCGAGACGATCTCGACGCACCCGCTCGAGGTGCCGCCGCTGATCTTCGAGACCGTCGGGTTCTGGATCGAGCTGCCTCCCGCACTTCCCGCCGTCTATACGCGGAACGGTCTGCACTTCATGGGTGGCATCCACGCCACCGAGCACGCGACGATCGGGCTGTTCCCGCTGGTCGCCATCGCCGATCGCGGCGACGTCGGCGGGATCTCCTACACCGGCCACCCGCAGCTCGGCTGTCCGGCGATCTTCGTCTACGACGGGGTCCCCGGTGGCGCGGGCCTCGCGGAGCGCGGCTTCTCCGACCTCGAAACGCTGCTCGAGCGTACGCGTCGGCTCGTCGACGAGTGCGACTGTGAGGACGGCTGTCCCGCGTGCATCCACTCGCCGAAGTGCGGCAACGGGAACAAGCCGCTGGACAAGCGCGCCGCGTCGTTGACGCTCGCCTTCGTGACCGCTGCACGGCGACTCGCCGACTTCGGGATCGCCGTGCCCGAAGCGAGCGACCCGTTGCCGATCTCATGCCTGCCCGTCGATGCGCCCGACCCCGACGACGCCCGGCGCCACGGGGTCGCGCGTGCGGGGAATCTCGAGCCGGAAGCGGCACGCTCGGCCTACGAACGGGCCGGCGCGGAGCCCGTGCCGGCCCCGCCGCCGTCGCCCCGGCCGGTCCCGCGGCATCCCTCCGGGCGGGTGCTGATCTTCGATCTCGAGACGCAGCGCAGCGCGGCCGAGGTCGGCGGGTGGGATTGTGCCGATCGCATGGGACTCGCGCTGGCCGTGGTCTACGACGTCCGGCGTGGGAGCTACCGCACCTACTTCGAGGCCGACGTCGACAAGCTGCTGCTCGACCTGCTCACCGCCGATCGCGTGGTCGGATTCAACATCGACCGCTTCGACCTGCCCGTGCTGGCCGGTTACACCGACACCGACTTGACCCGCATCGCGACGTTGGACATGCTGAGTGAGCTCAATCACGTGCTGGGTTATCGGCTCTCCCTGGCGCACCTGAGCGAGGCCAATCTGGGGGAGTCCAAGTCCGGCGAAGGGATGCAGAGCTTGGCGTGGTGGAAACAGGGTCGCATCGACTTGATCGAGCAGTACTGCCGCAAGGACGTCGAGCTCACGTGGAGGTTGTTCGAACGCGGGTTCGAGCAGGGGCACCTGCTCTACCGCGACAAGGAAGACCGCATGATGCGCGTGCCGGTGACGTGGTGACCAAAAACTTTTTACCGTGTCTTCTTCTCCTGGGGCTCCTCGGATCGTGTGCCCGCCCGGACTTCACCGAGATGGTCAACGTGCCCCCGGTCGAGGGTTACGAGCAGCGTATCGTCGAATTACGCGGCCAACGCGATTCTTACTTCGCAACCGATCCGGCGTCCCCACTGCTCCCGGACGAGCGCGAGGGTTTCGAGGGCCTCGATTACTACGAGCCGGACCGGTCGATGTATTTCGTCGGCGATCTGCAGTTGTATCGAGAGCCGGAGACGCTGCAGTTGGTCACGACCTCCGGGAAGGTGCGCGAAGCGCAGCGTGTCGGCTTCGTCGCCTTTCGCCTCGACGGCGAATCGCTGCGCTTGCAGGTCTACCGCCTCGTCGACGGGAGCGGCGGTCTGTTCCTGCCGTTCCAGGATGGGACCACCGGTCAGGAAACTTACCCCGCGGGTCGTTACGTGAACCTGATCGCCAGTTCGGAGGCCGGTCCCTACGAGATGGATTTCAACATGGCCTATAACCCGTCGTGCGCGTACGGCGGTGCGGATCGTTTCGCCTGCCCGATCACGCCCGCGGAGAATCGGCTCACGATCAGGATCGCCGCAGGGGAGCGTGGCCGCCAGCACGCCGAGGTCGAGGGAGGCTGAGCTTGGAGCGGTCCAAGGACTCCGATCTCGTGCGGATCACCCTGCAACGCAACCGCCTGACGGCCGCGGCTCTGGCGATGGGCGTCCTGGTGCTCGCCGGGGTCAGCGGGTTTGTGGCACTGGGTCCGGTGGGCTTCGCCGGCAGCCTGACGCTGCCCGCGGGAGTTCTCGGTTTGCTCCTGCTCGTCGCCGGCTGGCGCGTGTACGGCGCCATGGCCGAACGAGCCGCGGCGATCGACGACGTGGGAACCGGTTGCGCCCGTTACACGACATCCCTCCTGATCGCGCTGGCAATGACCGAGGGCGGTGCGTTCCTCGGGATCGTCGCGTACATGCTCGGCGCGGGGATCATGGCGCTCACGGGTGTCCTGACTCACGTCCTGTTGACCGCCATCCTGTGGCCGGGCAACGAGAAGATCCGGCCGTTTCTTGGGCGGGCGGAACACAGTTTCCTCGAGTGAGACGAAACCACCTCTACCTTGTCGGGTTCATGGGCAGCGGTAAATCGACCGTTGCTTCCCTGCTGGCGGTCCGCAGTGGCCGTCGCCACGTCGAGCTCGACGCCGAGGTCGAGCGCCGCGCGGGTCGATCGATCGGCGAGTTGTTCGCAAGCGAAGGCGAGGCTGCTTTCCGAGACCTCGAGACCGCAGCACTGGAGCAAATCGATCTCGCGGAGCCGTTGATCGTCTCGACCGGCGGCGGAGCTTTTCTCGCCGCTTCCAACCGCCGTTGCATGTTTCGTGGCGGTGTGACCGTCTGGCTGGATGTTTCGCTCGAGGAAGCCCGGCGCCGGGTTGGCGCCGGAATCGGTCGTCCGCTCTGGCGCGACGAGGACCCGATCGCTTTTCGGGCGTTTTTCGAGCGCCGGCGGGCCTGCTACGCACTGGCCGACGCNNCCGGAAACGGTCGCTTCTGAAGTTTTTGATCGTTTTGCAGGGATTTTTGATTGATTCGGAGATTGAAATAGGGATACTAGGCGCGAGTTACGGCCGAAAACCGGGGAAATCTGTCCGGTTCGGCGTGAAGAGACCTTGGGAGGCAAGACGCATGACGAGAACCGAAGTGATCGATTCCCTCGCTACCCGCACAGGGATGGAGAAGAAGGCCGTCAAGGATTTCTTGGACCATCTGGTGGCCCTGGTGGATCAGGAGATGCGGGCCGGCGGCGAGGTGCCGCTGAAGGGTCTGGGCAAGTTCAAGGTCCAGCACCGCAAGGCGCGAGTCGGCCGCAACCCGCTCACCGGTGAGGAGATCCAGATTCCGGCGAAGACCGTGGCGAAGTTCACCCTCGCCAAGACGCTCAAGGATCTGGTCAAGTAGTCCCGCCGATCGAGGGCCGGGCCCGGCCCGGCCCTCTTTCCGTTCCCCTCGACAGACCGAAGAATCAGGCCCAGGAGGGCGTGCCCTCCGGCACGGCGTAGGTGCGCTCGCCGCTCGACGCGCCAACGCGGACCGTGACCGGTTGGCCGGGCTCGCTCGAACCCGCCGNNGCGGCGGCCCTCGAAGCCCTTGCGGAAACGCAACGAAAGCTCGGCCCCCAGCGATCGCAACGTTCGCGACCGCTCACGCTGGACCCGCGGGTCGACGCGGCCGGAATAATCGGCAGCAGGGGTTCCGGGGCGCGGCGACCACGAGAAGACGTGCAGGTAGTTCAGCGGCGAGTTTTCGATCAACCCGACCGTCTCGGCGAACAGCGCATCGGTTTCGCCGGGGAACCCGACGATCACGTCGGCACCCAGGCCGATATCGGGCACCGCGTCGCGCAACCGCGTGAGCACGTCGATGTAGGTCTCACGCCGGTAGTTGCGTCGCATGGCCCGGAGCACCTCGGCAGAACCCGATTGCAGAGGAACTTGAAGGTGTGGCGCCAGGCGAGGTTCAGCGGCGAGGAGCGCGACGATCCCGTCGGTCACCGTGAGCGGCTCGAGCGAGTTGAGTCGCAGACGCGTCGGGCCGCATCGGTCGAGCAAGCGGTGCAAGAGGGTCGCCAGGTCCAGTCGTGGTTCGAGGTCTCTTCCGTAGTCCCCCGTGTTCACGCCGGTCAGGACGACCTCGCGGTAGCCGGCCGCGATCAACCGGGCGAGTGCTTGCTCGACCTGCCGCGGAGGCACCGAACGGCTCGGTCCACGGACTTCGGGAATGATGCAGTAGGAACAGGCCAGACGGCAGCCCTCCTGGATCTTCAAGAATGCCCGGGACCGTTCTCCGAAGTGCAAGGCGCGCGGCAACTCGTTGTCACAGCCACGGTCGACGGGCGCACGCGAGTTGCCGACACCGATGCCCAGATCGTCGAGGATTCCCCCGAGCCGGGCCTTCTCGCGGTTACCGAATACGCGCGTGACTTCGGTCATCGCACGCAACGTCTCCGGTTCGCGTTCGGCGTAGCATCCCGTAACCAGCAACGAACAGTCGGGGCTGGCGCGTCGCATCGAGCGAATCAGCTTGCGCGCCTCGCCGTCGGCCTTGTGGGTGACGGTGCAGGTGTTGACGACGATGACCTGCGCGGCCGCCGGATCGGACGCCTCGCGATAGCCGCGACGTGCCAGCTCGCCCTCGATCGCGGCGCCGTCGAACTGGTTCAGCTTGCAGCCGAGCGTGACCGTGTAGAACCCCGGCCTTTCCGCGCTAGGAGGAGAGGAGCTCACCGAGTTTCGTCTGCGCGGCTTCGCTCTTCGCGACGACCTTCTCCGCCATCTTGCGGCGTTCGTCGGCGAGCCGTTCGGCGAGGCCTTCGTCCGATGTCGAGAGGATCGACGCGGCGAGCCAGGCCGCATTCGCGGCACCGGCCTTGCCGATGGCCAGCGTCCCGACGGCGATACCCGCCGGCATCTGTGCGGTCGCGAGCAGCGCATCCAGCCCGTTGAGATCCGACGCGGCGAGCGGCACACCGAGGACGGGCAGGGTCGTGTGCGCGGCCACCACACCTGCGAGGTGGGCCGCCGCGCCGGCGCCGGCGATGAAGACCTTCACCCCACGCTCCGGCGCCCGCTTGATGATCTCGGCCGTGCGTTCGGGTGTCCGGTGTGCGGAGGTCACCACGACTTCGTGACCGATCTCCAGCTTGGTCAGGACTTTAGCCGCCTCGGCCATGACCGGCAGGTCCGAGTCGCTTCCCATCATTACCAGGACCCGCGGGTCGCTCATCGATCTCTCCTTTGCACCGCATCGAGCGCGATGTCGTTTCTGTGGTGTTCGTCATCCCAGCGAATCTCGCCGACGGCGGCGTAAGCGTTTCGCCGCGCGCTGTCGAGATCCACCCCCAGCGCGGTCACGCCGAGGACGCGTCCGCCCGACGTCACGTAGTCATCGTTTTCGCGCCGTGTCCCCGCGTGGAAGACGACGGCACCCGACGCCTCGGCCCGTTCCAGACCTTCGATCTTGAAGCCCTTGCCGTAGCTGCCGGGGTACCCTCCCGCGGCCATGACCACGCAAACCGCGGCCTCATTCTTCCACGCCGGCTCCACGTCGCCAAGCTCCCCGCGGGCGGCTCGGTCGAGCAGGTCGAGCCAGTCGCCGTCGAGTCGCGGCATCAGCACCTGGGTTTCCGGATCGCCGAATCGTGCGTTGAACTCGAGGACCTTCGGGCCCTCCGCGGTCAACATCACGCCCGTGTAGAGCACACCGCGGTAGGGCATCCCCTCGGCGGCCATCCCGTCGATCGTCGGACGGACCACCTTTTCGAGCAGCGTCTGCCGGGTGGCGTCGTCGAGCCACGCCGACGGGGAGTAGGTGCCCATCCCACCGGTGTTGAGGCCGGTATCTCCGTCGTGGGCGCGTTTGTAGTCCTGGCACGTCGCCAGCTCGACGAATCGCCTGCCGTCGGACAGCACGAAGAAGGAGGCTTCCCGCCCCCGGAGCATCTCCTCGATCAGGATCTTTCGCCCGGCGTCACCGAAATCGCGCCCGCTGAGCATGCCTTCCGCGGCGGTCACCGCGGTCTCGCGATCGTCCGCGAGGATGACGCCCTTGCCCGCGGCAAGCCCGTCCGCCTTCACGACCAGCGGGTAGCGCGTGTCCGGCGACTCCAGGTAGGCCCGGGCTTCGCCCGGGTCCGAGAACACCTGGAAGTCGGCCGTGGGGATGGAGTGCCGCTGCATGAAGAGCTTGGAAAAGATCTTGCTGCCCTCGAGCTGCGCCGCGTCGGCTGCGGGGCCGAAGACCGCGATGCCCTCGTCGGCGAGCCGGTCGGCCAGGCCCGCGACGAGCGGCGCCTCGGGTCCGACGACGACCAGGTCGTAGCGTTCCTCGACCGCATGGCGAACCAGCGCGTCCACGTCTTCCGCGCCGATCGCGAGGTTCTCCGCGTGGCGCGCGGTGCCGCCGTTGCCGGGCGCGCAGCGCAGCGTCGTGAGTTTGGCGCTGTTGGAAAGGGCCCAGGCCAGGGCGTCTTCGCGCCCGCCACTACCGACCAGGAGGACTTTCACGGCTCACCTCAGGCCGAGGCGGCTTTCTTCGTCTTGGAGGACTTGCCGCTGTCGGACTTCTCGCTCTTCGACGATGAGTCCGAGCCCGCACTGCCGGTGCTCGAGTTGCCGTATCCGTCGGAGTACCAGCCGCCGCCCTTGAGCTGGAACGAGGCACGGGAAATCTTCTTCTTGAACTTCCCGGAACACTTGTTGCAGCGACCCGGGGCTCGAGCGCCCACCTTCTGGATCACTTCGATCTCGTTCCCGCACGCGGTGCACTGGTACTCGTAGATCGGCATCTTCCGTCCTCAGAGCTAACTTTGGAAGGGCCCCATGCCCGTGTCAAGCCAACAGAAATAGCAGCCCGGCCGGGATCGCGCTATTTCGGCGGGGTTTCGCCGAAATGCAGGAACAACGAGCGGTACACCGCGCGCGCGATCCGCTCGCGGTCCTTCTTCGTGGAGAGCAGCTTGGCGTCGTGCTTGTTGGACAGGTTGACCATCTCGATCAGCACCTTCGTCGGGATCGCGTTGCCCCGTAGCACCGCGGGCACGAACTTCGATTTGCCGCGAATGATCCGGTTGCGCACGGGCTGGTACGGCTGGACGGGGAGCTTTTCCTGCTCGAACGCCTTGACCACCGCGTTGGCCAGCCGGCCGGACACCGCCTCCGAGCGGACGCGGCTCTTCTTCGAGAACTTGACGTGCTGCTTCTCACGCACTTCCTTGAACTTGCCGTATTTCGACGAGCTGAAGCCGTAGGTTCGCGAGCGGTATGCCGCCCCCGGCACGTAGGCCATCACACCGCGCAACGAGCGGTGACGCGCATCCGCGTGTAGCGAGATGAAGACGACTCGATCGCTGCGGAAATTCTGCTTCAACGCCCGGCGGTAAACCGAGTTGGCCAGGTACCAGCGCAGGTTGACGCCCATGTCGGTCTGGTGGTGGCTCTGGACGAGAAACGGCGGCGTGGTGAGGATCGTGCCCTGGAAGTTCTTCTTCAGCGTGTCGGTCTTCGAAGGGCGGCAACCGGTCTGTTTGTCCTCCAGGGTCAGCTTGACGACCGCCCGGGTGCGCGTCTCGAGCATCTGCTTGAGCCGGCAGGCGACGTCGTAGACGTAGTCGTGCTCCCAGACCCCGTTGTGGTTCGTGCCGATGTCGCGACCGCCGTGACCGGGGTCGATGATGACGAGGACCCCGTCCAGCCCGCCGCGCGTGACGCGCACCGGCTCGCGCGCGAGCTCGGCTTCCAGTTCCCGTTGCGACTCTTCGGCCGCTAACCGCCGCGGGTGTTTCGGCGGCAGGAACTGCGGTTCGAGCAACTCGAGCGGGATCTTGATCCGGAAGCCGACCGGGATGTCGGAGAGGTCGCGGATCCCGTTGCGCGCGCGCAACAGCTCGGCGGTCTCCCGGACGTCCTCGCCCTTCGTCTGTCCCGTGAAACGCACGACGACGGAGGAGTAGAGGGCCTCTCCGGCCTTCAAGTCGTAGCCCGCGAAGGGCCCTTGAGCGTCGGAGTCGTAGACCAGAAGACCGTCCTCGGAGCGGTCCAAGGCAGCGAAGGCGGGATGCAGGAATTCGGCCGGAATCCGAATGATCTGGCCGGGACCGAGGTCCGGGCCGTCCAGCTCGTTGGCCGCCATGAGCTCGGTGAACAGGTCGCCGCGTCCGGTGAACCAAAGTGCGACCTCCCACATCCCCTTGCCGTAGACGTTGCCCCGTCCGGTGCCGGAGCGATGCACCCACGCGCCGTTCTCAAACCCGTCCTCCGGGAAGAGATCCGTCAGCACCAGGCGTCGCATCTCCTTGGAGAGCAGCGCCAGCGGGACGCGAGTCCAGCCGTCGACGGCGGGCCGGTCCGTGTTGTTCCAGGCGGCAAGAGCCGGCGCCGCCTCGCGCCCGCCACACAGGCGCTCGGCGAGCGTCTGGAACGTGTCGGCCTCCGACGAGCGCACCTCCAGTTCGATGTCGCGCCCCTCGGAGATCCGCACGCGCAGGTCGGAGCTCAGCGGCACGGTGCCGTCCGCTTCGTCACGGGAGAGGGTCGGATTCACCGCGAACAGCAACAGGATCAGGCCGAAAATGGAAAGACGGTCGGCGAGGCGGAAGAGGCAGAGCACGGCGAGTTCGATCATACCGTATCGATCGCGAAGCGCTAGCGACCTAGAACAGGGCCTTCAGCTGGAATCGGTAGCCTGTCGGCGGATCGCCTCTCGTGGCGTCGACCGACGAGGTTGCGCCCCGGTTGACGACCAGGTTGTCGTCGCGCGCGATCACCGTGACCCCGTCGTCGTCCGGCAATCGCCCTTCCATGTTGACCTTCACCTCGACCAGATCNNTCGTACTGCACGCGCTGATTGACGAACGTGTGAAGCATGTTGCGCTGCAGGCTGGTCTGCGTGCTGCCCTCGACCAGGAACACCTCGACCTCGAAGCGCACGGGCGGCCCGACGGTCACCGTGTCGACGACCTCCCAGCTCTGGGACACCTCGGCGGTGATGGCGAGAGTGAAGGGGCGCTCACCTTCGCGGAACAGCTCGAACAGGAGAGTCGTGCGGTCCTTGACGACGGCTTCACGGGAGGCCTGGATCCGGCGTCCGTCGGGGAGCGCCATCGCCGCCTGAAGGCGGAGGCGGCGTGCGCCTTCGCTGCCCGCCGGCTCGGCCCGTCCGGTCAACTCGACGCTCACCCGGCCGACCCCCTCCCAGTCGACTCGGAACTTCAGCCGGGAGGGGCGATCGGCCTGCAGCGTCAGCGGTCTCGCCGCCGGCTCGGCCTCCACGAGCGCGCGAACCTCCAGCTCGACCGCGGCGATCTTCCGGACGCGGTCGACCGCGCCCGAAGGGGAGGCGATCAGGAGCGCCGCGAGCGCCAGAATCGGGATCCGGATGCTACCTGGCATTCGGTGCTAACCTTAAGTAAGTATGAGAGTTGCGATTGACAACCCCGCGCGGGCCATTTTAAACTTTTTTGTTGGGTTCCGAGGGGAAACGGGGCCGAATTTGTTCCGAGCTTGTCTCATCCTGGTGCTCGCCGTCGTCTCGGTCGCTCCAACCGGCGCCGCCGACCGGCCTGGATTCTCCGGCGCCGTGAAGGATACCTCGGGCCGTTTCCTGGCAGGCGTCGAGATCCTGGTCATCTCGCCGTCGGCCTCCTCCGCACCCGTCCGTCCCGTTGCGTCGGTCCGCAGCGATGCCGACGGCCGCTTCCTGATCGAGCGGCTCGAGGCGGGCGCGTATCAAATCGCTGCGCTGAAGCGCGGGTACCGCACCTACATCGGGACGATCAACACCCGTGTCGACCAGTGGATCCAGCTTGTGCTCTACCCGCACACGCGGCTGGAGCAATCCGGAGTCCCGAAGCCCGAGGACGACGCCTGGGGCCTGCGTCTGCCGCGCCGCAACATCCTCCGCGAAACCGATCCGGCACTGCCGGAGTTCGAGGTGGCGTCCGCGCGACGCCCCAGGCTCTCCGATCTTCCGATCAACCTCAAGGTCGATCAGTTGTTCAAGGTGGCGACCGACCTACGGCGCGCGCCCTCCGACGAATCGGTCGTCCAGGGGCTCGAGACGAGACTCGACGTCGCCATCCCGCTCGGGACCCGGGGCAACGTGGCGGCGAAGGGGAGTCGTGAGCGGTTGAAGAACTCACGCTACTTCGACGGCTCCGCTCCCACCGCTCGCGATGCCGATCGTCTTGGAGCCCGGTTCTCCTACGACACGTCGATCGACACGCGCATCCGGGTCGAAGCCGAATACGCCGGGCGTAACGCCGAGTGGGCGGCGCGCGACGGCGTACTGCCCGCGATCGATCACGAGGTGGAAAGCTGGCGCGGTGCCTTGGGGTTCGAGAAGCAGCTCGGCCCCGCAACGCACATGGTCGTCTCGCTCGACTACGCCCACGCCGACCTGGTCGTGCCGGCGGATCAGGCACTCAGCGTTTCCAACCTGGATTCCCGATCGACCAACCGGGCCGTCCTCGGTTCCGGCACCTTGACCCGCATCGGCGAGCGCGGACGCCGATTCGAGCTCGATTTCGACGCCGGTCACCTCGACCTGTCGTCGCGGAGCCGCTACGCGACGAGCGGCGGAACCCTGTTGCGTTTCAACGGCCTGGCCGGTTGGACGGGTGGGTTCCGCGCCCGTGAGGCCTGGAACCTGGCGCAGCGCTTCTCGTTGATCTACGGGGTCGGCTACCGTCACGTCGTGCGCGACTCCGACGCCTCCGTCTGGACTCCGCATCTCGGGGGGCGTCTGAAGCTCGAACCGCTCCAGGTCGAGTGGATCGCGACGTACTACTCCACCGACGACTGGTCCGAAACCACGGAGCCCTCGAGCGGAGCCTGGGAACCCACACGGCAGTTCGGTTATGAAGCCGCCGTCGAGCTCCCGCTGGCCGAGCACATCACGTTGAGCGGCAGCGTCGAGTCCAGGCCGCTGGTGGCCGATCGACGTGCCACGGCCGCGGACACCCCGATCTCCGCGACGGGACCCGCGTACGTCACCGACGGGAACGCGATGCTCGACCGGAACCGGGTGACGTTGAGACGCGAGACACCGGCGCTGTTTCTGTTCGCCGAGTTGTCCCGGGCCGCGATCGACGGTTCCGTCGCCGCCGCGCTGGCCTACGACCTGCCGTTCCAGGAAATCGCCGAGCGCGGCCTGGACTACTACAACGGTCGTCTGGGCCTGCGCTTTGTCCCGCAGGGGACCCTGGTATTGCTCGATCTCCGCGACATTCGCGAGTCACGCCGGGACGCACCGGACGGGGACTCCGCCCAGCGTCAGGTGGAGCTCACCTGGATTCAGGATCTGCTCCAGCGTGACGACCTGGGCCGGTGGCGTTTCCTCATGAGTCTCAGCATGGCCGAATGGAGCTCCGGCGATCCCGGCGACCTGCGTCAGATCGCCACCGCCGATCGGCTCGATGCGACCGACGGCCGGCTGTCCGCCGGGTTGTCGCTCGAGTTCTAGTCGCCATGGCACGCATCCGCTTCGGACTCCGCGAGACCTTCATCGTCCTGGCCGCAGCGGCCCTGCTCGGCTTCGGCTTCCTTTCGTTCCTCTATCGTGTCGAGGCCACCGTCCCGATGCTCGGGGTCAAGTGGATCCAGACCAGCGACGGGGCGCTCGCGCTCGAGGTCGACCCCGAGGCCGCCGGCTGGGAGGCCGGGATCCGCGAGGGGGATCTCCTGCTGCGGGCCGACGGCCGGGAGGTTCGCTCGGCCATCGACGCGGACCAGCTGGGTTGGATCGTACAAGAACCCGAGCGGTTGAAGCTCGAAGTGCTGCGTGGCGCCGAGGAGATCGCGTTCACCGTGGAGATCGCCGGTCGCGCGCGCGGTGAACCCTACACCTACCTTGCGATCGTCGGGCTGGCGTTCTGGGTTTCCGGTCTGCTGATCTCGGTGCGCTGGTCGAAGGTCCGCGGGGGGACGACGTTTTCGCTTCTCGCGTTCGCGATGTTCGCCCAGCTCACCCTCAGCCACACGGGGCGCGGGGACCTGTTGGATCGCACGATCTACTGGTTCGACGTGGTTGCCGGCGCACTGATTCCGGCACTGCTCCTGCACCTCGCTATCGTCGTTGCCCGGCTCAACCCCGCAGCCCGTCGCGGGTGGATCGGCTTCGCGTATCTGGCCTCCGCGGCAATCCTCGTGGTCGCGTGGTGGATCGCCCCGGACGGGTTCGGCGGCGCTTATGCCTTCGACGATCCGGTCGCGGCACTGCAGATGAGTCACCGGCTCGAGCCTCTGCTGCTGACGTTGTGTTTCGCCGCGACCATCTTCGTGTTGGCCCGTACGCACCGGACCGCCAGCGGCGCGCGCCGGACACAGGCTCGCTGGCTCCTCCGTGGCGTCCTTCTCGGCCTCGCCCCGTTCATCCTGCTCTACCACTTGCCCTGGGCACTCGGTGCGAGCGAGCTGCCACGGTGGGCCCAGTTCGTCTCGGTCGTACCGCTGCTGTTCACGCCGGCGGCCTTCACCGCCGCGCTGGCGCGCTACCGGCTGAACGACCTCGACCTGCTGTTGATGCGCGGGATGAAGGAGGCGGCGTCGGTCTTCTGTGCGTTCGGGATCTATTCCGTGACGGCGTTCATCCTTCGCGAGGCGTTCGGCGATGTCCTCGACCTCTCGCGCAGCGGCGCACGTTACACGGGCCTGTTCGTCGTCGCCCTGCTGTACCCGTCCCTCCGCAGGTTGGCCCAGGTCGGCATCGAAAAGGCCTTCTACCGCAAACGTTACAGCTACCGCTCGACCTTGCTCGACTGGGCCCGAGAGCTGTCCGCCGAGACCGATCTGCAGTCGCTGCTGAACCGTCTGCGCCGGCGCGTTCGCGAGACGCTCGATGTGGACGAAGCCGACGTGTTGGTGCGCAGTGGACCCAAGCGCTTCTCGGCTCCCGCCGAACCCAAGGGTTCGATCGAACTGGACGATCACGAACTACAACGGCTGCGCGACACGTCCATGCTGTCCGTCGAACCCGGCCGCCTGCCCCACGTCCCGTGGGTGCGGCACCTGTTCGCGATGAAGGTCAAGGGTCGCATCCGCGCCCTGCTGGCCGTCGGAGATCGCACGACACCGGACGAGCCGCTGACCAGCGAAGACCGCCACCTGCTCGGGACGCTGGCCGCGCACGCGGCGACCGCGATCGAGGCGGCACGCCTGGTGCAGGAGGTGCGCCATCGAGCGGGCGAGATCGAACGGTTGCACGCGAGGCAGGCCAAGATCCTGGAGTCCAGCGCCGTCGGCCTGCTGTTGCTCGACGCGGACGACACGATTCAGGCTTGGAACCGTGCGCTCGAAGCGATCTACGGGCTCTCGCGGGCGGAGACGATCGGAAGAAGCATCGCCGACGTGTTCCCGCTCCACGTGGTGCGGCGGCTGCAGCAGGAAAGCCGCAGCGAGGCCGCTCCCGGCGAGGGTCGGATCTTCCGGATCAGTCTAGTCAACAAACGTGGCCGACGGCTGATCGCCAACCTATCCGTCTCGGCGGTCGACGGCGATCCGGGTGCCGACCCCTCACGCGTGGTGACCTTCGACGACGTGTCCGAACGCGTGAAGCTCGAGGAGCAGGTCCTGCGCCAGGAGCGGCTGGCCAGCCTCGGCCTGCTGGCGGCCGGTGTCGCCCACGAGATCAATACCCCGTTGACGGGAATCTCGAGCTACGCGCAGATGTTGCTCGAGGACTGCGCGTCCGACGACCCGCGTCGTCAGGCGCTCCAGAAGATCGAGTTGCAGACCAACCGCGCGGCGGAGATCACCGGCTCGCTGCTCAATCTCGCTNNGAGCGCGTGGAATGTGAAGACACCATCCGCGAGGTCGTTCAACTGTTCGAGCCGCAGATTCGCGGCCGCGGGATCGATCTCGAGCTCGACATCGAAAACGGACTCCCGGCGATTCCGGGTCACAAAGGCAAGCTCCAGCAAGTGCTGCTCAACCTGTTGATGAACGCGCGCGATGCCCTCGACTCCGGCGGCACGATCAAGCTGCAAGGGCGTTCGCGCGGCGGCAAGATCGAGATGCTCGTCGAGGACGACGGCATCGGGATCGCCGAGGAGGATCTCGGGAGCATCTTCGACCCGTTCTTCACGACCAAGGGCCGCGGCCGCGGCACCGGTCTGGGGCTGTCGATCACCTACGGCATCGTGCAGGAGCACGGCGGCGAGATCCACGTCGAGAGCCAGCCCGGCGAGTACACACGCTTCCGTGTGAAACTCCCGGCGCCGCCAGGCGCGCAGGCGACGGCGTGAGTGGGACACGCGAAGCATCCGACGCGGAGACCGCGTCGCCGTCGACGCCGGCCGATGACGGTCGGGTCCTGGTCATCGACGACGAGCCCGTCGTCGTCGACGTGTTGAGGCAACTGCTCCGCAAGCAGGGCTACGAGATCGAGGTTGCCGGCGACGCCGCCGCGGGAAGGCAGTGTCTCGAAGAGCAGACCTGGGACGCCGTGTTGCTCGACGTCATGCTCCCCGATGCCGACGGCCTGCAGGTGCTGCGCTGGATCCGCGAATTCAACCCCGACCTTGCCGTCGTGATGATCACCGCCTTCGCCACGGTGGAATCCGCGGTCGACGCGATGAAGGCGGGAGCCTTTCACTACGTCACCAAGCCGTTCAACAACGAAGAGGTGCGCAATCTCGTCGCGCGCGCGGTGCAGACCTCGCGGTTGCACCGTGAGAACAAGAACCTGCGACGGGCGTTGGAGGAACGCTTCCGCTTCGAGCGAATCGTCGGTAAGTCGCGTGCGATGCAGGAGCTCTATCGATTCATCGAGCAGGTCTCCCCCAGTCGATCGACGGTGCTGATCGAGGGCGAATCGGGAACGGGGAAAGAGCTCGTGGCGCAGGCGATCCACCGCCGCAGCCCACGAAAGGACAAACCGTTCATCGTGGTGAACAGCTCGAGCATCCCGACGGAGTTGCTCGAGGACAACCTCTTCGGCCACGTGAAGGGCGCGTTCACCGGGGCAGCCACGGATCGACAGGGTCTGTTCAGCGCCGCCGACGGCGGCACGATCATGTTCGACGAGGTCACGACCATCGGATCGGACGTGCAAGCCAAGTTGTTGCGCGTGATGCAGAACCGTGAGTTCATCCCGCTCGGCTCGGTGGAGCCGCGCCGGGTCGACGTGCGTATCCTCGCGGCGACGAACGAAAATGTCAAAGATCTCGTCAAGAGCGGACGATTTCGAGAGGACCTTTATTACCGGTTGAATGTGCTCTCGGTCACCGTTCCGCCGTTACGCCACCGGATCGAGGACCTCCCGCTTCTGGTCACGCACTTCCTGAAAAAATACAACGCAGAAAACGACAAGCAGGTGGAGTCGATCGAAACCGAAGCCCTGGAACGATTGCTCTCCTACCATTGGCCGGGCAACGTGCGCGAGCTGGAGAACGTCATCGAGCGGGGTGTCGTGCTGGCGCAAGGGGAGCAGATCGAGCTCTCCTCTCTACCCAAGGATCTCGAAGAGGGGGCGGCCGTCCCCCCCGCCGCGTCGTCCCTACCGGAGGGGGTTGGTCTTTACGAAGCGGTGGGTCGGTACGAACGCCAGCTGATCGAATCGGCGTTGCGACGTGCCGGCGGGGTACAGAAACAGGCCGCGAAGATCCTCGGTCTGAAACCGACGACCCTCAACGAGAAGATCAAAAGGCTGGGCATTCGCACCTAATTTCGGGCCGATCCCGGCAGCCGCGGGGGTAGCTGCCGAGGGTGCTGCACAAGGCCCGCAAACACTCCGCGAAAGGTTGCTCCCCGAGTCCGTTTGAGACTATAAAACGCTGAGATTTGGGGGCGGTTTGGTTGACGATCCGGCGTGTGAGTGGTACATAAATCGCTCGAAGTCTCCGGAAGGAACCCACCGGACCAAAAAAATCTCAAAGTCTGGAGTCGCCGGCGCCGCCCCCTGGAGTCGCACAAAGTGAAGCGTTCGAATTCGGTCGGCAGGAGGACGTGATGAAATGGATCCGTTTCGCACTGGCGATAGGAGTGGTGGGTCTCGCTTTCACCGCCGCATCGGCCCAATCGGGCGGTCTGACCATCGTGGTCAGCGACGAAGTCGGGCCGTTGCCTGGTGCGATCGTGACGATCAGTCACGAGACCGGCTATGTCAAGACGACTTCCGTTCAGACCAACGTCCAGGGCGAGGCGATGTTCCCGGTCTTGCGTCCCGGGCGTGGTTACCTGGTCGAGGTCTCGATGTCGAACTACGGTACACAACGTGTCAGTGACATCCAGGTCAAGATCAACGACAACCAACGGATCCCCGTCGTGTTGGCCCAGGAAATGGTCGAGACCGTCAAGGTCGTGGCCGACGGCCAGGTCGTCAAACTGGAGGACACGCAGAAGAGCACGAAGTTCTCCGAGGAGTTCGTTCAGGATCTTCCGGTTCCCGGACGCTTCTACCAGAACGTGCTGACGCTGGCCCCGGGCGTGCAGGATGCCGACGGCGACGGCAACCCGAACGTCCACGGCTCCCGCGAGCGCGACTTCAAGGCGACCGTCAGCGGCGTCTCCAACGTCGACCCCCTGACCGGCCAGCAGATGAGCCAGGTCAATCCCAACTCGATCGAAGAGATGGAAGTCATCACCGCCGGCGCCGGGGCCGAGTTCAGCCGCGCCCAGGGCGGCTTCGCCAACATCATCCAGAAGCAGGGCAGCAACGAGTTCGAGGGCGTCTTCGAATTCTACTACCGCTCGCATCTGCTCGACGGCACCGGCGCTTTCGACGCCTCACCGAACCTGCCGAAGGTCGACTTCCAGTCCCTGCAGCCGTCGTTTCAGCTCTCCGGCCCGATCTTCAAGGACCGGCTGTGGTATCGGTTGTCGCACGAGTTCATCGATACCGAGCTACCGGTCCCGACGTCCGGCGGCCTCGTCGTCCAGACCGTGCGCCAGGGCATCCACTCGGATCAGCTCACCTGGCAGGTTTCACCGCGCAACAAGCTCGCCTACCAGTATCAGTCCGATCCGCTGGAGGTCAACGGCTTCGGTGTCAGCTCGCTGACGTCGTTCGAGTCCGCGCAGTTCCGCGACCGCACGAGCAAGACGCAGACGCTGAGCTGGACGGCGCCGATGTCGCCGAAGATCCTCGTGGAGAGCCTGGTCTCGTGGCAGGACCTGAACACGATCATCAAGCCGACCACCGAAGGCATTTCAAACAGCTGCGCCCTGGGTGAGCCGTTCCTCGAGAGCGCGCAGTGCTTCGACGTCGACATCGGCCTGGTGACGGGTTCGTACTGGCAGACGAACGACGACAATCGCCAGCGGTTGACCGTCTCGAGCAAAGCGACCCTCTACGGCGGCCGCTTCTGGGGCATGAGCCACCAGTTCAAGATCGGCCTCGTCGCCGAGAACGAGCGCTACTTCCGCGCGCTGGAGCGTCGACCGAACCTCACCCGCTTCCTCATCGACCTTTCGGATCAACAGGACCAGGGAACGGACGAGGGGGCCACCAGACTCGCGATCATTTTCGCGAATGTCGCGGTGCCGCGGACGGAGGACGTCCGCGCGACCGGAACCAACTGGGGCCTGTTCCTCGAAGACCAGGTCCGTATTCGGCAGAACCTGTCGATGACGCTCGGCCTGCGCTTCGATCGCGAGGAGATCAACTCCAACGGGAACACGCCACTCGATCCGGAATCCCAGTTCGCCGCCTTCCTCGAACGGGTTTCGAGACTGAGCCCGTCGATCGACGCTGCCACGACGCTGACGCAGTTCTTCACGGGCTACGAGAACGTCACCGACTTCGTCGACCAATTGGCCACGGATCTCGGCGAGAATCCAGACAACATTGTGTTGTCACACGCGGCCAACCAAAGCCAGTTCTGGTCGTTGGCCCGACGCCAGGAAAACATCTCGATCGTCAACAACAACCTCGCGCCGCGCTTCTCGCTGTCGTGGGATCCGTGGAGCAACAACAAGACACGGTTCGCGGTCACCGCGGGCCGTTACTACGACAAGCTGTTCCTCAACATCCCGCTGATCGAGTTGGAGCCCGCCAACGCCAACCTGATTTACAACTCCGAGCCGGACGCCGGCGGCGTGCAGGGCGCGTTCAGGGTGACGGGTCTGCGGTCGAGCGTGAACCCGACGGTCAATATCTCGTCCGTCACGCGAGATCTGCGCACGCCTTACCAGGACGAGTGGACCCTGGGCTTCGAACGCGAGATCTTCGCCGAGACCTCGATCAGCGTCGACTACATCAATCGCCGCTTCCGCGATCAGCTCCAGGACTACGACCTGAACCACGCGCCCGGCGACTTCGGTCGCTGTGTGGCGGCCACGCCGACCAACCCGGCGACGATCGCGCCGGTGATGCCGACCGACCCCGACTTCAACCCCGAGTTCGGCAACGGCGACGGGATCCTCGACGACTGCGGCGGTAGGATCATCCCGCGAGCCCCGGAGGAGGAGGTCGACCCGACAAGTGTCTTCCTCGACAAAGGGAAACGCCTCGAAGAGCCGGACGGCAAGACGGACCTCTACCTGCAGAACCCGGGCTGGGGCGACATCTTCCTCGTCGGCAACTTCAACAGGATCGACTACGACGGCGTCGTGGTCGCGCTGACGCGGCGTCAGTACCGCAGCTGGGAGATGCAGGCCTCCTACACCTGGTCCAAGGCCAAGGGGGACGGCGAGGACTTCCAGCAGCAGCTGGGTGACGACCGCAGCATCCTGCAGGACGAGAAGGGCTACCAGTCCTACGACCAGCGCCACGTGGTCAAGGTCAACGCGACGACGATCACGCCGTGGGGCTTCCGGCTGGGCACGTCGATCAGCTGGCAGTCGGGCCTGCCCTACTCGCTGGCGGCACGCGAGCTCTCGTTCGACCAGGTGCACCCGCGACTCGACAATGCCGGGCCGAACTCCGGTCGCGTGCGACAGGTCTACTTGACGAGCCAGCGCAACGATCAGCGTAACGACTCCTACTACAACGTCGACGCCAAGTTCACGAAGGAGATGAACCTCGGCCGCGGCCTCAACATGCAGGTCTCCGCGGAGGTGTTCAACCTGTTCAACGACGGTACGTTGTTGATCTACAACCCGCTGAACCAGACCGGTCAGCAGATCAACGGCAACAACGTCGACATCCGCCGCTTCGGCCGCAGCTGGCAGCTCGGCTTCAAGCTGGCTTTTTAAGAGTCGATCATCGAACTCGGAGCCGCCTCCAACGGAGGCGGCTTTTTTTGTGCGCTAGAATGCCCGGCCTGATGCGGATCTACAACACGCTGACACGAAGCGTCGAGGAGCTCGAGCCCATCGAGCCGGGGCACGTGCGCCTCTACACCTGCGGCCCGACGGTCTACGACTACGCGCACATCGGCAACTTCCGGGCCTACGTCTGGGAGGACCTGCTGCGCCGCACGCTCAAGCTGCTCGGCTTCCGCGTCACCCAGGTGATGAACATCACCGACATCGAGGACAAGATCATCAAGAAGATGAACGACGAGGGGTTGACGCTCGATCAGGCGACCCGGCCCTACATCGACGCCTTCTTCGAGGACATCGAGACCCTGCGCATCGAACGCGCGGAGCACTACCCGCGCGCGACCGACCACATCGAGGAGATGCTCGAGATCACCGCGGCGCTCGAAAAGCGTGGGCTGACCTACGAGAGCCAGGGCTCGCTCTACTTCAAGATCGACGCGTTCGAAGGCTACGGGCGGCTGTCGAACCTCGACAACCGCGAGGTCAAAAGTGGGGCGCGAGTCGACAGCGACGAGTACGACAAGGACGACGCCCGCGACTTCGTTCTGTGGAAGGGGCATCGCGAGGGTGAGGTCTCCTGGCCCAGTCCCTACGGCGAGGGTCGTCCCGGGTGGCACCTGGAGTGCTCCGCGATGTCGATGAAGTACCTCGGCGAGTCGTTCGACCTGCACACGGGCGGGGTCGACAACATCTTCCCGCACCACGAGAACGAGATCGCGCAGAGCGAAGGCGCGACCGGCAAGCCGTTCGTGCGCTACTGGATGCACGCCGCGCACCTGATGGTCGACGGCGAGAAGATGGCCAAGTCCAAGGGCAACTTCTACACGCTGCGCGACCTCCTGGAAAAAGGACACGCGCCGCGCGCGATCCGGTTGTTGCTGCTGGGGACCTACTACCGCGGCCCGCTCAACTTCACGTTCGAGGGGCTGGCCAAGGCGACCTCGGAGGTGCAGCGGCTGGACGACATGGTCGTCCGGCTGGAGCGGGAGCCGGCCGGCGCGGACGGCAACGACGAGGACTTCGACTCCCGGGTCGCCGCCCGCGTCGACGAATTCAAACAGGCGCTGGCGAACGATCTCAACATCTCGAGCGCCCTGGGCGCGGTGTTCGGAACGGTCCGCGAGGTGCATCAAGCGCTGGACAAGGGTGAGCTGCCGTCAGGCAGCCGCGAGACGCTCGCCGGCGCGATGGACGTGTTCCACTCCGTACTCGACCTCGCCGCCGACACCGACGCCGGGCTGGACGCCGAGATCGAGGCGCTGATCGAGCAGCGGAACGAAGCGCGAAAAGCCAGGAATTTCGCCGAATCGGACCGCATCCGCGACGAGCTGACAGCCCGCGGTATCCTCCTCGAAGACACGCCCCAGGGAACCGTCTGGAAACGAAAACTCTAGACGGTCCTAAACCCTACGCGTCTCCTCACGGTCCAACCGGATCGATATGGAGGCAGTGCTGAGAGACCAGGCCCGAGCGCCCGACGAAGCCACCCTGGCGGCCCGTTTCCGTGCGGGGGACCGAAACGCGTTCGACGAGATCGTCACGCTGCATCGCGGCTCCCTGTACTCCGTCGCGCGCCGGCTGCTGCGACGCCATGAGGACGCCGACGAGGCTGCTCAGACGGCGTTCGTACGCGCGTGGCGGGCCCGAGAACGGTTCCGCGGGGACGCGCAGCTGCGCACCTGGCTCATGCGCATCGTGCTCAACGTGTCGAAGTCGATGCTCGCTTCGCGCCGCATCGAGCAGGAGCTTCCGGCGGACTCGGGTTGGGCCGTTGCCACACAGACGGACCCCGGCGCACGCATCGACGAGGTCCGTCGACAACACGAGCTGCGTCGGGCGGTCGACGGGTTGCCGCCGCGCCAACGCGAGGTCGTGATGCTCAAGGTCTACGAGGATCTGACCCACCGCGAGGTCGCCGAGATCCTCGAGTTGTCCGAAGGCGCCGTGAAGGCGCACCTGCACCAGGCCGTTTCGAACCTGCGGCGCGGTCTGATGTCGGGCAGGCAGATGGAGAAGGCGTGATGGACTGTGCATCCTTCGAAAACCGGTTGACCGAGCTGCTCGGCGGCGAGGCAGACGCCGAGGCGCGGCACGACGCGCTGGCCGGGCTGAGACGGCACGTGGAGGATTGCCCCGAGTGTGTCGGGGCGGCCGCGCTCGTCGAGCTGGCCGAGGCGCCACCGCAACAGCGCGACCCCGTGGAGCTTCCCCCCGACAGCTACTGGGCGGGCTTCAACGCGAGCGTGACCGCTCGGCTCGACGCGGAGCCGGCGGCCGCGCCGAGCGGAGCCGGCCGGCGGCGCCTGGCCGTGGCCGCCTCGATCGTCCTGGCGCTGGCGGCCGGCTGGTCGCTGCGCGGCTGGGTCGATCCGGGAGACCCCAACGCTCCTCAATTGGCCGTGGATGGATCCTCCGAGGATCCGGAGTGGAGCCGGCTGGAAGAGCTGATCCGGCAAGCCAGTCCCGAGGAGCTCGCAGAGGCACTCCGTGGCCTACCCGGCGAGTGGTCCGGCATCGCCGCCTCGGGTTGGACCCACGGTGAGAACGAACTCGGCGGCGACTGGATGCCGGACATCGACGAACTGAACGAAACGGATCAAACGGAATTGATGGACTGGCTCGATCAAGTGGAGTCGTCCGAAAGGAGATCGACCTCATGACCCGCACGAACTGGATGAGAACCCTGCTGGGGGCGGCCTGTGCCCTCGGCCTGAGCCTGACCCCGGCGATCGGGCAGCAGGACCCCGAGCAACGCGAAGAACGACGCCAGCGGATGGAAGAGCGTCACAGCGAGATGCAGGAGCATCGTCGCGAACGGCGTCTGGAGATCGAAGAGCGCATCCGTGAGCGCTTCACGAGCATGCTCCGTAGCGAGCTCGCGCTGTCCGACGAGCAGGCCGAGACGGTGCTGCCGCTGATGTCCGACCTCGAAGATTTCAAACGCGAGATCAGACGCGAACGACACGCGGCCGTGCGGGCGTTGCGGACGGGGATGCAGGAGGGGGCGTCGGACGACGAGCTGCAGGCCGCGCTCGACGATCTCGATCGCATCGAGGACGACCTGCGCTCCGCCGAGCGCAGCGCGATGGTCAAGATCGACGGCGAGTTGAACACGAGACAGCGCGTCAAGCTGCGTTTCTTCGTGCACGAGTTCCGGCGCTCGATCGAACGACGCCTCACCGAGCGCGCCGAACGAATGGAACGCCACCGCGAGCGCCCCGAACGTCCCCGCCCCGACTCCCGTTGACCCCGCCGGCCCCCGGCGATCCGAGGCAGGCCCTCGGACGCCGCGGGGAACGGCTGGCCGCGCGGTACCTCCGCCGCGCCGGCCTCCAGGTCATTGCCAGCCGCTTCCGGCTACGCTGCGGCGAGATCGACCTGATCGCCCTGGACGGCGAGCAGGTCGTCTTCGTCGAGGTCAAGGCCCGTCGCGGCACCGGCTTCGGGATGCCGGCGGACTCAATCACACGGCGGAAGCAGCGCAAGCTGGCCCGCGTTGCCCTGGCGTTCCTCAGCGGTCGTGGCTGGCACGAGCGGCCCTGTCGTTTCGACGTCGTCGAGTTGCTGGAGAGGGGAGAACGACAGGAGATTCGCCACATTCGCGACGCTTTCCGACCCGCGCCCGGACTCTGACCGCCAAGTTGACGGGATTCCGAGCATCCTGTATTTTTCTCCGCGCCTGCCGGTCAGGCTCCGGATCAAGCGGGAATAGCTCAGTTGGTAGAGCACGACCTTGCCAAGGTCGGGGTCGCGAGTTCGAGTCTCGTTTCCCGCTCCATTCGCGCTTCGCGCGAATGGGCGTAAAACGCGCCTCGGTGTTTCGCGTTCGGCTGCGCCTCACGCTCCGGAGCGAGTCTCGTTTCCCGCTCCATTTCGCCGTTCAATCCAGCGCCGCGCGCCTCCGCTCCAGGCTGGCGGCAGGCCACAGCTCCTCTAGCTCGTAGAACACATCGAAGGAGGGGACGTCCTCCGGCAGCCCGACCCAGGGCTGCTTGGAGCGCGTGAAGATGTGCACGTCGGGTGACAGGGCCGTGGGGTCGTCCAGCGTCCCGACACGCACGAAGCGCATCCCCGGCCGGCGGCCGTAGTCGCTCCACACGNNNGTCGGGCTCGCCGGAGAGCAGCTCGATCCGATCGGTCTCGATGAGGGCGTTGAGGACGAACGCGCTGCCGGTCTGGGACTGGCAGTTCAGGCAGTGGCAGCAGTGCACGAACATCGGATCCGAGGTCAGCCGGTAGCGCACCGCCCGGCAGAAGCAGCCACCCTCGAGAGCGTTTCCCATCATCCGCCTCCGTCCCCGACGACGACGACCACGAGCTCCCTACGGCGGTCGCGGTTGTCCATGTTGATCGCGACCACCTGCTGCCACGTCCCGAGCTGGAGCTCGCCGTCGAGGATCGGGATCGCGATGCCCGTCTTCAGCAGCGCCGAGCGGACGTGGCTGAACCCGTTGCCGTCGTGCCAGCGCTCGTTGTGCTCGTAGTGCGCATCCACGGGGGCCAGCTGCTCGACCGCGCGTCGCAGGTCGGCCAGCGCCCCCGACTCGTACTCGATCGTCGTGACCGCGCCCGTCGAGCCCACCAGCTGGACGCAGGCCAGGCCGTCACGGACACCCGACTCGCGGACCACGGTGGCCACCTCGGGCGTCACGTCCCGGTGGCCGAACTCGGCGGGAAGCTCGAAAGAAATGCGTCCGGTGAACGTCATGGGTGCGCAGAATACCCCGGCCGGCCGAGAAATTTTCCCGTTTTCGGGCGGATGGCCGGAACCGCCCCTCCGCCGGATGAAACCAAACCGCGGTCCGCGCCGTTTGATTGGCTGAGCAGGGAGGAAGAACCAGATGAAATCCGTCAAGTTTTTGACTCTTTCCATGGCCGCCGCGCTGGTCCTCACGGGCTGTAACGCGAGCATCAACTCCTCGATCGTCGTCGCCGACGGCGAGTCGCGCTCCGGCGGCTTGACCACGGTCAACGGCAACGTGTCGATCGGGAAAGACTGCACGATCGGGGGCTCGAGCAAATCGGTCAACGGCTCGGTCAAGGTCGGCGACGGATCCTCGGTCGAGGACCTGGCCACCGTCAACGGCTCGGTGCGGGTCGGTGAAGCCGTGAACGTCGACGGCGATGTCGAATCGGTCAACGGATCCGTCGATGTCGGATCGGGCTCCGAGGTGTCCGGCAAAGTCCAGACGGTCAACGGCTCGATCGAGCTCACCCAGTCCGTCGTCAAGCGCGACGTGCGCACCGTCAACGGCGACATCGAGCTGCTGGATCAATCGGTCGTCAAGGGTGACATCGTGATCGAGGGCAAGATCGCGGACACCAAGCGCAGCCGCCCGATCGAGATCGAGGTCGCCGGGGGCTCGGTGATCGAGGGCGACGTCCTGGTCAAGCGCAACGTGAAGGTCAACGTGATCCTGCGCGACGGCGGCAAGGTGCTCGGGACCGTCGACGGCGCCGAGGTCATCGACCAAAACGTCGCACAACCGGCGTCCGACGGCGCCTGAGGCGAGCGGCTAGCCCTTCTCGCCCTGTGGCTCGGCCAGCATGTCGGTGAAGACCGGCCGGCCTGAGAGACCCAGAAGCCGACCGCAGCCGGTCCGGCCCGGTAAACTCGAAGCCGCTACCGCGGGTAGGTGATCAGCAGGGCGGCGACCTGCACCCCGTCGTAGAGCACGTGGGCAACGATCAGGGGCAAGAGCCGGCGGAGCTTGTGGTACAACGCGCCGGCGACGGCACTCTTGATGGCGACGGTCACGATGCCGTAAGGACCCTGGCTCCAGTGCACGAGTCCGATCAGCACGGCCGAGAC
>WVWW01000281.1:0-211 GCA_011773795.1 Acidobacteriota bacterium
GTGCTCTCGATCCCCGCGGCGGTGCTCGTCTCGAAGCTGCTCCTTCCGGAGACGGAAACGCCGGAGACCATGGGTGACGTTCCGCCTGTCGCCGAGGGCGAACGTCACGGCAACTCGATCGCCGCGCTGGCCGCCGGCTCGTGGGACGGGCTCAAGCTCGCGGCCGGAATCTCGACGCTGTTGATCGCCGTGCTCGGCGTGGTCGGCGTGC
>WVWW01000281.1:275-36710 GCA_011773795.1 Acidobacteriota bacterium
GCCTGGCTGCTCGGCATCGAGGCCGGCGACACGCAAGTTGCCGGCCAGTTGCTCGGCAAGCGGTTGATCCTCACCGAGATCCCGGCCTATCGCGAGCTCGGGATGCTGGCGCAACAGGGCGCGGTATCGGCGCGCTCGTTCGTCGTGCTCTCCTATGCGCTCTGTGGCTTCACCCACGTCGCCTCGATGGGCATCTTCGTCGGAGGCTTCGCCGCCCTCGCGCCGGGACGCCGGGACGACCTCGCGTCCCTCGGGCCCAGGGCCCTGCTGGGAGCGGTGCTCGCCACGTTGATGACCGGGGCGCTCGCGGGAATCCTGTTCCACGGGCAGGCGAGCCTGATCCGCTGAGCGGCTTCCGGCTCGTCACTCCGCGCGCCCATCCTCGCGATAGTGGCAGCCGCGGCTGGCGCGGTTGCGTTGCGCGGCCCAGGCGACCAGCAACGCCGTCTGGACACTGTTGCGTAGACCGACGAGATCGTCCGTCACGCGCGCCCGGCGGTAGAAGTCCTCGATGTTCATGCGCAGGTTGACCAGCTCCCGTGTCGCGCGGTTCAGGCGCTCCTCGCTGCGCACCAAGCCCACGTAGTGCCACATCAGGTTGCGGATCGTCTGCATGTCGCCCTGGATCAGCGCGGGGTCGGCTTCGGTCATGAGATCGTCGTCGTGCCAGGCGGGAATCTCGTCCTCCGCCGACCTCCCGCTCGCAGGCCGCTCGCGAATGTCCCGCGCGGCCCGAACGCCCCACACCAGCCCCTCGAGCAACGAAGTGCTCGCCAGACGGTTCGCCCCGTGCACGCCGGTGCAGGCCGTCTCCCCGACGACGTAGAGGCCGCGCACCGAGCTGTGCGCCGACGTATCGACCAGAACGCCCCCGCAGAAGTAGTGCGCCGCGGGAACGACGGGGATCGGCTGGCGCGTGATATCCAGTCCCTGCTCTTTGCAGTGTGCATGGATGCCCGCGAAACGGTTGCGGATCGCGTCGGCGGGCAACCGCGACGCGATGTCCAGCAGGACGTGCGGGTAGTCATGGAGCAGCATCTGGTCGTAGATCGCGCGCGAGACGACGTCACGGGAGGCCAATTCCATGCGTTCCGGCGTGTAACGTTCCATGAAGCGGTCGCCGTCGGGGGTGAGCAGCACGCCGCCCTCGCCGCGCACCGCCTCGCTGATCAGGAACTGCTGTTTCCCCGGCATGTGCAGGGCGGTGGGATGAAACTGAACGTACTCCAGGTTGGCCAACCTGACGCCGGCCCGTGCAGCCATCGCCAGGCCGTCGCCTCGGGAGCCCGGTGGGTTGGTCGTATGGAGGTAGATCCCCCCGGCGCCTCCGGTCGCGAGGATCGTGTGGTTCGCGATGAAACGGGACACCTGACCCGTCGCCGCCTCGAGGACGTAAGCTCCGTGGCAAACCAGTTCGTCGTAGACGGCCAGCGGCGACTTGGCGTGATGCGGAAACGTGATCAGGTCGACGGCCGTGTGATCGGTCAGCAGGCGCACGTTCGGCCGCTCCGCGAGCGCGCCGAGCAACGCACGCATCACCGCCTTTCCGGTCGTGTCCCCGACGTGCAGGATGCGCCGGCGCGAGTGGGCTCCTTCCAACCCGAACGCGAGCTCACCCGCGGTGTCCCGGTCAAACCGGATGCTCAGCTCATCGGCCAGACGATGGAGCAACGTCGGGCCCTCGGTGGCGAGCAACCTGGCGGCGTCGGGTCGACTCAGTCCCGCTCCGGCGTCCAGTAAGTCTTCGACGATCGTCTCGGTCGAGTCATCGACACCGATGGAAACGATGCCGCCCTGTGCGAGGGACGAGTTGGAGTCGGCCGGTACGGCGGTGCGGGTGATCAGCGTCACCTGCCGCTCGGTGTCGCGTGCGAGCTCCAGTGCGGCCGTTGCCCCGCCGATCCCGCAGCCGATGATGAGCACGTCTGATTGGCACATTCCGGCCCTCCCGAGATCACGCTAGCGCATGGATGTTGTTCTTGCCGTCTGCAAGAACCGGTACTCCAGCCGGCCTGCGGAAATCCCTGATCGGCCGATGGGCCTCCGCCGAGCCACCCGTCAGCGGCGTGAGGCACGCAACCGGTCGAGCTGATACAGGGCCTCGGCCTGGAGAACGTCGCGTCCGGCCTCCCGTGCGGCGTTGAAGAGGAGCTCCCACATCTCCGGCGAGTCGGGATCCAATCGGGTCGCGGCCAGCGCCTCCTCCACCGCATCGTCCATCCGCCCCTGGGATGCGAGCGTCATCCCGAGATTGAGCCGGAACTGTGGGTTCCAGGGTTCCCGGCGGACCGCCCGACGGTACAACTCCTCGGCCTGCTCGTAACGACCCGCGGTCCAGCGCAACCTCCCGAGCTCCGCGAGGGCGAGCCCGTGATCGGGGTTTCGCTCGAGCATGCCTTTCAGGACGAGCGACGCCTCGTCATGCCGGCCCAACGCGGCCAGGGATTGGGCCGCCGCGAATGCCGCGTCCTGATGACCGGGGTCCCGTTCCAGCGCCTGGCGAAACGCGACGAACGCCTCGGCCGGCTTTTGCCCGTGCATGAGAATCTTGCCCAGGAAGAACCACGTCTCGGCGACGCCGAAGTCCTTCTCGATCGCCTCGCGAAACGCCTCCGCCGCCCGGTCGAAGTGCCACTCCCGCACGGGCGGCGGCGAGCTCAGAGCTCGCAGGAAGTGGGCTCGACCGGTGTAGTAGGACCGCTCCCCGGCCGGATAGGTGTCGAAGACCTCGGGGAAGATCGGCTCGAGCTCGTAGCGCGTCCGGCGGTCCGGCGTCGTTGTCCGCGCGTCGCGCCGGATCCAGTGATCGGTGAAGATCGAGTGCCTGCGATCGTTGGGCTCGGCCCGCCGCATGTGGCAGGCGACGCAGTCGTCCGGAGGAGCGGTGCCGGAACGCGCCTCCGCGGTCGCGGTACAGGCCTGCAGGTCGTGGCAGATCCGGCAGTTGTCGCGGAACGACCCCGGCGGGCGTTCGTAGACCGGGATGTGCGGGTTGTGGCACGTCAGGCACTCCAACCGACCTTCGCTCTCGAGGTAGCAGCGGCTCAGGATCATGCGATCCGCCTGCGAGACGAGGCTGTAGCTCGACACGGTCGGTTGCTCGTAACGGAACGGGACGAGAACGTCCGTGATCCGCATCCCGGGCCGGAAGTCCTGGAGCGAGCGACCGTGACGCACGACGCGGACGGTCGCGCTCGTATCGCCGAGGTGACACTGGAAACAGACCTCGAGCCGTTGCTCGCGCGGCAGGCGGGCGGGGTTGACGATTGTCGGGTCGGCCTGCCCCGGTTCGCCCCAGGGGTCGGGCGGATCTTCCCGTGCCGCGAGATGCGCGCTCCCGGGACCGTGACAGCGCTCGCATCCGATGCCCATCGCCAGCGGCTCCCGGTAGAGGTTGCGCTCGCCGGCGACGGGCTCGACGCGACCGTTGTGACAGAAGATGCAACTCGCTGAGATCTCTCGACCGAAGTGATCGTTCTGATACTCGAAGCCGGGACAGAACATCCAGAACTCCTCGGTCGGATCCCAGCAGATCGGGGCCTGGAAGAGCTTGCCGTCGCGCAACGTCACATAGCCGCGGCTGTGGTTGTTCGATCCGACGACGTAGGTCAGCTCGTACTCGTCGATGGCGGTCTCGTTTCCCGCAGTATCGAGGACGAACTGGCGCTGGTAGAAGCGATCGCCACGCCGGAACATGCGATAGGTCACCCCCGAACGCGGGTCCGTGAACTCGTTGCGATCGGTGAAGTCCTCGACCACGTTGTCCGGCCGCAGCGGGTAGAACGAGCGACCCATCCCGGTCCCGGCGAAGTTGACCGCGTTGCCCTGATGACAGTCGCGGCACGCATCGCGGCCGACGTATCCCGGCGCCGGGTCGGAGTCCGGCGAACCGACGTTCGTCTGAGTCTGACCCGCGGCGGAACAGGCGCAGAGCGCACCGAGCACCAGGCCGGCGAGGACCGGCTTCACCAGGGTCGGGCTCGACGTGCCGCCGTCATCCGGCGCTGGACATTCCTGCCGGAGGATCCCCGGACTGGCGTGCCCTGCGGTCGAACACGTAGCACACGTTGCGTACCAGGCTCCTCGCGGCGGGCTCGACGGTCAAACCGACGGGCGTCTCCCGGGCGATCTCCCGCGCGATCAAGCCGTCGGGGACGCGCAGCTCCCGCAACTCTTCTTTGAAGTACTCCTCGAAGCGGATCGCATGGGCACGCTCCACCTCCTCGTAGCGCACCTCCAGATCGCACATCAGACGCTGGATCACGTGGCGCCGGATCAGGTCGTCCGCGTTGGTCCGGCAGCCCTTTTCCACCGGAAGCTCGCCGCGATCGAGCGCTCGCTCGTAGGCCGACAGTTTCTTGACGTTCTGGATCAGGCCCTGCGGCAACTCGCTGATCGAGGACACGCCGACGGCGACGAGGGTCGAGTCGCGGGACGTCGTGTAACCCATGAAATCACGGTGGACCGAGCGTTGCTTGGCCGCTTTTGCCAGCGGGTCGGTCGGAAGCGCGAAATGGTCGAGGCCGACCTCGACATACCCGGCCTCGACCAGGCGTTTCCGCGCGACCTCCTCGAGCCGACGGCGCAACCGTACGCCCGGAACGGTCGCCGGGTCGATCTTGCGCTGATTGGGTACGCGCTCCGGAAGGTGAGCATAGCCGTAGATCGCGATGCGATCGGGCCGCATTTCGACGACCGGCTCCATGGTCTGCGCGATGCGCCTCTCGGTCTGCAGCGGCAACCCGTAGACGAGATCGAGATTCACCGAGTCGAATCCCAGAGCGCGCGCGTTGCGCACCACGCGACGCGTCGTCTCCGCCGATTGGATACGTCCGATCATCGCCTGGACCGCGGGCGCAAAGTCCTGGACACCGATCGATAAACGGTTGAACTTCAGGCGACGCAGCATCCGCAGGTGTTCGATCGTGGTGACGCGTGGATCGGCCTCGATACTGATCTCCGCATCCTCCGTGAACTCGAAACTTCCCCGGATCGCTTGCACTGCAAGGCGGAGCTCGGCAGGAGTGTAGTACGTGGGCGTTCCTCCACCCCAGTGCATCCGCGTGACGCACACCTTCTTTTTCAGCCGTTCGGAAACCGCGAGGACCTCGCGACCGAGCAGCTTGAGATAGGCCGAGGCGGCATCCCGGTGTTTCGTCGCGATCACGTTGCACGCACAGTAGGCGCAACGTTCGATGCAAAACGGGATGTGGACGTAGAGCGCGATCGGTCCCTCGATCCGGGCCAGCCAGTCCGCATACACCTCCGACGTGAAACCGGGGACGAAGGCGTGGGCCGTGGGGTAGGAGGTGTAGCGCGGGACGGTGCGGGCCGCCTCGTCGAGCCATCGATCTTCGACGACCTCCACGTCGCCGTTCCCGAATCCCGTCAGGATGGGCGGCGCCTTCAAGCAGGTCCTCATACGCCCAACGTACCCGAGCGTGACCGCGGGGCCTATGGTGACTTCCCGTCTGGGGGATTCGGAAATCCCCTATGTGGAGACCTAGATCGTCGTGCCGTCGGGGATCGAGGCGTTCTTGGGCACCACGACGATGCCGTCGCGGATGACCCAGACCGCCCCGTCGGCCTCCTTCACGTCGTCCTTGTTGACGATCCGCACGTTGCGGCCGATGCGGGCGTTGAGGTCGATGATGGCGTCCTGGATCAGCGACCCCTCCCCGATCCCGATGGGCGGTCCCCCGGGAACCACCGGCGGCGGATCCTCCTCGGCCCCCATGATCAGCGTCCGGCGCACGGTGGCCTTGTTCATCGTCGTGCGGATCCCGATCACCGATTGTTCGATCGTCGATTCCAGTATCGTCGCCCCACCGGCGAGCAACGTGTCGTTGAACCGGCAACCCCTCAGCTGAGAACCCGGCAGGTAACGCGGGTGCGTGTAAAACGGCCACTCCTGGTCGTACCAGTCGAACGGCGGCTCGGGGAGCACCATGTCCATGTGCGCGTCGTAGAACGCGCGGATCGTCCCGATGTCGCGCCAGTAGCCGTCGAACAGATGAGCTTGGACCCGTGACTTGCCGACCGCCGCCGGGATGACGTCGTTGCCGAAATCGACGAGGTCGTTGTCCAGGCAGTCCACGAGCACCTGCTTATTGAACAGGTAGATCCCCATCGATGCGAGGTACGGGCGGTCGGCGCCGACGCCGCGCGCGGCGAGCAACTCCGGGGCAACGGTCATCCCCTCCCGCGCCTCCGGGGTTCGGGGCTTCTCTCGGAACTCGAGGACTTCACCCTTATCGTCGACGCGCACGGCACCGAATCCTGCGATCTCCTGCTCCGAACAGGGCAAGACCGAAAGCGTCACGTCGGCGTCGGCCTCCAGGTGGTCCCGCAGCATGGCCCGGTAATCCATCCGGTACATGTGATCGCCGGCGAGGATCAGCACGAGATCGCCGTCGAGGCCGCACAAGGTGCCGAGGTTTCGGCGCACGGCATCGGCCGTGCCCTGGAACCAGCCGTCGTGCACCGGTGTCTGCTGCGCCGCGAGCAGCCGCACGAAGCCGCGGGAGAAGATGTCGAACTTGTAAGTCTGGTTGAGATGACGGTGCAACGAATTGGAGTTGAACTGGGTCAGCACGAGCATCCGCTCCATCCCGGAGTGGATCGCGTTGCTGATCGGGATGTCGATCAGCCGGTACTTGCCGGCGATCGGCACGGCGGGCTTGGCGCGCATGCGCGTCAACGGGTCGAGCCGCGATCCGCGTCCCCCGCCGAGAATCGCGACAATCACGTCGCGCGCCCTGTCGTTCCAGTCCGCCACGTCAGATCCTCACCGTTCCCTCGAACAGGTGGAGCGAGCAGTCGCGGCAGAACTTCTCTTCTTTGAGATCGAGATCGGCGAGATGCTTCGAAGCGGCCAGCACGCAGGCCGGCTGGCTACACTCCTTGGCTCCGCGCAGGCGGGCGCCCATGCGGGCCATCTCCTTGACCAGCCGTGAGCGCTGTTTGTTCAGGTCGGCGCTGCGGCGATAAAACGACTCCCGCAGACGACGGACGGAGGTGACGGCGAGCCCGGCCTTCGAAATCAACGCCGCGAACACCCCGTCGGTGTTGGCGGTGAACAGATCGACATCGGACACGAAGATGTAGCCGTCGGTCTTGAGTGGTGGCTTGTCATCCAGCACGCCGTCCGCGCCGACCAACGCCCCGGACCCGAGCTGGGGCGCCATGGAACGCGCCGATTTCATCAACTCGGCCGCGCGAAACTGGCCGCGCTCGGTGTCGTGGGCGGCCTGGGGGACCGGGAGGCGGCCACGAATCTCCAGCGGAGCCCGCAGCAGCCGTGCGACACGGACGGTCGTCAGACGCAGTTCCTCGTCGTCGACCTTGCCGACGGTGATGATCGCGATATGAAAAGCGGACACCGGTTCCTCCGAATCCTCCACGGCGGCGCAAAGGGCGGTTCTTTCTGAAAGTTCCCGTGCGGCCCCTATAATCCTCCCGATCGGCCGCTCAGGGCAACCCCTGTTGCCGGCGACGGGAGGCCCATGGACCTGACGCCCCGCTCCGAGAACCCCGAGAGCGAACGAATGGCCCAGGCGTTGGCAGGGCTGTCGACCCTGGCACCCGAGGACGCCGTCACGCGCTTGAGCCATGCGCTCGAACACGCGGCCGACCCGAGGACACCGGGAACCGAGGCCGAGCGGCTCGACAGAGCCGTCGTCCGTGCCCTGGCCAGCAGCATTGAGCCCGAACCCTGGCTGGTCTCGCTCACGCTGGACGAGCTTGCCACGCTGTTCGATCGGTCGGTCGATCGACTGCACCGAAATCCGGATGCCGTGACTCTTCAGCGGGCGGTCATGGATCTGCTCGACCTGTTGCGTCGCCCCGCCTTTCTCAAACGGATCGACGCGGTCGACCGCAACGCATGGGCGGACCGGTTCCTCGCAGGCATCGAGGCGGCGGCGCTCACCGTCGGTCCGCTGTTCCGGCAGCGTGCCGACAAGCTGGGCTCGCGGGTGCTGTTCCGTTATCAGCGAGCAGGCCGGGCACGCAACTTGACCTGGCGGCGTGCGCGCTCACGCGTCGAGCTGATCGCGCGGGCATTGCTCTCTCTCGATGACGGCGCGACCCCGCGACCGGTGGCGTTGCTGTCGGAGAACCGCATCGAGCTGGCCCTGGCCGATCTCGCTTGCCTGACGAGCGACATCTTTAACGTTCTGGTTCCGGCGAACTCGACCGACGCCGACGTGCGTTACATCCTGGGCCACTCCAAGGCGCACACCGTCTTGGTGTCCAACCGCAGGCAGCTCACCAAGGTCATCGCAGCCCGTGAGGAGCTCCCCGACCTGCGGCGCATCGTCGTGATGGACCCGCTCGATCGGATGCCTGACGGGGTGCTCTCCTGGGAGCAACTCCTCGCGCGGGCGGAACAGGTCCCGGCGAATGCCCCGGAGGAGCGTGGTCTCGCCGTGCGACCGGATGCGCGGGCGACCGTGATGTATACCTCGGGGACGACAGGGACTCCCAAGGGCATCTTGTTCACGCAGCGCAGTCTCGTATTCAAGCGCTTCGCACGCGCGCTGGCGCTGCCCGAGATCGGCGAGGACGACGTCTTCCTCTGCTTCCTGCCGCTGTTCCACACCTTCGGCCGCTTCCTCGAGATGCTCGGCTGCGTCTTCTGGGGCTCGACCTATTGCTTCCTGGACAACCCCTCCCCGCGTGCCCTGATGGCCGGGATGCGGCGCCACCGGCCGACCGTGTTCATCAGCGTGCCCAAGAAGTGGATCCAGCTCCACGAGATGATCACGACGCGCGCCGACCCCGTCAGCGCGAGCGACGCCGAGCTTCAGGCNNGGCGGCTGGGCATCTCGACGCCGACATCTTCCGGTTCTTCCAGCGCCAGGGCATCGAGCTGATGAGCGGATTCGGGATGACCGAAGCGACCGGCGGGATCACGATGACTCCCGTCGGAGATTATCGCGACAATTCGCTGGGGATCGCGCTCCCCGGGATCGAAACGGCCATCGCCGAGGACGGCGAGATGCTGGTCCGCGGCGCCTACGTGATGGCCGGTTACCTCGACCCACCCGACGGGGAAGCCTCCTTCGACGCGGACGGCTGGCTCCACACCGGCGACCTGATGGAGGTCGACCGCGACGGCCATCATCGCCTCGTCGATCGCAAGAAGGAGATCTACAAGAACATCAAGGGCGAGACGATCGCGCCGCAGCGCATCGAGAACCTGTTCCGCGATTTCGAAGCCGTGGGTCGCGTGTTCCTGGTCGGCGATCATCGAGAATTCAACACCGTCCTGTTGTGGCCCAACCCGGACTATGCGGGTGTCGATTTCAGCGCCGTCGACGAAACCGAGATCCGCGACCACTTTCGATCGCTGGTTGTCTCGGTCAACAAGTTCCTCGCCCCTTACGAGCGCATCGTCGACTTCGCGATCATCGACCGCGACCTCGATGCGGAGCGCGGCGAGCTGACCGAGAAGGGCACCCCGCGCCGCACCACGGTCGTGCGCCACTTCGCCGAGACGATCCGCCTGCTCTACCGGCGTACCAACCTGGAGGTCGGCGAGGTCGAGCTGACCCTGCCCAACTGGTTGTTTCAAAGGCTCGGCCTGACGGCGCAGGACATCCGTATCGGCGACGGCAAGCTGCTGTTGCCCTCCCGCGGCTCCTCCCTCGTGGTCGAGCGACGTTCCGACGACCTGGTTCAGATCGGCTCTTGCTACTACCGGCATCCCAAGGGTGCCGTGAACCTCGGGGCGTTGCTCTACTCGCCCCGCCTGTGGGTCGGCAACGAACAGCTCGTCGATTTTGTCGATCTCGAGCTCAACGAACGGCACCGGGCGGGCCGCACCGAGGAAGGGATTCGCTGGGCCGGGCGGGCCGCGCCGTACCACGCGACGACGCAGGATGCCGAGGCCCTCGCGGAGGCCGGAACGGCTTCGCGACACGATCTGATGCACCTGGATCTCGCGGCCCGGATGCTCGCCTCGGAGGAGCGCGACCACACGCTCGCCGCGGTGCAGCTGCTCGAGCAGATCCTCGACGAGGAGGAAGGAACCGTCGGTGAGTCCGCGCGTCGCGTGCTGAGCCGGGCGGCGCTTGCCGGATCGCTCGACGTGCGCCGCGTGGCCTTCCGCGTGCTCGTCGCCAACGAGCACGACAACCGTTTCGCGGAGACTTTGCGGTTGTTCCTTACACCGGACTCGCCGCTGCTCGACGCCACGACTCGCGACGCCCTGTGCGCACAGAGCCTCACCCCGACACGGCTTGCCGCGTTCCGCGAGCTCGCACGCGAGATCTGTTTCGCGGACGACAGGGGCAGCGAGTACGACGAGCTCGCGGGAGCGCTGCTGACGTTCCTGGCCGCGTACGGTGCAGCGCACCCGGTGTGCTACCGGCCGATACGGACGTTCCTGGTGCGCGTCAACCTGCTGGCGCCGATGGAGCAGGTGCGCGAGCTGGCGGCCGCCGCGATCCTCACGCTGCGGAGCGGGTTCCGCGGCTGGCTCGGACCGGCCTCACGCATCGCGGTGGATCCCGAGACCGGCCAGGAGTACGACTGGGGGCAGGTCGTCGAGTTCGACGACGACATCCCCGACGACGACCGGCCGCGACTGCTCGCGGCGATCCGCGATACCGCGATGCTGCGTGAGGCGGTGTTCCTGTTCTCGACGGGCGTTCTTATCCGGCTCAGCGACATCCCGCCAGGCGGGGTATGGATTCGCCTGCTGGGCGAGCGCCACGGTAAATCCGTGTACCGCGTCACGATCCAGACTCGTTATCAGGGTGCGTACGACGTGGCGATCAACGTCAACCACGAGATGACCGAGTACGAGGTGTTCGAGGAGATTCACTGGCTCATCGTCAGCGGGGCGTCGCAAGCGGGCCCGCCCCTGGTGGAGGATTTCGGCGGCTACTGGGCCGAGCACGGGATGTGGAGCGAGGAGTTCATCTCGGGCGAAACGCTCTCTCGCGCCATGCTGCGGTTGTCGAAACGGGACGACGGCCGGTTGGGCGATCAGTGGCCGTTCCTGGCCTGGACCGCGCTCTCCGCGTGCGTGGACTTCTGGCAGCGCTCGGGCCACCGCTGGGAGCTGGACGATCCGGGCCTCCACAACATCGTCGTGCCGACCGACGATTACATGACCGGCGTGCGCATCGTCTCGGTGAGCGCGCGCCGGCCCCACAGCGGGCTCGACTCGATGATCCGCGCGCTGCGCGAGAAGTTCCTCGACCCCGCGGTCGAGGCCTACCCCGTGCTGGAGGGCCGCGTCGGCTGGGACGTGATCTTTTCCTCGATCCTGGAGATCGTCGGCGAGGACGAGGGGATTGCGCAGTTCGAGCGGCTGCTCGAGGGCCGCGAGAACGTCGACGACGATCAGATGCTGACCGCGTTGTCGAAGTTCATCGGCGTGGTTCGGATGCGCGGGTTCCTACCGCGGCGACTGTTCTTTGCCGCCAAGCGTTACCGCCGCTGGGAGAATCTCGGCGAGGAACCGACGCCTGAAGCCCGCGCCAAGACGATGAACGAGCTGTATGACACGTACGGCCTGACGGCCTTGGTCAAGGAGTACCCGGAGACCCGTGTTCGGTTCTTCCGCGAGACCGTTTTTCGTGAGGCCGGCGAGGCGCTCGCCGACGGGCTGGAGGAGCTGATCGCCAAGCTTCGCAGCGGGGACCTCATCGGCGACGAGCTGATCGATGCCGTGGCCGACCTGCGCTCGCGCCTCGAGCTGGACGCCGACGAGGACTACTTCCTCACACGGCTATCGTTCCCCTACCTCCGGCCTGAAGACCGCGCCGACTTCGTCCACAGTCATCTCGGTGATCAACAGAGCGAGATGGTCGTCAACGTGGAGGACCTCGACGGCAACCGCTTCCGTGTGCGGCACGCGCTGACGCCGAAGGAAGTCGAGCGTTTGCACGGCCTGTTCCGGGCGGCCAAACTGGATGTGCGCTTCCGGTTGGAGCACCGCTACCTGGTGGCGATCAACGATCGCGGGCAGATCCTCGGCGGGATCTACTACGAGATCGAAGAGGGCGGGCAGAGCGCGCACCTGGAGAAGATCGTCGTCGCGGACCCGTACCGGCGCAAGGGGGTGGCCGACCGACTGATGAAGGAACTGTTCAACCGGCTGCGTTCCGCCGGCGTGCAGGCCCTCACCACGGGGTTCTTCCGCCCGCAGTACTTCTACGGATACGGCTTCAGTATCGAGAAGCGTTACGCCGGGCTGGTCAAGAGCCTGGTCGAAGAGGGCCAGGAGCCCGAGTCCGGCCGCGGCGAGGCGGTCTAGACCGAGAAGGAGCGAATACATGGATCGCAGGAGTTTTCTCGGCGCCCTCCCCGCGGGCGCGGGGCTCGCGCTGGTCCATCAGCAGGTCGCCCAGATTCCCAACGAGGGCGACAAACGCCCGTCACCGGTTCACGACCTCTACCCCAGCCAGGACCCGCAGCAGGTCAAGCAGATCGTTCGCGTTGCACACTTCGACGTCGATCTCGTGACCGAGATGGTCGAGAAAAAACCCGAGCTGGCCAAGTCCGCCTGGGACTGGGGCTTCGGCGACTGGGAGTCGGCGCTCGGCGCCGCGTCGCACATGGGGCGGCGCGACATCGCGGATGTGCTGATCGATCACGGGGCGCGTCCCAACCTGTTCACGCACGCCATGCTGGGCGACCTCGACGTGGTCCGGGCGGCGATCGAGGCGCGGCCGGGGGTCCAGTCGATCCCCGGACCGCACGGGATCTCGTTGCTCGGCCACGCCAAGGCCGGCGGCGACGAGGCGGCAAGCGTCGCGGAGTACCTCATGGAGCGCGGTGATGCCGACCCGAAAGCGATCAGCCTCGACACCGACGACGAGCAACTCGAGCTGTACGTCGGCAAATACGTGTTCGGGGATGGCAAGAACGACTATTTCGAGCTGACGCTCGACAGCCGCGGGATGTTGTCGATCAAACGCGGCGATGCGCTGTTCGGCCGCGTGCTGAACCGCGTCGAGGAGCACGGCTTCGCCCCCGGCGGCGCTCCCTCGGTGCGGGTTCGTTTCCGCTTACAACGCGGTTCGGTGATGGGCCTGTCGATCCATGATCCCGAACCGGTCGTCGGGGCGCGAAAACTGGGCTAGTCGGCAACCTCGGCCAAGGCCCGCTCGCGGACCGCCTCGAACTCGTCGCCGGGCATCCAGCCGGGCGGCTCGTCCGCGTTGGCAACGTGCAGGCCGACCCAGAACGCGAGCCGCGCGTCCTCGACCATCCCGCCGAAGTCCCACTCGTCGTAGATCTCGTCGCCGGGCTGGTGGTAGCGCTCCGCGCGCCAGCGATCCTCGATCTCGCGTCCCCACGCGTCGCCGTGCTCGACCGAATCGGTCCCCGCCTTGAAGTACAGCGCGGGCACGCCGATCTTGGCGAAGTTGAACTGGTCCGAGCGGTAGTAGTAGCCCTTGTCGGGGAACGGCTCGTCGACGACGATACGGTCCTGCATCGCCGCGGCCTGCACGAGTAGATCCTCCAGCCGGGACTTGCCCTTGCCGATGACCGCGACGTCGCGCGCGCGGCCGAAGATCGCCGCGCTGTCGATGTTGATGTTGGCGGCGATCTTGCCGGGGTGGACCGTCGGGTTTTGCGCGTACCACTTCGAGCCGAGCAACCCTTGTTCCTCTGCCCCGACGAGCAAGATAAGGATGCTGCGTCGAGCCGGCGCGGGCAGCGTGGCGAAGGCCTTGGCCACACTCATGATCGTCGCGCACCCCGAGGCATTGTCGCGCGCGCCGTTGTAAACCGCGTCGCCGTCCTCGTCAGGCTTGGCGACTCCCATGTGGTCGTGATGCGCGGTGTAGACGACCAGCTCGTCGGCAACCTCGGGGTCGCCGCCCGGGATCAGGCCCAGCACGTTCGCCGACAGCGCGTTGCGGTCCACGTCNNAACTCACGCGTTTTGGCCTTCGCAACGAGCTCGTCCAGGTCGTGGCCACCCATCGAGACGACTTCCCGAGCCGCATCCTCGGTCACCCAGCCCTCGAACGCGATCTTGTCCCCGTCGCCGGAGGGCAACTGGAATTGCGGCCCGCTCCAGCCGTTCTGAACCACGGTGAAGCCGTAACCCGCCGAGGGCGTCGTGTGGATGATGATCGCGCCGGCGGCGCCCTGCCGCGCCGCGCTCTCGTACTTGTAGGTCCAGCGGCCGTAGTAGAGGCGGCGGTCGCCCGCGAACAGCTCCGGGTCCCAGTCGGGATCGTTGTTGAGCATCAACAGGACCTTGCCGTCGAGGTCGGCCCCCTTGAAGTCGTCCCAGTCCTCCTCGGGCGCGCTGATGCCGTAGCCGACAAAGACGAGCTCCGCATCCTCGACGGCCGCCGCGTCGTCCTGGACACCGCTCGTCGCGACCCACTCGTCCCACCAGGTCAGCTCGACCGTTTCGCTCGCCGTCCGGAAGGCCCAGGTCTGGGGCATCGCCGCCGTCACCGAGATCAGCGCGAGCGGTTGCTCCCAGCTCCCGTCCGCCGCGCCCGGTTGTGCTCCGATCCGGGCCAGCCAGTCGGCCATGTATTCGCGCGCGGCACGATCTCCGTCGGTCGCCGGACCGCGTCCCCGCATCTCGTCCGACGACAGCGCCTCGACGATCGAGCGCAGGGTCGCCTCGTCGATCGCATTTGCGGCTTCATCCGCGCCTGCAGGCAGGGTCAGGGTGACGCCCGCTCCGCCATCCTGGCCGGCACAACCGCCCAGGAGCGCAAAGCACGCGAGTACCGGGATAGCCCGGATCGATCTCATCGTTCCCTCCCTCATAAAAGAGAGGGAATCTACCACGGGCCGCGGGCCGTCAGGACGCCGTCTGGCTGACCTGCTCCTCGATCCAGGCCGTGGTCACGCTCTTGGGCCGTTCGATGGGCAGGCCCAGGGCCCGGTCCCAGATCAGCGACGAAAGCACGCCGATCGCACGCGAAACGCCGAACAGCACGGTGAAGTAGGGGTATTCCGTGATGCCGTAGTGCATGAACAGCGGACCCGTATGCGCGTCGACGTTGGGCCACGGGTTCTTGGCCTTGCCCTGCTCCTTGAGGATCGCGGGCACGACGTCGTACAGCATCCGCACGATCTTGAAGTTCTCGTCGTCGGGCATGTGCGTCTGCGCGAACTCCTGCTGTGCCATGTAACGCGGGTCGGTCGCCCGCAACACGCCGTGGCCGTAGCCCGGAACGACCTGCCCCGAGTTCAGCGTCTCCCAGACGAAGTCCTTCATCTGCTGTTCGCTGGGCACGCCGCCCCCGAGCTTCTCCTTCATCTCGAGGATCCAGCGCGTCACTTCCTGGCTCGCGAGACCGTGCAGCGGCCCGGCCAGTCCGTTGATCCCTGCGGACAGCGCGAGGTACGGATCGGACAGCGCCGAGCCGACGAGGTGCGTCGCGTGGGCGCTGACGTTGCCGCCCTCGTGATCGGCCAGGATCGTCAGGTACAGCCGGCAGAGCTCACGGAACCCCTCGTCTTCGGAACCGAGCATGTGCGCGAGGTTGGCCGCCCAGTCCAGTTCCTTGGCGGCGGGCGCGACGTGGTCTCCGTCGCGATAGCTTCGGCGATAGATGTACGCCGCAACGCCGGGTAGCCGGCCGATCAGCCGCATCGAGTCGTCGAACATCGCCTCCCACAGGTCAGTCTTGGCCAGTCCCGCCTGATAGCGCTGGGCGAAGATCGAGTCGTGTTGAAGAGCGCTGATCCCGATCGAGAGCTGCGTCATCGGGTGAAGGTCTTTTGGAAGTGCGTCGAGTGTGGTGGCGACGTGTGCGGGAAGCTCTTCCGCACCGCGCCAGGCCTGCGTGATCTCGGCGACTTCCTCGACGGTCGGGATTTCCCCGGTCAGCAGCAGGTAGAACAGCCCTTCGGGAAGAGGCTGCTCTCCGTTTGGCGCCGTAGGTAGCTTGGCGCGAATCTCCGGGATCGAGTAACCGCGAAAACGGATCCCTTCCTGCGGGTCGACAGCCGATGTCTCGGTAACGAGGCTCTTGACCCCGCGCATGCCGCCGTAGGCCTGCGCGATGGTGACATCGGAAATAACGTGATCGCCGAGCTCCTTGATCGTCGTTTTTACGCGATCTCGCATCGGCGGGATTTGCTCGGCGAGCCTGCGCTTGAGAGCGATCATGATGGCTCCTCTGCCCTGCGAGTCGGCCGAAAGGCCGTGGTTGAGTGGTGTAGAAGTAGAGTAGCGCCGCGGTCGAAATCCTGTCAACCGGTGACCCGCTCGGCACGGCGCTTTTGCGGCAGGGTACGTTTGAGGAACGTACCGGTGTGGGAACTACGTACTCGGGCGACCTGTTCGGGCGTTCCCTCTGCAATAATGCGCCCTCCGCCCTCGCCGCCTTCCGGTCCCAGATCGAGGATCCAGTCGGCAGTCTTGATCACATCGAGGTTGTGCTCGATGACTATTACGGTATTCCCTGATCGACCAGCCGGTTGAGCACGGCCAGCAGCTTCTTGATGTCGTCGAAGTGCAGCCCGGTCGTCGGCTCGTCCAGCAGGTAGACCGTGCGTCCGGTGGCCCGGCGCGAGAGCTCCTTGGAGAGCTTGATCCGCTGGGCCTCCCCGCCCGACAGCGTGGTGGCCGGCTGGCCGAGGCGGATGTAGCCGAGACCGACGTCGTACAGCGTCTGCAGCTTGACCCGTACCGTCGGCACCGCGGAGAAGAACTCCAGCGCCTGCTGGACGCTCATCCCCAGGACCTCGGAAATCGTCCGACCCTTGTAAAGGATCTCGAGCGTCTCCCGGTTGTAGCGCCTGCCTGCACAGACGTCGCAAGTCACGTAAATGTCGGGCAGGAAGTGCATCTCGATCTTCAGCACTCCACCGCCTTCGCAACTCTCACAGCGCCCGCCGGAGACGTTGAACGAGAACCGTCCGGGCTTGTAGCCACGCGCACGGGCCTCGGGAACCATTGCAAAAAGCTCGCGGATCGGGGTAAACAGGCCGACGTACGTCGCCGGGTTCGAACGCGGTGTGCGGCCGATCGGCGTCTGGTCGATGTCCACGACCTTGTCGACGTGCGGGATGCCGTCGACGCGCTTGCACAGCCCCGGCTCCTGCTCGCTCCCGTGCAGTTCCCTGGCGAGCACCTTGTGGAGCGTCTCGTTCACCAACGTGCTCTTGCCCGAGCCGGAGACGCCGGTCACGCAGACGAACTGGCCCAGCGGGAAGCGCGCGTCGACGTTCTTGAGGTTGTGCTCGCGAGCGCCGCGGACGGTCAGCGCCTTGCCGTTGCCGGGGCGCCGCTCGGTGGGCGTCGGGATCGAGTCGCGACCGGACAGGTAGGCGCCGGTCGACGACTTCTTGTTGCGCGCGACCTGCGCCGGTGTCCCGACGGCGACGACCTCGCCACCCAGCTCGCCCGCCCCGGGGCCCAGATCAACCAGGATATCGGCGGCGCGGATCGTCTCCTCGTCGTGCTCCACGACGATCACGGTGTTGCCCAGATCGCGCATCGCGGTGAGCGTGTCGAGCAGCTTGCGGTTGTCGCGCTGGTGCAGCCCGATCGAGGGCTCGTCGAGGATGTACATCACGCCGGTCAGGCGCGAGCCGATCTGCGTGGCCAGGCGGATCCGCTGGCTCTCGCCACCCGACAGCGTCGCCGCCGTCCGGTCCAGCGTCAGGTAGCCGAGCCCGACGTTCTGCAGGAACCCCAGCCGCTCGTTGATCTCCTTGAGGATCGGCTTGGCCACTTGCTTCTCGCGCGGCCTCAGCTTCAGCTTCTTGAACAGTGCGGTCGCGTCGGAGACCGACAACCGTGACTGCTCCGCAATGCTCAGACCGCCGACCTTCACGGCGAGGCTCTCGGGTCGCAGGCGCAGGCCGTCACAATCCGCGCAAGGCTGGATCGCCATGCGTTTTTCGAGCTGCTGCCGGCGTTTCTCCGAAGCCGTCTCGCGGTAGCGTTTTTCCAGCCGGAAGAGGATCCCGTCCCAAGTCGAGCGGAACTTGTAGGTCGATCGCTTGCCCTTCCAGACGTAGTCGAACTCGCGCTCGCCGGCGCCCTCCCACAGGATCTTCTTGAACCGTGCGGGGAGCTTCTTGTACGGGGTCTTCGGCGACACCTTGTAATGCTTGAAGATGCTCGATTCCATCAACTGGTAGCGACTCGCGTCGCCCCAGGCGAGCGCGCCGTCGCGGATCGCCACGTCCTCGTCCTTGATCAGCCTCGAGGCGACGAACCGCTTCTTGAAGCCGATCCCGTCGCAGGTCTCGCAGGCGCCGAAGGGGGAGTTGAACGAGAACATCCGCGGCGCCAGCTCGGGCACCGAGACGCCGCAGTCCGAGCAGGCCAGGTGGCGCGAGAACAGCAGGTCCTTCCCGCCGACGACGTCGATCACGACCAGCCCGTCCGCGGTGGCCAGCGCGGTCTCGACGGAATCGGTCAGCCGGTTCTTCAGATCGGGCTTGATCACCAGCCGGTCGACGACGATCTCGATCGTGTGCTTCTTCTGCTTGTCCAGGTCGATCGGGTCGGCCAGGTCGCGCACCTCGCCGTCGACACGGGCGCGGACGAACCCCTGGCGGGCCGCGTCGTTGAGCTCCTTCTTGTAGATCCCCTTGCGCCCGCGGACGATCGGCGCCAGCACCTGGATCCGCGTGCCCTCCGGCAGCTCCAGCACGGCGTCGACGATCTGCTGCACCGACTGGGAGGTGATCGGCTTGCCGCAGTTGTGGCAGTGCGGGTGGCCGACCCGGGCGAACAGCAGCCGCAGGTAGTCGTAGATCTCGGTGACCGTCCCGACGGTCGACCGCGGGTTGCGCTGCGTCGTCTTCTGTTCGATCGAGATCGCCGGCGAGAGACCTTCGATCGACTCGACGTCGGGTTTTTCCATCTGCTCGAGGAACTGACGTGCGTAGGCCGACAAGGACTCGACGTAACGGCGCTGTCCCTCCGCATACAGCGTGTCGAAGGCAAGCGACGACTTGCCGGAGCCCGACACACCGGTGACGACGATGAGCTTGTTCCGGGGCAGGGTCAGGTCGATGCGCTTGAGGTTGTGCTCGGCCGCCCCACGGATGACGATTTCCCGTGCTGCCATGCGAGCGGGCATTCTAATCGACCCGTTTTGCGCGTGCTATTCTCGGTGCATGAATAAACGGATGTTGCCGCTTCTCGCCCCGTTCCTGTGCTGCGCGTTGGCGGCCGCTGCGGCCGAACCGGCCCCGGCGGCGCAATTCGAACCGGACACCGAGGCCGCGACGACGGGGGCCCTTCAAGGAACGACGTGGGTCGGCGGCGGGCCGACCTGGAAAGTCTGGGTCAAGCAACTGGACGGCGACGAGCGGCTCAACTTCATCGAGCGGATGACCGGGCTGGCCATCGACCCTTACGCCAACCGCCCCGACGAACCGCCGGCCTACCATACGTTCCTGGTGGTGATCGAGAACGACGGCCCGACCGGACTCAGCTTCAACCCGCAAAGCGCATGGCTCAAGACGAACAAGAACAAGGTCCTGCTCCCCCAGGGACTGGCCGATCTCAGCTTCAACTACCGGGTCACCGGGCGAGAGCTCCCGGCGGCCTATGAAAACGTCCAGGGCGCGCTGTTCGAGCGAGCGATCTCCGTCGCTCCCGGGGACACCGCTTCCGGGTTGTTGATCTACGACCGCGTGCAGAGGAAGACGAAACGATGGAACCTGGGTTTGAGGGTGACGCTCTCCGACGGAGAGCGCGCCGCGTTCAACGCTCCGTACCGGCGCAGCGACCTGAAGAAGAAGGGGCCCGACGGATGACCCGAGCTTCGGTCGGTGGACCGAACGTCCTCGACGGCAAGAAGACCGCACGCGAGATACGCCAGGAGGTCGCGGAGGGATGCGCCACCCTGCTGAGCTCGCACGGCGTCGTGCCCGGCCTGACGGTAGTCCTGGTAGGCGAGGATCCCGCCTCACAGATCTATGTCCGCAACAAGGAGCGGGCGGCGCGCAAGGCGGGGATGAACTCGAACATCGTGCGACTGCCGGCGGACGCCACCGAAGAACAGGTGCTCGATACCGTCCGACAGCTCAATGCGGACGCTTCCGTTCACGGGATCCTCGTACAGCTCCCGCTCCCCGGAGAGATCAGCGACGAGCGGGTGATCGAGACGATCGATCCGGCCAAGGACGTCGACGGCTTCCACCCGCAGAACGCCGGGCGCCTGCTGACGGGGCTTCCGGGCTTCGTCCCGTGCACCCCGGCCGGCATCGTCGAGCTGCTCAAGCGTAACAAGATCCCGCTTTCGGGCAAGCACGCGGTGGTGATCGGTCGCAGCAACATCGTGGGCAAGCCGATGGCGCTGCTGTTGTTGCNNCGCTGCTGTTGTTGCGCGAGCATTGCACGGTCACGATCTGCCACTCGCGCACGCCCGACCTGGCCGCGCGTGCGGCGCAGGCGGATATCCTCGTCGCCGCGGTGGGTCGCCTCGGGCTGGTCACGGCAGATTTCATCAAACCGGGCGCGGCCGTCGTCGACGTCGGCATCCACCGAGTCGATGACGAGGCCACGGTGCGAGAACTGTTCGGTGACGACGAGCGGCGGCTTGCCACGCTGACCGAGAAGGGCTCGACGGTCGCCGGCGACGTGCACCCCCTCGACGCCCGGGGCCAGGCCGGCTGGCTGACTCCGGTCCCCGGCGGCGTCGGCCCGCTGACGATCGCGATGCTGCTGCGAAACACGCTCGATGCGGCGCGACGATCGGTCGGTCTCGACTGACTTGGCATCGCGCCCACGACCCGTAGCCGGCCTGACCGGCGGGATCGCCTGCGGAAAATCGACCGTGGCCCGCTTCTTCGCCTCGTGGGGTGCCTATGTCGTCGACGCGGACCGCGTCGCGCGCGACGTCGTGGCTCCAGGCGGTCCTGCCTATGACGTCGTCGTGGAGCGCTTCGGCCGCTCGATCCTCGCCGGGGACGGCACGATCGACCGCGTCGAGCTGGGGCGCATCGTGTTCGACAACGCCGCCGAGCGCGAGGCCCTCGAGGCGATCCTGCACCCGGTCATCCGCGAAGAGAGTAAGCGCCGATTTACCGAGCAAGCGGGTGATGCCCCACTGGGAATCTTCGAGGCTTCGCTGCTTGTCGAAACCGGCGCTCACGAGGACTTCGATTGTCTGATCGTCGTCGCCTGCGAGCCCCAGACACAGATCGCGCGACTGATCGAACGCGACGGCCTCGGCGAGGACGACGCACGCAAACGCATTGCCGCGCAATACCCATTGGAAAAGAAAATCGCGTTGGCCGATCACGTGATCGACACGGACGGCTCGCTCGAGCAAACCGAACTGCAGGCCCGCGCGGTCTGGGACGTGCTGACCGGCGGAGACTAGACGCGGACGCCCGCTCCCTCCGAGCCTTTGACTTCCTTGATGCGGTTGGCCTCGCCGACGACGACGATCTGCGGCTCATGGTCGGCCAGGTCCTCGTCTTCGACCGTGCAGTACGACGCGAGGATCAACTTGTCGCCCATGCTGACGAGTCGCGCTGCGGCCCCGTTGACGCAGCACTGGCCGCTGCCGGGTCGGCCTTCGATGAGGTAGGTCGAAAAACGGTTGGCGTTGTCGACGTCGTAAACGTCGATACGCTCGAACGGTACCATCCCGGCCTCGCGCATGATCAACGGATCGAGCGTCAGGCTCCCCTCGTACTCGACGTTGCACTCGGTGACGGCGATGCGGTGAATCTTGGATCGCAGCATCTGGCGGTTCATCTCGGGTCTCCTACGGCCCTACGTCCTACGGGGTCAAGTCTTGGCATGAGACATACCCCGCCTAATCTCCGGTTTCTTGATTTGCAGACTCCATGTCTCATGCCAAGACTTGACCCCATCATTCGGACCCCGTGGCGGGAGACAGTTGGGTGTTGTCGAGCAGCCGGACCGTGCCGCAGTGGATTGCAGCCAGGAGCAAGGCTTCCTTTTCGAGTTGCTCGATCGGGTTGAAGCTGCGACGGCCGACGAGTTCGATGTAATCGACACGTAGCAACGGCTCGTTCTCGATCACGGTGCGTGCCGCCTCGACGATCTTCTCGGCATCCGTCTCGCCCTCCTCGACCCGGCGGCGAGCGGCCTCGATCGCGCGCGGCACGGCGGCGGCGGCCGCGCGCTCCTCGTCGGACAGATAACGATTGCGGCTCGACAGGGCCAGCCCATCCGCCTCGCGCACGGTCGGGTGCACGTGGATCTCGACGTCGATGAAGAGGTCCTGCACCATGCGTTGCACGAGAGCCGCCTGTTGCGCGTCCTTCTGGCCGAATGCGGCGACGTGTGGGCCGACGATGTTGAGCAGTTTGGTCACTACCGTCGCGACGCCTCTGAAGTGGCCGGGCCGGCTCGCCCCCTCGAGCCGGTCGGACAGCCCCTCGACCTCGACGAACGTCGCCGCATCGTCGGCGTAGATCTCCTCGACGGCGGGCAGGAACAGGTAGTCCACGCCCTGCGCAATGCAAACGTCCACATCGGCGGTCTGATCCCGCGGGTAGGTCTCGAGATCCTCGTCCGGCCCGAACTGGGTCGGGTTGACGAATACGGAGACGACGCTGACGTCGGTGGACTCGTTGATCGCGCGCATCAGGCTGCGGTGCCCTTCGTGAAGTGCGCCCATCGTGGGCACGAAACCGACGCGAAGCCCGGACTCTCGCGCGCGGCGCACGATGTCACGGATCGCTTGAGCTCGTCGGACGATGTCCACTTCAGTACGTCTCGTCCGGGCCGGGGAACGTCCCGTCGCGAACGTCCGTCGCCCAGTGGCGGATGGCGTCCACCGACGCTTCGAAGAGCTGGGCATAGCGGCGGACGAATTTCGGGGATTTGCCGGGGGACAACCCCAGCAGGTCGTGGTACACGAGGACCTGGCCGTCGCAGGCGTGGCCCGCGCCGATCCCGATCGTCGGCACGCTGACCGCGTCGGTGACGCGCCGAGCGACCTCGACGGGGATGCCCTCGAGCACGATCGAGAACACACCTGCATCGGTCAGGGCGCGCGCATCCTCGACGATCCGGTCGGCCTGCTCCTCACTGCGACCCTGGACCTTGAAGCCGCCCATGGCCAGCACGGATTGAGGCGTCAACCCGACGTGGCCCATCACCGGGATCTCGCAGTCGAGGATCGCGCGAACCGCATCGACCCGGTTCTCACCGCCTTCGAGCTTCACCGCGTCGGCGCCGCCCTCGCGAATCAACCGCGCGGCGTTGCTCGCCGCCTCGGCCGGCGTGAGGTGGTAGCTCATCCACGGCATGTCGGCGATCAATAGGGCACGTTCGCGCACCCGGGACACGGCGCGCGTGTGGTGCACCATGTCGTCGACGGTGACGCGCATCGTGTCGCGCTCGCCGAGGATCACGTTGCCGAGCGAGTCGCCGACCAGGAGCGCGTCGACACCGGCGGCCTCCGCCGCCTGCGCCGTGGGCGCGTCGTAGGCGGTCAGCACGACCAGCGGGGGTCCGGCGGATTTTCGTTGGGTGAACTTGGGGACGGTGACCACGTTTCCGGCCTCCTTTCTCTCCCCGCCACACAGGGTCGAGGGATGGGGAACCCGTTCTCGAAATCTCGGCACCAAGGATACAGACTCCGGCCGTGGTGGTTCCACTCCGGCTTCTTTCCGGGGGTTTTGGAGCCTTCCGGCAGCGGATCGACGCTAGAGCTTGACCCCCAGCGGACGGTAGTACTGCACGCCGCGATCCATCTTCTCGATCTGATCGATCAGCTCGTCCAGGTGCTCCTCGTGATGCACGAAGTCGATCTCGGTCGTGTCGATGACCAGCAGCGGCGTCTGGGTGTAGTGGAAGAAGAAGTAGTTGTAGGCCTTGTTGACCTCGTTGATGTAGGCCTCGGAGATGCCCGCCTCGTACGATCGAGAACGCTTTTTGATGCGGTCGACCAACGTACGCGTCTCCGCCTGCAAGTAAATCACCATGTCGGGCAACGGTGTCTGTTCCTCGAGCATCTCGTAGAGCTTGTTGTAGATCAACAACTCGCTGTCATCGAGATTGAGGTACGCGAAAATCTTGTCTTTCGGGAAGATGTAGTCGCACACCGTGACCTGGTGAAACAAGTCACGCTGGTTCAGGTCCTGGAGTTGACGGAAGCGCGACATCATGAAGAACAACTGTGTCTGGAAAGCCGCGCCCGGCTTGTCTTTGTAGAAATCGGCGAGAAACGGGTTGCCGATCTCTTCGAGCACCTTGTGCGCGTCGAACTTGTTGACCAGCAACTCGACGAACGAGGTCTTTCCCACGCCGATCGGACCTTCGACAGCGATCGATCTGAACTTCATGCGCGGGTGAACCCCCAGTGCTCGACGACCCCGATGCTCCTCCGACAACGCGCTCGATTATAAGAGGACGGTCGGACACCAATCAAGCGTGCCGAGGCTGCGAATGCGGGTGGGCCGGTCGATTCGGGCGAGTTCGTCGGTCACCGTACGGCCGTTCGCGGGGTTGCGGAGATCGGGTGCGATCTCCGCCAGCGGCGCCAGCACGAAACTTCGCTCCCACATCCTCGGGTGCGGCAAACGAAGCCGCTCATCGGCGACGGAAAGATCGCCCAGCATCAACAAATCGACATCCAGCGTTCGCGACCGGTTACGTGCGTTTCGTTGACGGCCGGCGTCGCGCTCGATGATCAGCGAGCGTTCGAGCACGCGATGCGGCGGTTCCGTCGTCGTGATCTCGACGGCCATGTTCCAGAACCACCCCCCGTCGGGCAACCCGACCGGCTCGGTCTCCCACACCGATGAGACCCGCGTCGGGCGGAGGCCGGTCGCGGCCAGGCCGCTCAGCCCGGCGCGCAGGTAGCGGCCACGGTCGCCGAGATTGCTGCCGAGTGCGATGTATCCGGTCATCAGGCGGCGATTGTAGCGCGGTTGAAACCCCCGAACCCGCCGGGTATCATGACCGGCCTCTTTACTTAAGTGACCAAATTACCTCGCGGATCAACGATCCAAGGCCCCGTTGACGCCCCTTGACGTGGGCGTCCTGGTGGGAGGCAAATCGGGATGACAGCCAAGACCAATGAATCCACGCTGTACGAACATGCGGTCGCCAGTTTCGGCAATGGTGTCGAACTGGTCCGGGCCGGTGACTACGCCAAGGCGAAAGAGATTTTCAACGAGATCCTCGGCTCGCTGAAGGACGAGCCGGTGCTGACGGAGCGCTGCCGGATGTACATCGAGGTGTGCGACCAGCGCACGGCGCCGGCACCCGAGCAGGGCACGTCGACCGACGACCTGTACTACCGCGCGGTGATGGCATCCAACGGCGGCAACTCGACGGAGGCGATCCGGCTTCTCGACCAGGCGCTGCAGCAGGCGCCCAACTCGGCCAAGCTGCTTTACGCCCGGGCGTCCGCATGGGCGCTGTCCGCAAACGCGGACTCCGCGGTCAGCGACCTGAGGCAGGCCATCGGCCTGGACCCCACGTTGCGATTCCAGGCGGTCAACGATTCGGATTTCGAGCGGATCCGCGAGGAGCCGGCCTTCATCGACATCATCGAACCGACGTCCACAGGGGCCTGATCGTTGCCCTCCGGACGCCTCAGCGTTCTCGTGCTGGCCGCCGGCAAGGGGACGCGAATGCGTTCCAAGACGATCAAGCTGCTGCACCCCGTCGCGGGCCGGCCGATGGTCGCCTGGGTGCTCGACGCGGCGGCGGCCCTCAAGCCTGCCAAGAGCGTCACCGTCGTCGGCTATCAGGCCGATCGCGTGCGGTCGGCGTTGGCGCACTCGCGAAGTTCGTTCGTCTTGCAGAAGGAGCAGCGCGGGACCGGACACGCGGTCCTGCAGGCCGCGCGACACATCGGTTCGAAGCCCGGCAGCCTGCTGATCCTCAACGGCGACCTGCCTTCGTTGCGCAGCGCAACCCTGCGTAAGCTCGTCGCGACGCACCGGCGCAGCCGCTCGGCGCTGACGGTGCTGACGGCCGAGTTACGGGACGCGACCGGCTACGGACGGATCCTCCGCGACGGCAAGGGTCGGGTCGAGCGCATCGTCGAACATCGCGACGCGTCACGCGACGAACGACGCGTTCGTGAGATCAACACCGGCGTGTTCGTCGCGAATCCGGCCAAGCTGTTTCCGGTCCTGCGCCGCCTCCGGCCGGACAACGATCAGGGCGAGTACTACATCACGGATGCTGTCCATGAGCTTCTCGACCGAGGCGAGCGCGTCGGGGCGGTGTGCCACTCCGATGCCGAGGAGGTGCTCGGCGTCAACACCCGCCAGGAGCTCGCGCGGGCGTCGCAGATGCTCTTCGACCGGCAGGCCGAGCACCTGCAGGATCGCGGCGTCACACTGCTCGATGCCGCGCGAATCTGGATCGATCCGCGCGCGAAGGTCGGGCGCGACACGGTGATCTATCCGGGCGTGATCGTGGAGGGCGCGTGCCGCATCGGCGCGGAGTGCGTGATCCGCCCCGGCTGCCGGATCGTCGATTCCACCATCGGTGCGGGCACCGAGATCAAGGATTTCAGCGTCGTGCTCGAGAGCCGCGTGGCCCGCAACGCCGCGGTCGGCCCGTTCGCGCACTTGCGTCCCGGATCGATCCTCGACGATTCTACCAAGGTCGGGAACTTCGTCGAGGTGAAGAAGACCCGTCTGGGTCGCGGCAGCAAGGCCAGCCACCTCACCTACCTGGGTGACGCGACGATCGGCGAGGGCTGCAACATCGGCGCAGGCACGATCACGTGTAACTACGACGGCGCGAACAAGAGCCCCACCGATCTCGGCAAGGGAGTGTTCATCGGCAGCAACACGCAGCTCGTGGCACCGCTCAAGATCGGCGCGGGCGCCTATGTCGCCGCGGGGTCGACCGTGACCCGGGATGTGCCCAAGGGCGCGCTGGCGATCGGCCGCAGCCGGCAGAAGAACATCGAGGGCTGGGTCGCGAGACAATCCAAGAAACGAAAGCGCGCAAAGAAAAAGAGCTGATCCGGGTTGGCGCGCGAGAGAGCGCTGGCCATATATTGAGGGCCGAGGGAGTACCGTCGCATGTGCGGAATCGTCGGCTACATCGGACCCCAGGATCCGGTCGAGGTGATCGTCGAGGGACTGCGGCGCCTGGAGTACCGTGGCTATGACTCGGCCGGCGTCGCCGTCGTCGGCGACAACGGCGAGATCGCGATCCGCCGCGCCGAGGGCAAGCTACGCGATCTCGAGAAGGTCATCGCGACCAACCCGCTGAGCGGGTCTTACGGATTGGGTCATACGCGCTGGGCGACCCACGGCCGGCCCTCGGAGGAGAACGCCCACCCGCACCGCGACTGCAGCGGCCGGCTGGTCGTGATCCACAACGGCATCATCGAGAACTACCTCGAGCTGAAGCGCGAGCTCGAGTCGAAGGGCCACGAGTTCGTCACCGAGACGGACACCGAGATCGTGGCCCACGCGATCGAGGATTCCTACAACAACGGCGCTGCGAATCTGCCCGACGCCTTCCGCTCGGTGCTGCCCGAGCTTCACGGCATTTACTCGCTCGTGGCGTTGCACACCGACGACCCGAACCTGTTGGTCGCCGCACGCCAAGGGCCGCCCCTCGTTGTCGGCATCGGCGACAACGAGACGTTCGTCGCCTCGGACATCCCCGCGATCCTGATGCACACCAAGGACATGGTCTTCATGGAGGACGGCGAGGTCGTCGTCATCCGCTCCGAGGGTCCCGAGTTCACCGACCTCGAGGGTCGAGCGATCGAGAAGAAGACGGAGCGGATCCCGTGGGACCCGATCATGGCCGAGAAGGGCGGCTACAAGCATTTCATGCTCAAGGAGATCCACGAGCAGCCGCGCGCCGTGCGCGACACGCTGCTCGGGCGGGTCTCGCTCGAGTCCGCCCGCGTCCTGATGGACGACGAGATGAAACTCACCGATGAGCAACTCGCCGGTGTCGAGCGGGCCTGCATCGTCGCCTGCGGAACGTCGTGGCACGCCGGGCTCGTCGGCAAGTTTCTCATCGAACAGCTCGCCGGGCTGCCGACCGAGATCGACTATGCCTCGGAATTCCGCTACCGCAAGCCGCTCGTCGACGAGAAGACGCTGGCGATTTACATCAGCCAGTCGGGCGAAACGGCGGATACGCTGGCCGCGCTGCGCGAGGCGAAGGCCAAGGGCGCCCAGACTTTGTGCATCTGCAACGTCCAGGGATCGATGATGACGCGCGAGGCGCACGGCACGATCTACACCCACGCCGGTCCCGAGATCGGCGTGGCCTCGACCAAGGCCTTCACCAGCCAGCTCGTCGCGATCACGTTGCTCGCGCTGAAGTTGAGCCAGGCGCGCGGCCGGATGCCGGAGCACGACCTGCTCGAATTCGTCAAGGCCCTGTACCACATCCCGGCGCAGATGGAGCACTACCTCCACGATGACAAACGGCTAATCGAGCTGGCCAAGACTTTCCAGCAACATCGCGATTTCCTGTTCCTCGGCCGCGGCGTCAACTACCCGATCGCGCTCGAGGGCGCGCTCAAGCTGAAGGAGATCTCCTACATCCACGCCGAGGGCTACCCCGCCGGCGAGATGAAGCACGGTCCGATCGCGTTGATCGACGAGGAAATGCCGGTCGTTGCACTGATTCCTCATGACAGCGTGTACGAGAAGATGCTCTCCAACATCGAGGAGGTGAAGGCGCGCTCCGGCATCGTGATCGCCGTCACCGACGCGGAGGACCGCGATCTCGAGGCCAAGGCCGACGCGGTGATCGTGGTCCCGTCGACCCACGAGCTCCTGTCGCCGCTCCTGATGGTGTTGCCGCTGCAGTTGCTTTCCTACCACGTCGCCAATCTGCGCGGGTGCGACGTGGACCAACCGCGCAACCTGGCGAAAAGCGTGACCGTGGAATAGCGCCCGTTCATGCTCCCCCCCTTCTCTGACAAGCGCTTGCGGCGACGTGGCCGGTGGATCCTCCTGTCGGCCCTGATCGGCGTCGTCGCCGGGGTCGGCGCGATCCTGTTCGACCTTCTGTTCCACCTCGCTCAGCGCTGGCTCTTGGGGGAAGTCGGCCGGTTCAGCCCGCCCGGCGCGCCACTCGAGCACGTCGACGCCTTCGGTCCGGAGAACGTTTGGCTGCTCCCGCTCTCGTTGGCCCTCGGGGGTCTGGTCTCCGGGCTGCTCGTCTATTTTGTGGCGCCCGAGGCCGAGGGTCACGGCACCGACTCGGTGATCAAGGCGTTCCACCACCGGCTTGGCAAGGTGCGCAAACGGGTGGCTCCCGTCAAGGCGATCGCTTCCGCGATCACCATCGGAGCCGGCGGGTCGGCCGGGCGCGAGGGGCCGATCGCTCAGATCGGCGCGAGCTTCGGCTCGTTCCTCGGGGACCTGCTCAAGGTGACGCATCACGAGCGACGGATCCTGATGATGGCCGGAATGGCCGGCGGTATCGGCAGCATTTTCCGAGCACCGCTCGGCGCGTCCTTTTTTTCGGCCGAGGTGCTCTACAGCAAACCGGAGTTCGAGTACGAGGTTTTGCTTCCCGGTTTGATCTCGGCCATCACCGGCTACTCGATTTACTCCTCCTACGCCGGCTGGGGGTTCCTCTTCGACGTTCCCGAGATCTCGTTCCACGAGCCGCGGCAGCTGGCGGTCTACGCGGCGCTGGGCGTTGCCTGCGCCCTGCTCGGCGCGCTCTACCCGAAGTTCTTCTACTTCGTGCGCGACCAGATCTTCAAACCGATGCCCGGGCCGACGTGGATCAAACCGGCGATCGGCATGACGGCCGTCGGGCTGATCGCGGTCGTGTTCCCGCAGGCCCTGGGGTTGGGCTACGGCTACGTCCAGCAGGCCATCGAGGGCAGCTTGACGGTCCAGTTTCTCCTGCTGTTCGTCGCGATCAAGATCGTCGCCACCTCGCTGACGATCTCCTCCGGCGGCAGCGGCGGCGTCTTCGGCCCGTCGCTGGTGATCGGCGGGGCGCTGGGCGCCGCGCTGGGCCAGGGCTTCGTCGAATGGGTGCCCGGCTGGGCTCCGGAGCCCGCCGCCTGCGTGATGGTCGGCATGGGCGGCTTCTTCGCCGGGGTGGCCAAGACGCCGTTCGCGGCGGTCATCATGGTGATGGAGATGACCGGCTCCTACGGCCTGCTGGTGCCCAGCCTGCTGGTCGCGGCCATCGCCTACCTCTGCCTGCCGCTGGCGATCCGGCTCTACGAGAATCAGGTCCCTGCCCGGCTCGACTCTCCGGCCCATACGGGTTCGTTCGCCAACGATATCCTGCGCAATCTCACGGTGCGCGACTGTCTCGAAGAATCCGAGCCCCATGGCAGGACGATCAGCCTCGACACACCGTTCGATCAGCTGATCAACCTGACCGCCTCGGGGAAACAGACGGTCTTCCCGGTCGTTGCGGAGGACGACACGCTGCTCGGCGAGCTCACCCTCGAGGACATCCGCCGCGTGATGCTCGAAACCGAAGAGCAGCGCCCCGACATGGCGGGCGACATGATGCACTCGGTCGTCGGGCCGTTGACGCCCGGCGATAACCTGAGCGTCGCCGCTGCCCTGCTCGCCGGCCGGGCCAGCGACACCGTCATCGTCGTCGACGACGTGCAGACGCAGCACGTCGTGGCCCTGCTGAGCCGACGCGAGTTGATCCTGACGTACGGCCGCGAGATCGCACGCCTCAAGGAGACGGATCATCGCGACCAGGCCGCCGAGGGCGAACCAATCTAATGGGGTCAAGTCTTGGCATGAGACATACGGTCGCCATCTCGCAACCGTCGCCGTATGTCTCATGCCAAGACTTGACCCCATTCGCGGTAGAATGGTTCGGGTCGATTGTACGGAGCGCGGGTGGAACCACCGGAACAGTCGGAGCGATCGTTGTTCATGCCGGACGCCGCCGGCGACGCGGACCTGTTGGCGGCGCTCAACGATCGGCAGCGCGAAGCGGTCATGCACGGCGACGGGCCCGCGCTGGTACTCGCCGGCGCCGGCTCCGGCAAGACGCGCGTCATCACCCATCGAATCGCCTGGCTCGTGCGCGAGTGCGGGGTTCCGCCCGAGCGCATCGTCGCCGTCACGTTCACCAACAAGGCCGCCGCGGAGATGCGCGAGCGCGTCGAGGCGCTGCTCGGCTCGGCCTCGTTCGATGCCTGGATCGGTACGTTTCACGCGCTGTGTTTGCGCATCCTGCGACGCGACGGCGGCCGCATCGGACTGCAGCCGGGCTTCAACATTTATGACACCGACGATCAGCTCGCCTTGGTCAAGCGGATCATCAAGAGCGAAGGGCTGGATGACGGGAGTGGTACGCCACGTTCGTTCCTCTCCCGTATCTCGAGATGCAAGAACGCGATGCAGCGTCCCGACGAAGTGGCCGCGCACGCCTACAACCCCGAGGCCCGAGCGCTGGCCCAGGTGTTCCAGCAGTACGAGGACGGGTTGCGCTCGTCGAACGCCGTCGATTTCGACGACCTGCTGGTGCGCACGCTGGAGCTCTTCCGCGGCACGCCGCAACTCGCCGAGGCCTACGCCTCCCGCTGCGAGCACCTGCTCGTCGACGAGTACCAGGACACCAACCGGCCGCAGTACCTGCTGGTCCGGGCGCTGTCGGCGATCCACGGCAACGTCTGCGTCGTCGGCGACGAGGACCAGAGCATCTACCGCTTCCGCGGCGCGGAGATCCGCAACATCCTCGATTTCGAGCACGACCACGACGCGACCGAGGTGATCCGGCTGGAGCAGAACTACCGCTCCACGGGAACGATCATCCAGGCGGCGAGCGCGGTGATCGCCAACAACAAGTACCGCAAGGGCAAGACGCTGTGGACGCAGAACCCCGACGGGGAGAAGATCGAGGTTTACGCGGCCCCGGACGACCGCGCCGAGGCCGTGTGGGTCGCGCAGCGCTTACGTGGCCTGGAAGATCGTGTCCCGTTCGAGGAGTGCGCCGTCCTGTACCGAACCAACGCGCAGTCGCGGCAGGTGGAAGAGATCTTCCGCCGCGACCGCATCCCGTACCAGATCGTGGGCTCGGTGCAGTTCTACGAGCGCAAGGAGATCAAGGACCTCCTGGCGTATCTCAAGCTCGCCGTCAATCCGGCGGACAACGTCTCGTTCCGCCGCATCGTCAACACGCCGCCGCGCGGCATCGGCGGTACTACAATCGGACGGATCGAGGATGTCTCACGGACGGTGGGCCTGCCTTTGCTCGAGGCCGCCCACCATGCCGTTCACGAAGACTTCCTGCCGACACGCTCGGCCAAGCAGTTGGCCGGATTCTTGGAGCTGGCGGCCGACTTCCGCCGCCGCGCCGAGGAGCAACCCGTCGCAGCACTGCTCGACCACCTGGTCGACGCGTTGAATTACGCCGACTACCTCGAAAAGACCTACGCCGGCCAGGGCGCCGAACGGATGGAGAATGTGGAGGCGTTGATCTCCGCGGCGGTCGAGTACGCCGAGGAGGAGGGCCTCGGGGAAGACGAGGGCGGTGTGCTCGGTTTCCTCGATCGTTCGGCACTCGTCTCCGACGCGGACGACGTCGGGGCCCAACCGGGAGTCACCCTGATGACGGTGCATTGCGCCAAGGGACTGGAGTACCCGGTCGTTTTCCTGGTCGGGCTGGAGGAGAACCTGTTCCCCCACGCCATGTCCGTCGGCGACGAGGAGGACGTCGAGGAAGAGCGACGGCTGTGCTACGTGGCGATGACCCGGGCTCGAAAGCTTTTGTTCCTGACCCACGCCCAGTTCCGCCGCACGCACGGGGCGTTCCTGCCCAGCCGCCCGTCTCGATTCCTGGAAGAGACACCGGAGGCGTTGACCGAGGAGGTCCACTCGACCGAGGGCGGTTTCTTCGGCGGGCCCGGCCGTGGCGACGCCGTTCGCGCGCCGAACCAAGGCTACGGGTCCGGATCGTCGGCGGCCCGGGCCGCTCGACGGCGGCCCCATGCGGCCCCGAGCGTGGTGCCCCAGGAGGATCCGGGCGACGGGTTCCCCGTCGGGGCGCGGGTGATGCACCCGCGCTTCGGAGGCGGTAGAATCCTCGACCGCGAAGGCAAGGGCAAGACGCTCAAGCTGACGATCCACTTTTCGGATCACGGACCCAAGAAGATCCTACCCTCGTACACCAAGCTGAGTGTCGAGAACTGAGAACGAGACCGCTGAGGAGACCATGAAGGCAACGCAGATTCGCAAGGGCAACATCATCCGCGTTGACGGAACGCTGTACAAGATCATGAACATGGATCACGTCACCCCGGGCAAGGGGCGCGCGCACATCCAGACCAAGCTGCGCAATATCCTCGAGGGAACCCAAACGGAGAAGCGTTTCCGCAGCGACGAGGACATCGAGAAGGTCGTGATCGAAACCAAAGAGATGCAGTACCTCTACAACGACGGGGACGGGTATCACTTCATGGACACGACGACCTACGATCAGGTTTCGATCTCCAAGGAGACGCTCGGCGACGCGGTGCAGTACTTGATCCCCGACTCGACGCTGAACCTGGAATGGTTCGAGGGCCACGCGATCGGTGTCGAGCTACCACCGGTGGTCGAGCTCAAGGTCATCGAGACACCGCCCGGGGTGAAGGACGCCACGGCCTCGGCCCAACGCAAGCCCGCGACGATGGAAACCGGGCTCGTCATTCAGGTGCCTTCGTTCATCAACGAAGGCGAGGTCATTCGCATCAACACCGCGGACGCGAGCTACTCCGAGCGCGCGAAGTAATCCCGGTCTCTTTTTATTCGGCTGCCGCCGGCCGGTAGGTGTGCGAGGCACTGGCGTCTTGATGCGAGTAGCGGGCGGTCGCATCACAAGCGCCGCCCCGGACGTTCCAGCGCTTGGCCCGGTCCAGTAGCCAGCGCGTTTGGGCTCTCCGGGCCGTGTTCATGCGCGCGCCGTTGCGCGGTGCGCCGATGAAGAAATCGACGTCGCCGTGATCGGTCGAGACGGACCCGGCCAACGCGATGACGCCGCCGTCGGTCTGGACCAGCGTCCCCGTTTTGCCCACGAGGCTGCCCGGGGGAAACTCCTGCAACAGGCCGCGATAGTTGCGCAACGTGTTGCGCCCGCAGTCGAGCGCCGGTAGTAGGTCCGCAAGGCCCAGGCCGTGTGATTCCGCAGTGCTCCTCAGCTCGCCGACCAGCCGGGTGATCTGACTCGGCGACATGCGGTTCGAACCCAGCCCGGAAAGCGTCGCGAAGCGGATGTCCGGCTGCGGATCAGCCCAGCGCTCGCGGTAGAAACGCTCCATCGCGGCAGGATCCCCCAGGTGATATCCGAGTCGCTCGATGTCGTTGTTCGAGTAATCGTTGAACCGTTTGAGGATCGTCTTCAGCGGATTTGATTGATGCTCGACGATCGGGCCGTCGGGCGCCGGGCCCGTGTCCGGACCGGCAATCCTCCCGACCGGAAGACGCAAGAACTTCACGCCGGGATGGCTCTCGCGATAGCGGCGCATGGCCGACAGCGTTTGTCGGCTCCAGGTGCGCGGGTCCCACGCCTTCGCCAGGCGTCGTGCCATCTTGATCGCGCGGGCGTCGACCTCCGCCAGCGTCCCCTCGGAGCCCCGCTCCCAACCGATCCAGAACCCCTCGTTGACGTACAGCGTGCCGTGCACCCGGCGGATGCCGAGATCGCTCAGCCGCTGCGCGACGAGCTGCGCATTCTCGACGTGAAAGTCGGGATCACCACCGCCATGGACGATCAGGTCGCCGTGAAGGATCCCCGCTTCCTCGTCGATGGTACCGCGTACGAAAACGGTCGTCACGAACCGATGATCCGGTCCGAGGGTCTCGAGGGCCCATAGCGTGGTGGCGAGCTTGACGACGGAGGCCGGATTGATCGCGACATCGGCGCGGTGGGCACCGCTGGCATCCGCGCCCGTCCAGTGCCACACGAGATCAATCCCGTGGATCCGGGTCGGCTCGGCCGCGCCGGCCAGCACCGAGAGGGCCAGCGACAACACGACAACGAGGGGGATCGAGCGAGCGGGCATGACAACCAGACTACCTCTGCGGGTCGATGCGAACCAGCGGGCTAGGGCGCCCTTCGCGGGTCACGAACAGGCTGTGCCCCTTGCGGTCGAACGTGACCGCCTCGATCGAGGACAGCTTCGGGATCTCGATGCTTTGAGCGGGCGCCAGGAAGACCTCCGGCCATGCCTGCCCCGGCTGCCGGTCGAACACGTACGTCCGGCGTGACGTCTGCACGACCGCGCGCGAGCCGTCCGGAGACACATCGAGTCCCGTCGGCTTCCCGATGTGCGAGACCGTCCGGATGCGGCGCGCGACCCGGACCTCGAGCTCCCCCTCTTCCCGGGCAAGCGGCAGTTCATAAAGGACGGGCGGGTCGGTGCGCTTGCTCAGCAGCAGGATGCGTTTGCCGATCTCGTCGACCGCCAGCGCTTCGCAATCGCGCGGCCCGTCCTCGTAGCGGAAGTGCAGCTCCCACTCGGCGGCCACGCTGGCCTGCCGCTCGTCCGCGTCGGGAATCGCGGGTTCGCGAACGAACCACAACGAGACGAACGGCCGCAGCCCACGGTTGTCCCCGACGTCGCCGATCACCAGATAGGGCACGCCGTCGAGCTCGAACGACGCCATGTCCTCCCAGTCGAGGAAGCTCACCCCCTCGACGCGAACCGATCCGAGACTCTTGCCGTTGCCGTCGAAGGCGAAGAGCAACGGCTCGTTGAGGCTGTCGTTGTGCGCCCACAGCGTGTCGTCGCGAACCCTGGACGCGGCGAGTCCACTGAGCTCGACCAGGCCGGGGATATCGATCGTGCCGGCGACGACCGGCCGCCGGTAAGGTCGGGGGGCGGAGGGTGCCTCCTCAGGCGGCGCGGCGCAGGCCGCGCCGCACACGAGCAGGACGACGGCGAGAAGGACGAACAAGCCGGCTCCGGGTCTAGAGCTCGTAGCTCTCGCCGGGTGGGACGATGACCGCATGGCGACCCGCGTCCTTCACACGCGAGACGAACTCGCTCGGATCGGTGTCGATCAGCGGGAACGTCCCGTAGTGCATCGGGATGTGCACGCCGGCGTTCAGGAACTCGGTCGCCTTGACCGCGTCGTCGATCCCCATCGTGAAGTTGTCGCCGATCGGCAGCAGCGCCACGTCCAGCGGGCCCCACAACTCGGAGATCAGCTCCATGTCCGAGAAGATCCCGGTGTCGCCCGCGTGATAGATCTTCTTGCCGCCGATCGTCAGGATCACGCCCATCGCGGCGCCGAGCTCGCCCTCCGGCCCGCCGGAACCGTGCTGCGCGTGGGTGAACTTGACGTGCCCCCAGTCGAACGCGTGCCCGCCGCCCACGCTCATCGGATGGCTCTCACAACCCTTGCCGCCGAAATAGCCGGCGATCTCGAAGCTCGATACGACGAGAGCACCGGTCCTCTTGGCAACGGCCTCGACATCGGTCGTGTGATCCTGGTGCCCGTGCGTCACGATGACGGCGTCGAGTTTATCGATCGCATCCGCGGCACAATCGGCCTGCGGGTTTTCGGTGAACCAGGGGTCGATCAGGATACTGGTCGCGTCGTGGTCGATGCG